>NZ_QEOB01000019.1:0-180003 GCF_003096875.1 Paraburkholderia unamae
CAGCACAAGGGCTATTTCGAGCGCGCGAACGGCGGCACGCTGTTCCTCGACGAAATCACCGAGATGCCGGTCGAGCTTCAGGTGAAGCTGCTGCGCGTGCTCGAAACCGGCATGTTCATGCGCGTGGGCACGACCAAGGAAATCGAGACCGACGTGCGCCTGATCGCCGCGACCAATCGCGACCCCGAACAGGCCGTGGCCGACGGCAAGCTGCGTCTGGACCTTTACCACCGCCTGAACGTCTTCCCGATCAGCCTGCCGCCGCTGCGCGAGCGCGGCAAGGACGTCGAGCTGCTGGCCCAGGCGTTTCTCGACGAACTGAACGAGCGTCACGGCACGAAAAAGCAGTTTCCGGCCGCCGTGCGCGAGATGCTGGCGGCCTACCCGTGGCCCGGCAACGTGCGCGAGCTCAAGAACTACGTGCAGCGCGCGCATATCATGTCGGGCAACGACGGCGATTTCACGGCCACGGTGCCGTTGCAGATTTCGCTCTCGAAGCCGGTTGCCGGCACCGCCGTGACGATCCCGTTCGGCACCTCGCTCGCCGACGCCGATCGCCAGCTCATTCTGGCGACGTTAGATCAGTGTGGCGGCGTGAAGACGCGTGCGGCCGAGATTCTCGGCATCAGCCTGAAGACGCTCTATAACCGTCTGGTCGAGTACGGCAACGAAGGCGGCGGCAAGGGCGACGCGCCCGCGCGCGTGGCCGGCGGCGCCTGAGCCGGAACAGGCAGACAGCCGGACGGCAGCCAGAACGTGCGCTCGCCCTTGCGCGGGCGCACCGGCGGTACGACGCTTGCAGTGTGAGTTTCGCGTCCATCATGAGGAGCGAAAGATGCCGAGCTGCAAATCCCTTGACGCCGTCCGCGTGAAGCCCTGGCTTGCGCACACCCCGCAGCCCGACGATCCCCCACCCGATCAACCCGGCGAGCCCGACGTGCCCCCCATCGGCGATCCGCCGCCGGAGCCGGGAGAAGTGCCGCACACCGTCGCACAACGAGGCCGTTCGGGCGCCGTCAGGCCAAGCTGACGGTTTTTATGTACTAGTTACAAACGCTTCGCCTTTTTTACCGGCAAATTCACGCGGCGAACCCTAGACTATAAAAAAACGCCACCGCCGCGTGGCCGCCTGCCGCTGGAGGCATCGACATGAGACATCCTGCCTTGCGCCGCTCCGCACGTTACTCGGGCAAACGCGGCCCGCGCGACTCGCAAGAGAAAAACGGCCCACCGCCTTCGGTCACGCCCGACCCCGCGGGCCAGAACCGTCCGGCGCCCGGTGTGCCGCCCGACGGCGAGCACAACCAAGGCGGGACGCGGGCTGAGGGCATCGAGTACCAGCGCGATCTCGGGTCGGAACAGGACGCCTGAGCGCGCCTGTTCCCGCCATTGCCGCGCGCCGCGCGCGGGCGGATTGCATCGCCTGTCTGATCACCGGGCATTTCCGTTCATGCGTGCTTGCCGCGCGGAATTTGCTCGTCCTGACGGTTGCCGGAAAATTTTCTTGCTCCGGACCTTGCTGATCCGGCACGCATCTTGCGTTCGTCGTTTATGCATCGTCTTCGGACCCAACGAAACAGGAGGTATAGCCGCAATGGGCAGACTGATCGTGGTATCGAATCGCGTTGCGCCGACCCAGGAGGGACGGCCCGCAGCTGGCGGGCTGGCAGTCGGCGTACTCGACGCGCTCAAGGAAACCGGCGGTGTATGGTTCGGGTGGAGCGGCGAAACCGTCGCGGAACCGTCCGCACCGGTCATCGAGCAGCAGGGCAGCGTCACCTACGCGACGGTAGGTCTCACCCGGCGTGACTATGACCAGTATTACAAGGGCTTCTCCAATACGACGCTCTGGCCGACGTTCCACTACCGCAACGACCTCGCGCGCTACGAGCGCCAGGAATATGGCGGCTACCTGCGCGTGAACGTTTCGCTCGCGCGCCAGCTACAGCCGCTCATCGAGCCCGACGACATCATCTGGGTTCACGACTATCACCTGATTCCGTTCGCGCGCTGCCTGCGCGACCTCGGGGTGAAGAACCCGATCGGCTTCTTTCTGCATATCCCGCTGCCGGTGCCCGAAGTCATGCGCTCGGTGCCGCCGCACGAAGAGCTCATGAAGTTCATGTGCCACTACGACGTCGTGGGCTTCCAGACCGGCGCCGACCGCCAGGCCTTCCTCGATTACATCGAGCGTGGCGGCCACGGCACGGCGAGCGAGGACGGCATGGTCCACGCGTGGGACCGCATCCTGAAGGTGGGCGCTTACCCGATCGGCATCTATCCGGACGCGATCGCGAAGTCGGCCGGGCAGTTTGCCGACCGCAAGCCCGTGCGCAGCCTGCGTGACGCCATGCGCGGGCGCAAGCTCATCATGAGCGTCGACCGGCTCGACTACTCGAAGGGACTCGCCGAGCGCTTCCAGGCGTTCGAGCGCCTGCTGCAAAACGGGCCGGGCTGGCATGGCCGCGTGTCGCTCCTGCAAATCGCGCCGCCTACGCGCTCGGACGTGCAGACGTACCAGACGATCCGTCGCAACCTGGAAGGCGAGGCGGGCCGCATCAACGGCCGTTTCGCGCAGCTCGACTGGACGCCGATCCAGTACCTGAACCGCAAGTACGAGCGCAACCTGCTGATGGCGCTGTTCCGCGAAGCGCAGGTGGGCTATGTCGCGCCGCTGCGCGACGGCATGAACCTCGTGGCGAAGGAATACGTGGCTTCGCAGGATCCCGACGATCCCGGCGTGCTGGTGCTGTCGCAGTTCGCCGGCGCGGCGGAGCAACTGCCGGGCGCGCTGGTCGTGAATCCGTACGACCTGAACCAGACCGCCGAGGCGCTGGAGCGCGCGCTTTCGATGCCGCACGCGGAGCGCGTTTCGCGCTATCAGGACATGATGGCGTCGCTGCGCGAGAACAACCTCTCGGTGTGGCGCGACACGTTCCTCACGGACCTGCGCAGCGTCGCGACGGCGGCGTCGGTCACGGCGCGAGCGCGCCAGGCCGCGCCCGCGGACAAGGTGTCCGCACCGGCTGCACCGGCACCGGCATCTCCACCCGCGTCTACGGCGACGACTGTGCCGCGCGCGGCAACGCGCGCGCAATGAGGTTGGCGGCGGCGATGGTGCCGCCGCACGGTTGATCGAACGCGAACGCGCGGCGCGCGTTCGGCGCACACTCACCCAAGCGGCGGCCTGCGGGCCGCCGTTCTTTTTTACGCTCGCCGTGCCTCTCGCTCAGGCCTGCTGGCGGCTCGGTTCGGCGAACGGCATCGGCGCGCGAGTCGGATCGAAATCGGCCCAGTGACCGTCGTGCCACTGGCCCGAGGCGCGCTCGATATCGGTGGCGCCCGCGTCGCGCAGTAACTGTGCGGCGCAGTCCTGGTTCTCGTAGCAGACATGCACCGAGAGCAGCACGCCGGAGTTGCGCGTTTCGTGATGGACGATCTCGCGGTGCGCGAGTGTTGGCTGCGCGGCGGACTTCGCACCGACGCTCGCGCCGATGCGCGCCCCGATCCACGCGCCCACGCCCGCGGCGATCACGACCGAGGGCAGCGCCGCCGAGAAAGCGCTAAAAATCACCACGCCCACCACCGCGCCTGCCACGGCACCCGCGGTGATATTGCGTGTGTGATGCGGCGAAGCGGCGGGCGGCGCGCCAACGCTATGGACGCCGTGGCGCGCATGCTGGCCGCGCGGATTGACGAAGAACAGGTTGACGTCTTCTTCGACGAAGCCTTCCGCGTACAGCTTTTCCGCGGCGGCTTCGGCGATGGGGAAGGTCGTGAACCGACCAGCGACGATCAGTGACATGGGAATCCCCCCTTGCCGGCTTCGGCAGGTTGACTCGCCGGGAACGGAAACACCGGGCGTCGCCGCAAAAAGCGGCGCGCCTTAAACCCATGTTAGTGCTTGCGCGTGCGCAGGGTTAGGCCGCGCGTGCGCGTGGCGCGAAGCCTTGCATTCAGCCCGGCGTTTGCGCCGCGTTGCCCGGTATCAGCCGCAACACGCTCACCACGGCCGCCACGGCGGCGAAACCCGTCGCCACATAGAGCGCGACGGTCGGCCCGTGTTGCGGCGCAATGCCGAAGATGAGCGCGACGAGCGCCGCGCCGAGCGTTTGCCCGGTGAGGCGCGCGGTGCCGAGCATGCCGCTCGCGCCGCCGCTGCGTTCGCGCGGCGCGGAGGAGAGGATCTGCCGGTTGTTGGGCGACTGGAAAACACCGAATCCCGCGCCGCACAAGGCCATGCGCCAGCAGATATCGAACACCGTGGGGTGGGCGCCGAGCGTGGCGAGCGAGAGCAGGCCGAGCGCGAAAAGCGCGAGGCCGATGCCGCCGAGCATGCCCGCCGGATAGCGGTCGGACAGGGCGCCCGAGAGCGGCGCGGCGCCGATGATGATGAGCGGCCAGGGCGTCATGAGCAGGCCCGTGTCCACCTGCGAGAAGCCGAAGGTCTCCTGGAGCATGAAGGGCAGCGCGACGAACGCGAGCATCTGCGCGCAGAAGGAGCAGACGGACGTGCTGATCGACAGCGCGAACACGGGGTTGGCGAGCAGGTCGACGGGCAACAGCGGCGCGGGCTGCGTGAGCTGCCGCCGCACGAAGAACCAGCCGATCACGATCGCCAGCACGAATTCGAGCGCGACGAGCCGGTTGCTCTCGCCGTGGCCGAGACCGTCGACCGCGAAAATCAGCAGCCCGAACACGACGGCGTTGAGCAGGGCGCTCAGGTAGTCGTAGGGCGCCGGGTGGCGCTCGTTCACGGGCAGCACGCGCATGCCCAGCACGAACGCGGCGATGCCGATCGGCACGTTGATCGCGAACAGCCAGGGCCACGACGCGATGGCCAGCACGCCCGAGGCGAGCGTGGGCCCGACCGCCGAGGCGATGGCGACCACCATCGCGTTGATGGCGACGCCGCGGCCGAGTTGCGTGCGCGGGTAGATCATGCGCACGAGCGCCGTGTTCACGCTCATGATGCCAGCGCCGCCTAAGCCCTGGACCATGCGCGCGAGCGCGAGCTGGGGGAGCGTGGTGGCGAGCGCGCAGCCGAGCGAGGCGACGGTGAACAGCATCATGCCGCACAGGTACACGCGCCGGTAGCCGATGCGGTCGCCGAGCGAGGCGAGCGGCAGGAGCGAGATGGTCACCGAAAGCTGGTAGGCGTTGACGATCCAGATCGAGCTTGCCGCGCTCGCATGGAGGTGCCGCGCGATGGTCGGCAGCGCGACGTTGGCGATCGCGCCGTCGAGCACGGCGAGCGTGATGCCGAGCGCGACCACGAGGATCGCGTAGTAACGCTGTGGAAAGGGCAAGCCGGTTTCGGCTTCGGCGGAAGAGTTGGCGGAGAGTTCGGAAAGCGTGGGCGTGGGCATCGACGGGAGAGGCGGCGCGCGCCCGGTGTGATCGTCACGGAGCGCGCCACCGGCAGCATGTTATGGGCTGTGGGCCTATTTCAGTTCGTAGAGCCCGACGTAGGTCGTCGAGTCCACTTCGTTCAGATGCGTCATGAAGCGCGCCACCGCGTTGGTCGTCTCAGGCGTCACGGGCAGTTGCGCAGCCTTGAGCGCATGCACGCGGAAGATGTAGCGGTGGGGCTTGTCGCCGCGCGGCGGCGCAGCGCCGCCGAAGCCCACTGTGCCGTAGTCGTTGCGCATCTGCACCGCGCCTTGCGGCAAGAGGCTCCCGTCGGCCTTGCCGGCGTTGCGCGCGAGCGAGCGTACGTCGGGGGGGATGTTCACCACGACCCAATGCCAGAAGCCGCTGCCCGTGGGCGCGTCCGGGTCGTAGACGGTGAGCGCGAAGCTCTGCGTGTCGTCGGGCGGCTCGTCCCATTGCAGCGCGGGCGAGACGTTGTCGCCGTCCACCCCGAAGGCCCGCTCGTCGAACTCCTGCGCCTTCGGCATGAAACCGTTGCTGGGAAAGTCATCGGACCATAGACGGAAATCAGCCATCGGTTGCCTCCTTCGCTTGGAATCCGTATTTGGGATTATTGGACGGGCGCGCTCACGCGCATGGCCGAATCTTCGCGGGCCGTGGCGCAAGCGTAGCCAGTCGATCGAGTTTATCACCGGGAGCCGGGCAGGCAGGGGGCGCTTGACAGTGTTGCATGCGGGTGCCGCATGCGTTGCGCACGGCGCGAGGTTGGCTCGTCAGGCGCGCGCCTCGAACCATCCCGAGGTTTCGTCCTCGAGCCACGCGGCGAGGCGCTCGACCACCGCCTGCGGATCGTGCTGCGCGCCACGCAACGCGCATTCCCAGATCACCGCCACGCGCCAGCCCTGGGCCGCGAGCGCGGCGAGCGCCTTCGCGTCGTTCAGGCGGTTGCGCGCGATCTTCTCGCGCCAGAACTCGGGGCGCGTTTGCGGCCACTTGAAGAGCGCGCATTGATGGCCGTGCCAGAAGCAGCCGTGCACGAACACCACGGCGCGCCAGCGCGGCAGCACGATGTCGGGCCGCCCCGGCAGCTCGCGCACGTTCAGGCGAAAGCGAAAGCCGCGGCGGTGCAGCAGGCTGCGGACCAGCTTCTCGGGCTTCGTGTTGCGCCCGCGGATGCCGGACATCATGCGGCTGCGGGTTGCGGTATCGACGACGTCGACCATCGTCTGTCGCCTCGCTTCGGTTTGCCCTGGCGCGCGGCGCCCGGCGTTTAGCGGCCTGCGGCGGTGGCCATCGGCGCCGTGGTGGCCTGGGTTGCGGCCCGGGTTGCGCGCGCAGCGCTCGCGCGGGCGGCGGCCGGCGCGGCCTCTCGCTGCGCGGCCAGCAGCGCGTCGAGATGCGGCATCATCGTGCGCGCGACCTCGCGCATTACCGGCATCACGACGCTGTTGCCGAACTGACGGTACGCCTGGGTATCGCTCACGGGAATGCGGAAGGTGTCGGGCAGGCCCATCAGCCGCGCGCACTCGCGCGGCGTGAGGCGGCGCGGGCGCAGCCCTTCGCCCTGGTGCACGAGAATCTCGCTGCCGTCCTTGTGATAGCGCGCCGAGAGCGTGCGCGTGACGCTCTCCGGAAAAGCGAGACCGTAGCCGAAGCCGTTGCCGGCCGCGCGGTGCTTCTCGGCGTATTGCTGCAAGTAGGCCCAAAGGCCCGGCGTGAGCGTGTACTTCGGTTGCACGCGGCGCGCACTGTGATCGAAGAAACGTTCGCCGTCCCACGGCAGGATCGGCTCGCGGCCGTCGGTGCGGTGCAGGATCGAGGCGAGGCGCGGTCCCTCCTCGGGCAGCGCGAGCGCGTCCCAGGAAAACGCGCTCGGCTCGCGAAAGCCGACGATGATGATGCGCTCGCGATGCTGCGGCGTGAAATGACGCCCGTCGATCACGCGGTAGTGCACGTCGTAGCCCAGCTCGTCGCGCAGCACCTGGAGGATCACGTCGAAGGTGCGGCCGCGGTCGTGCGAGACCAGGTTCTTGACGTTCTCAAGCAGGAAAGCGGCGGGCCGCTTCTCGGCGATGATGCGCGCGACGTCGAAGAACAGCGTGCCCTGCGTCGTGCACGCGAAGCCGTGCGGACGGCCGAGCGCGTTCTTCTTGCTCACGCCCGCGATGGAGAACGGCTGGCACGGAAAGCCCGCGAGCAGCACGTCGTGGTCGGGCACCTCGGCGGCGTCCACGGCCGTGATGTCGCCGATGAACGGATGATCCTCGCCGTAGTTTTCCAGGTAGGTCTTGCGCGAGAACGGATTCCACTCGCTCGTGAACACGCACTCGCCGCCGTGCGCCTCGAAGCCTTTGCGGATACCGCCGATGCCCGCGAACAGGTCGATGAAGCGAAAGCGCGCGTGCTGGCCGCTCGCCCGCGCGCCGCCGTGCAGCAGCTCGCGCAGCGCGGCTTCGAGCATCGCGGGGCAGGGGGTCTCGCCTTTTTCCCAGCGCCGCACGGTCTTCACGTCCCTGCCGACGTGCGTGGCGATTTGCTGCTGCGTGAAACGCTTGCGTGCCTGCTGGAGCAGGTCTCTCGGTTCGGCCGTGAGCACGGAGTCCTCGTTAGGGTATTTTTGCGGACATTATGACCGATGCTCGACCCGCGGCACCAGGAATTCCCGACGCGCGCGTGCGGAAAAGCGCTGCCCACGAGTGCGTGCGGCGTCGAATCGACAGGTGGAGACGGCGAATCAGGAGCGTTGCGGCGTGGCGTTGGCCTGCTTGCCCGCTGCGGCGGCCGCGCTGGCGACGTTCAGGTCGTGCAGGTCGAGGATGAGCAGGAGGCTGTCGATTTCGCTCAACTGGCCTTTGTTCACGAGACCGGTGTCGAGCAGGCGGTGCAGGCGCTGGCGCCAGTAGCTCGCCGCGAGGATCGGGCCGCCAAAGTCGCCGGCCAGCGACAGGGGCATCACGCGCCGAATGTGCGCGATATCCTGGTCGATGAGATTCGACATCATGTAACCGGCGGGGAGGGGACGCGTGGTGTCCATAAGAGCCATTACGGCACTTTTTTCCCCGCCTTTAGCGCATTTTGGCTCGGTACTTACCCTAAATCAGCGAATGCGTGACTTACTCCGCGTCCGGCGTCGGCGCGCCCGGCGCCTGGGCCGCGCTTTCGAAGAAACGCCGCGTCGCTTCGAACGCGTTGAGCATTTGCTCGGGCCAGGGGGTTTGCAGCATCACGGCCTGATGGTTCTCGAACGCGGCGCTCAACTGGCGGGCGAGTTCGGGCGAATTGAGGTGACGCAGCAGCACGCTCACGGCGATGGCGGTGGCCTGGCTCGCGCCGGCGGTTTGCAGCTCGGAAGCGGTGAGGGCGGCGACTTGCTTGTTGATGTCCATGGAAAACCTGCTCGGGGAAGAGGGGGCAAGGTGCGCGCATGCACGGAGGGGAACGGGAGAGACGGGACCGGCGGCGCACGAACCGGTCATGCCAGTCACACCGGCTGACGGTCTGTCGTGTTCTCGCGGCTGGTCCCCCTGGCAGGAATCGAACCTGCATCTAGCGCTTAGGAGGCACTTGTTCTATCCATTGAACTACAGGGAGCGCGCTGGCAAACACGATTTACGCACGACGTGCTGGCTCCGCCTGACCGCCATGTTTCCCAAGTCACCCGTCATGGCGCGGAGCCGTCGCGAGGCATATCGCGACGTAGGGCCAAGAGTATAGCAAAGGCGTTCGGGCGCGAAAATGACGCAGAAGCGTGACGCAGAACTATGACGCCGCAAGAGCCGGATCAGAACTCGACGACGGTGAAATCGGCCTTGCCCACGTCGCACAGCGGGCAACGCCAGTCGTCGGGAATGTCGGCGAAGCGCGTGCCTGCGGCGATGCCATCGCCGGGCAGGCCTTCTTCCTCGTTGTAGATCCAGCCGCAAATGAGGCAGACCCAGCTCTTGTATTCGATTACTTCGCTCACAGCACGTCCTTCGTCAAGTCGATTCGATGCATGCCCGTTATCTGTCCCTTTGTGTTTGTATTGGCCGGGTTGGAGACGGGCGACCCGCGATGTTACCGGAAAACGAGGGGAGCGCCGCCGCGCCCACGGGTGACGCCGGGGTCGCGCCGGGCTACGCGCGGTTGCGTCAAACACACCGCGAGCGTTCACGTGCCCGGTGTATGCTGGCCGCGAGCGCACACGGTGCGGATCGAATCGGCAACTTTCGAGGAGCGGACGATGAACGGAAAGAGAAGCGGCCTGGCGGCGGCGGTATTCGTGGCACTCGTTGCGGTAAGCGGCGCGGCGCGCGCCGATGGCGTGTATTTCGTCGAGCCGAAGGACGGCGCGACCGTGAGCAACCCGGTGCACGTGAAATTCGGCGTGGACGGCATGACGGTTGCGCCCGCGGGCTCGACCGCGCCGAAGACCGGCCACCACCATCTGCTGATCGATGGCCAGCCGCTGCCGCAAGGCGAAGTGGTGCCCGTGAGCGACAAGTCGCTGCACTACGGCAAAGGCCAGACTGAAACCGATGTGACACTGCCGCCCGGCGATCACACGCTCACCGCGCAGTTCGCGGACGGCGCGCATCGCTCGTATGGGCCCGAGTGGAGCAAGACGATCACGGTTCACGTGAAGTAGCGGGCAAGCCGGGGCCGCGTGCGGCACGGACCTGCGCGGCTCGACCTCCGCGGCCCGACCTGCGCGGCCCGACCTGCGCGGCCCGGTACAATGCCCCCTTCAGGTCCACCGCACGCATCGCTTTCCATCCATGTCGCTTTACACCATCACAGGCGCGCAACTGGCGTTTGGCCACGTCGCGCTGCTCGATCACGCGGACTTTTCGCTCGAAGCCGGCGAGCGCGTCGGGCTGATCGGCCGCAACGGCGCGGGCAAGTCGTCGCTGCTCACCATCGTTGCCGATCTCGCGAAGCCCGACGACGGCCTCGTCACGCGCCAGCAGGAACTTTCGACCGTCTACGTGCCGCAGGAGCCCGACTTCGACGCCGACGCCTCGGTGTTCGATACCGTCGCCTCGGGCCTCGGCGAAGTGCGCGCATTGCTCGACGAATACGACGCTGTCGCGCACAAGCTCGCGGACACGCCCGAAGGCGCGGAGCACGACGCGCTGCTCGCGCGCATGAACACGCTGCAATCGTCGCTCGATCACGCCGACGCCTGGAACTGGCGCACGCGCGTGGCCACGACGCTCGCGCAAATCGGCCTGGAAGGCGACGCGCGCGTGGGCGCGCTCTCGGGCGGCATGCAAAAGCGCGTGGCGCTTGCGCGTGCGCTCGTCGTGCAGCCCGATATCCTGCTGCTCGACGAGCCGACCAACCACCTCGACTTCGATGGCATCCGCTGGCTCGAAGAACTGCTCGTGACCCAGCGTTCGAGCCTGCTCTTCATCACCCACGACCGCGCGTTTCTCGACCGCGTGGCCACGCGCATCGTCGAACTCGATCGCGGCAAGCTGCTCTCGTATCCGGGCAACTTCTCGCAGTATCAGGAGCGCAAGGCGCAGCAACTCGAAGTCGAGCGCGTGGAGAACGATAAGTTCGACAAGCTGCTCGCGCAGGAAGAAGTGTGGATCCGCAAGGGCGTGGAAGCGCGCCGCACGCGCAGCGTCGGACGCATCGCGCGGCTCGTGCAGATGCGCCATGACCGCGAGGAACGCCGCAACGTGCAGGGCAACGTGAAGCTCGACGTGGCGCAGGGTGAGAAGTCGGGCAAGATCGTCGCCGAACTCACGGATGTCGTGAAGCGCTACGGCGGCCGCACGATCGTCGACAACTTCTCGACGACGGTCATGCGCGGCGACAAGATCGGCTTCGTCGGTCCGAACGGCGCGGGCAAGACCACGCTGCTCAAGCTGATTCTCGGCGAGCTGAAGCCCGACGCCGGTACGGTGCGCGTGGGCACGAATCTGCAAGTGGCGTACTTCGACCAGATGCGCGCGCAGCTCGACATGGAAAAGAGTCTCGCCGATACGATCAGCCCCGGCAGCGACTGGGTCGAGATCAACGGTGCGAAGAAGCACGTGATGAGCTATCTCGGCGACTTCCTGTTCGCGCCCGAGCGCGCGCGTTCGCCCGTGAAGTCGCTTTCGGGCGGCGAGCGCAATCGTCTGCTGCTCGCGCGCTTGTTTGCGCGGCCCGCGAACGTGCTGGTGCTCGACGAACCGACCAACGACCTCGACATTCCGACGCTCGAACTGCTCGAAGAACTGCTCACCGACTACGACGGTACTGTGTTGCTCGTGAGCCACGACCGCGCGTTTCTCGACAACGTGGTGACTTCGGTGATCGCCTCCGAGGGTGAAGGGCGCTGGCGCGAGTACGTGGGCGGCTTTACCGACTGGCAGACGCAGAGCACCCGCGCGCAGGAGATTGCCGAGGCGCGGGCGCCGAAGGAAGCGGCGCCCGTGGCGGCAGCGCCCAAGGACAGCGCGGCGGGGCGCAACGCCCAGCGCACGGTGAAGCTCTCGTTCAAGGAACAGCGCGAGCTGGAGGAGCTGCCCAAGCGCATCGAGGCGCTGGAGACGGAGCAGAAGACCATCGGCGCGAAGATCGAGGACGGTTCGGTCTTCGCGAAGGATGCGCAGGAAGGCGCGCGCCTGACCGAACGCTACGCGGCGATCGACGAGGAGTTGCTCCTTGCGCTGGAGCGGTGGGAGGAGTTGGAGAGCAAGCGCAAGTGATGCAAGAGAGAGCGGCCTGATGAAGGCCGCTTTTTTATGCGTGCTTCAGCTTTGAAAGCTTGAGTTCAAGTTCGGGCAAATACGATTGCACGGTGCTCCAGACAATGTCGACGTCCACAACGAAGTACCCGTGCGTCACGTGGTTGCGCATCCCGTACATGGCGTCCCACGGTATCTCGGGATGTGCGGCAGCAAAGTCGGGATCGCCACGTGTGATATTGCGCGCGGCCTCGTCAATGATCGCGATGTTGCGCACGACCGCATCGACGGCCATTGGAGTCGCCTCGAAGCTTTCGCGTGAAAGCGGCGCGGTGTACGTGCGAATCCGTTCGATCGCGTCACGAATGTGCTGGAGGTAATCTGGCGTGCGCAGATCTTTCCTTCTCATACCGGTATCGATTCGGCGACTACGCGAGCGCGGAAGGACTCGGGTAGTGCTTTGGGCGTGAGTACGTCCACTCGCACGCCCAGGAGCGCTTCGAGCCGCAACTGGATTTGCGCGAGATCGATGAGCGTAGTTTCCGGCGTGGGGTCGACGAGCAGATCAAGATCGCTATCCTCGTCGTCCTCGGCATTCGCGGATGAGCCGAATACGCGCGCATTCGTCGCGTGATGACTCGCAACGATAGCGCGGATCTCGGCGCGATGTGCACGCAAGGCTTCGGATGGTCGCATGACGGCTCCTGGCTCCCTGGCAGGGCGACAAATAGTGCAACAAATAGTGCAACAAACGGTACGACAACGCCGGTCGAACTTGCGACAGCGCGACGGGCGCCACACGCGCCCATTCTACGCGACTCACCCCACGCTCCACCCCTCGGCCGAACGGCCAATCCTCGCGCAAATTGCCGTACGAGCCCAAATCAGTACAATACCTCGCGAATTCGAACAACTGCGGGACCGACCGCACCGCCGCGAGCGCATCTGCCACCGCGGCGTGCAGCCGGGTCACCGCATTGTTTCGTATCGGTTTTTTTGAACGCTCAACGCGTTTTCCCCGCAGATGTCCACAGGACCTGTGGACAAGCGCGCGGACAACCCCCTGTGGATCACCATGTCAACGAAGAAGTCCAACGCTGCGAACACTGGCTATAGCGAAGCGTCGATCAAGGTGCTCAAGGGCCTCGAGCCCGTCCGGCAGCGGCCGGGCATGTATACGCGCACCGAGAATCCGCTGCACATCATCCAGGAAGTCATCGACAACGCCTCGGACGAAGCGCTCGGCGGCTACGGTCGCCGCATCACCGTGACGCTGCACGCCGACCATTCCGTCTCCGTCGAGGACGACGGCCGCGGCATTCCGTTCGGCCTGCATCCTGAAGAAAAAGTGCCGGTCGTCGAGATCGTTTTCACGCGCCTGCACGCGGGCGGCAAGTTCGACAAGGCCGCCGGCGGCGCCTATACGTTCTCGGGCGGCCTGCACGGCGTGGGCGTCTCGGTCACCAATGCGCTGTCGACACGCCTCGATGTCACCGTGTGGCGCGACGGCAAGGTCGCCGAAATCGGTTTCTCGGACGGCAACGTCACGAGGCCGCTCGCCACGCGCAATGCCACGCGCGACGAAAAGAAAACCGGCACGCGCGTGACCGCGTGGGCCGATCCGAAGTATTTCGACTCGCCCAATCTGCCGCTCGGCGAGCTTCAGCGTCTGCTGCGCTCGAAGGCCGTGCTGCTGCCGGGCGTCGAAGTTACGCTCGTGATCGAGAAAACCGGTGAGCGCCAAAGCTGGAAGTACGAAGACGGCCTGCGCGGCTACCTGCTCGAAGGCATGGGCGGCGCCGACCTGCTGATCCCGCTCTTCGAAGGCGAGCGCTACGCCGACGCCCGCACCACCGACGACACCTTCGCCGAAGGCGAGGGCGCCACGTGGGTCGTGGCGTGGAGCGAGGAAGGCTCGCTCACGCGCGAGTCGTACGTGAACCTGATCCCGACGCCCGCGGGCGGCACGCACGAAAGCGGCCTGCGCGACGGTCTGTTCCAGGCTGTGAAAAGCTTTGTCGAGCTGCACAATCTTCAGCCGAAAGGCGTGAAGCTGCTGCCCGAAGACGTGTTTGCACGCGTCTCGTTCGTGCTCTCGGCCAAGGTGCTCGACCCGCAGTTTCAGGGGCAGATCAAGGAGCGCCTGAACAGCCGCGACGCCGTGAAGCTCGTTTCGTCGTTCTCGCGTCCGGCTTTGGAGTTGTGGCTCAACCAGCACGTCGAGCACGGCAAGAAGCTCGCGGATCTCGTCATCAAGCAGGCCCAGGCGCGCACGCGCGCGGGCCAGAAGGTCGAGAAGCGCAAGAGCTCGGGCGTGGCCGTGCTGCCCGGCAAGCTCACCGACTGCGAGTCGACCGACATCGCGCGCAACGAACTCTTCCTCGTCGAGGGCGATTCGGCCGGCGGCTCCGCGAAAATGGGCCGCGACAAGGAGTACCAGGCCATCCTGCCGCTGCGCGGCAAGGTGCTCAACACGTGGGAGACCGAGCGCGATCGTCTGTTCGCGAACAACGAAGTGCACGACATTTCGGTGGCGATCGGCGTCGATCCGCACAGCCCCGACGATACCGTCGATCTCTCGAACCTGCGTTACGGCAAGATCTGCATTCTCTCGGACGCGGACGTGGACGGCTCGCACATCCAGGTGCTGTTGCTCACGCTGTTCTTCAAGCATTTCCCGCAACTGATCGAGCGCGGCCACGTGTGCGTGGCGCGCCCGCCGCTGTTCCGTGTGGATGCGCCCGCGCGCGGCAAGAAGCCCGCGCAGAAGCTCTATGCGCTCGACGAAGGCGAACTCGAAGCGATTCTCGACAAGCTGCGCAAGGACGGCGTGCGCGAAACGCAGTGGACCATCAGCCGCTTCAAGGGCCTTGGCGAAATGAGCGCCGAGCAGCTCTGGGACACGACGATGAACCCCGACACGCGGCGCCTTTCGCCCATCGCGCTCGGCGACCTCGACTACGAGGCCACCGTTGCGCGCATGACGATGCTCATGGGCAAGGGCGAAGCGGCTTCGCGCCGTTCGTGGCTCGAAGAGAAGGGCAACGAAGTCGAAGCGGACATCTAAGCAGACGTCTGAACGCGCACACGATTACGGATTGATTGAAACATGGACGATCTCTTTGCTGAAGTGACGGACGCCCCGAACGGCGACACGCTCACGCTCGGCCACTACGCGGAACGCGCGTACCTCGACTACGCCGTGAGCGTGGTGAAGGGCCGCGCGCTGCCCGACGTCTGCGACGGCCAGAAGCCGGTGCAGCGCCGCATTCTCTTCGCGATGAACGAAATGGGCCTCGGCGACAACGCCAAGCCCGTGAAGTCGGCGCGCGTGGTGGGCGACGTGCTCGGTAAATACCACCCGCACGGCGACCAGTCGGCGTACGACGCGCTCGTGCGTCTAGCCCAGGACTTCTCGATGCGCTATCCGCTCATCGACGGCCAGGGCAATTTCGGCTCGCGCGACGGCGACGGCGCGGCGGCCATGCGCTACACCGAAGCGCGCTTGACGCCTATCGCCAAGCTGCTGCTCGACGAAATCGACATGGGTACCGTCGATTTCATGCCGAACTACGACGGCTCGTTCCAGGAGCCGAAGACGCTGCCCGCGCGCCTGCCCATGCTGCTGCTCAACGGCGCGTCGGGTATCGCGGTGGGTCTCGCGACCGAAATCCCTTCGCATAACCTGCGCGAAGTCGCGTCGGCAGCGGTGGCGATGATTCGGAACCCGAAGCTTTCGCACGCGGAGATCATGGAAAAGGTGCCGGGGCCCGATTTCCCCGGCGGCGGCCAGATCATTTCGAGCGACGCGGAAATCGCGGCGGCCTACGAGTCGGGCCGCGGCAGCCTCAAGGTGCGCGCGCGCTGGAAGATCGAGGAGCTCGCGCGCGGCCAGTGGCAACTGGTCGTGACCGAACTGCCGCCGAACACCTCGGGCCAGAAGGTGCTCGAGGAAATCGAGGAACTCACGAACCCGAAGCTCAAGCTCGGCAAGAAGACGCTCACGCCCGAGCAGTTGCAGAGCAAGCAGACCATGCTCGCGCTCCTCGACGCCGTGCGCGACGAGTCGGGCAAGGACGCGCCCGTGCGCCTCGTGTTCGAGCCGAAAACGAGCAAGATCGATCAGGCCGAGTTCGTCAACTCGCTGCTCGCCAACACGAGCCTCGAATCGAACGCGTCGCTGAACCTCGTGATGATCGGCGCCGACGGCCGTCCGCGCCAGAAGGGCATCAGCGAGATTCTGGGCGAGTGGATCGGCTTCCGCTTCGCGACGGTCACGCGCCGCACGCAGCATCGCCTGACCAAGGTCGACGACCGCATCCATATCCTCGAAGGACGGATGATCGTCTTCCTCAATATCGACGAGGTGATCCGCATCATCCGCGAGTCGGACGAGCCCAAGAGCGCGCTGATGAGCGCGTTCGGCCTCTCCGAGCGCCAGGCCGAGGACATTCTTGAAATCCGTCTGCGTCAGTTGGCGCGGCTGGAGAAGATCAAGATCGAGAAGGAGCTCGCGGAACTGCGCGAAGAGAAAGCCAAGCTCGAAGAACTGCTCGCCAACGAGTCGTCGATGAAGCGGCTCATCGTGAAGGAAATCGAAGCCGACGCGAAGCAGTACGGCGACGATCGCCGCACGCTGATCCAGCAGGAAAAGCGCGCGAGCTTCGAAGCGCGCGTGGTGGACGAGCCGGTCACGGTGGTCGTCTCGCAGAAGGGCTGGGTGCGTGCGCTCAAGGGCCACGGGCTCGACACGCAAGGCTTCACGTTCAAGGCCGGCGACGGTCTCTATGCGGCGTTCCAGTGCCGCACGCCCGACACGCTGATCGCGTGGGGCAGCAACGGCCGCGTGTATTCGGTGTCGATCGCGAACCTGCCGGGCGGCCGTGGTGACGGCGTGCCGGTCACCTCGCTCATCGAACTCGAAGCGGGCACGCATCTGCTGCATTACTTCGCGGCGAACGCGGAACAGCCCTTGCTGCTGGCGTCGAGTAACGGCTTTGGCTTCATCGCGAAGATCGGCGACATGGTGAGCCGCGTGAAGGCGGGCAAGGCGTTCATGACGATCGACGAGGGCTGCGTGCCGCTCGCGCCGATGCCGATGCTGCCGGGCGCGCTCCACGTGGCGTGTCTTTCGTCGGGCGGACGTCTGCTGGTGTTCGGCCTCGACGAGATGAAGACGCTTTCGGGCGGCGGCCGCGGCGTGACGCTCATGCAACTCGACGATGACGGCAAGACGTGCGAAACGCTCGTGCAGGCGCTGGCGATCGGCGCGTCGGGTGTCGTGCTCGAAGGCACGGGCCGTGGCGGCAAGGCGGGCGAGGACCTGATGGCGGGCGCGGTGCTGGCGCCGCAAATCGGCAAGCGCGCGCGCAAGGGCCGCGCGCCGGACTCGAAGCTCAAGGTCATCACGGGCATGCGCCCGGTGCTGCCGCAGTAAAGAGGGCCGCAATAAAAGGGTGCAGATCCGGCGCGAATCGCGGCGCGGCATGGAATAATGCCGCGCAAAGCCGGTTTGCAGAGCGACACGCGCCGGATCACATACGTTACAAGGGAATTCAAGCATGGGCCACGCGATCGAAATCGCGCTCTTTCTGCATTTGCTGGGCGTCGCCGTCTGGGTGGGCGGCATGATCTTCGCGCATTTCTGCCTGCGCCCCGCGCTCGAGGACCTCTCGCCGCAACTGCGTTTGCCGCTCATCGAGTCGGTGTTCGGCCGCTTTTTCAACTGGGTGGGCGTCGCGATCATCGTGATCCTGCTCAGCGGCGGCTTCCTGCTCATGCAGTTCGGCGGCGGCCACGCCACCTGGCAACTCCACGCAATGGCGGGCCTGGGCGTGTTGATGATGCTGATCTTCGGCCACATCCGCTTTGCCATGTTTCCGCGCATCCGCCGCGCCGTGCAGGCGCAGAAGTGGCCCGACGGCGCGCGCGCCGTGGGCACGGTGCGCCGGCTCGTCGTCATCAATCTCGTGCTCGGCATCGTGACGATCGGCGTCGCGGTGCTCGCGCGCGGGTTCTGATTTTTTCTTCCCGACCTTTCGCGCCGTTCGCGGCCCGCGCCTGACGTTCTACAGGCGCTCCGCGAGCGCATAGCGCTGCATGCAGCGCTCCATCGCGTCGAAGAACGCTTCTTCGGCCGCATTGCGCTTGCGTTCGCGATGCCACAGCAAGTGGATGTCGACGTCCACGAGCCCTTCCTCCGGCGGCAGCCGCCACAGGCGCTGCCGCGCCAGATCGTCCCGCACCGTATGCTCGGGCAGGCAGCCAATGCCGTAGCCCGCGTAGATCAGCCTGCGCACCTCGTCCAGACTCGGCGACGACGCCACGATGCGCCCCGTAAAGCCGCGTTGATCGCGAAACACCGTGAGCGGCGAGAGGCTGTCGCCGATCTGGTCGCTCGTGAACGAGACGAAATTCTCCGCGAGCAGGTCGTCCATCGTCAGTTGCGAAAGCCCGAAAAGCCGGTGATGCCGGCCGCAGAACATCGCGTAGCGTTGGCGCAGGAAGCAGCGCATGTCGAGCTTGTCGACGGGCGTGCGGCACAGGCTCAAGCCCGCCGTCGCGGTCTTTTGCAGGAGTGACGAGATGATGTCCGATGAGCGCATCACTTCGATCTGCAAATCGATGCGCGGGTAGGCCGTGTGGAACTCCGCGAGAAATTCGTCGTACACGCGCGACTCGATGCGGCTCACCGTGAGTAGCCGAATCGAGCCCGTGATGTCGGCGGTACGCTCGTCGAGCCCGGTTTCGAGCTGCGAGATCGTGCCGTAGATGTCGCTTGCGATCCGGTAGACCTCTTCGCCCGCTTCGGTCGGCACGAACTGCGCGCCACGCCGCTCGATGAGCTTGCGCCCGAGCGCATCCTCCAGGCGCTTGAGCGCCTGGCTCACGGCCGGCTGCGTGACGTACAGGCGCGCGGCCGCGCGGCTCAGGCTGCGCTCCTGCATGATCGCGAGATAGGTGCGCAGCAGGTTCCAGTCGAGACGGTCGTTGAGAAAGCGGGTGGTGTCGGCACGCATGATCGGTGTCCCGGCGCGTGGGTGCGCCTAGGGTATTAGTGAAATTTATGCGAAGAATAATAACGCGAAATTTGACTAATGTTTTGTGGCCAGCGATAAAGCGTGCATGCAACTTGCGCCACCCGGCGCACGACACGAACGCGCCTGAAGGAGACCGACGCATGGCCACCCCGCAACCCACCGCCCCTGCTGCTCGACAGCCGGTGCGCGCCGCCGCCGCGGCGTTCATCGGCACCATGATCGAGTGGTACGACTTTTACATCTACGCCACGGCCGCCGCGCTGGTGTTCGGCGAACTGTATTTCCCCTCCGAAGATCGCTTCGTGAGCACGATGGCGTCGTTCGCGACCTTCGCCGTGGGCTTCTTCGCGCGCCCGCTCGGCGGCCTGATCTTCGGCCACCTGGGCGACCGCATCGGCCGCAAGAAGGCGCTCATGACCACGCTGATGATGATGGGCGTCGCGACCGTCTGCGTCGGCCTGCTGCCGTCATATGCGAGCGTGGGCATGCTCGCGCCGGTGCTGCTCGTGCTGCTGCGCGTGGTGCAGGGCATCGCCGTGGGCGGCGAGTGGGGCGGCGCGGTGCTGATGGCGGGCGAGCATGCACCCGAAGGCCGCCGCACGTTCTTCGCCTCGTTCGCGCAACTGGGTTCGCCGGCCGGGCTGATTCTTTCGCTGATCGCGTTCCGCGCGGTCACGTCGCTGGAGAAGGCCGACTTTCTTGCGTGGGGCTGGCGTTTGCCGTTCCTCGTTTCGGCCGTGCTGCTCGTGGTCGGCATCATGATTCGCCTGGGCGTGAACGAGTCGCCCGAGTTCGAGAAGCTCAAGGACGAGCGCCGCACGCTCAAGCTGCCCGTGGCCGAAGTGTTCCGCTCGGCATGGGGCCTCGTGCTGCTGTGCATCGGCGCGAACACCATCGGCATTGCGGGCGTGTACTTCACCAACACGTTCATGATCGCGTACACCACGCAGTACGTCGGCGTCACGCGCTCGCTCATTCTCGACTGCCTGTTCGCGGTCGCGATCATCCAGTTCCTCGTGCAGCCCGTCGCCGCGTGGCTCGCCGAGCGCATGGGCGGCGCACGCTTCCTCAAGTGCGCGGCACTTGCCGCCATGCTCTCGCCGTACCCGATGTTCGTGCTCGTGCAAAGCGGCAAGGTCGTGCCGATGGTGATCGGCATCGCGCTGGCCGTGGTCTGCATGGCGAGCTTCTACTCGGTGATCGCGGGCTTCGTTTCCGGCGTGTTCCCCACGCGCGTGCGCTACTCCGCCATTTCGCTCTCCTACCAGGTGTGCGGCGCGATCGCGGGCGGTCTCACGCCGCTCGTGGGCACCTGGCTCGCGCATCGCTATGTGGGGCAGTGGTGGCCGCTTGCCGTGTTCTATACGTGCCTTGCAGGCGTTTCGCTCCTGAGCATCGTCGCGCTCGACGCGCGCCGCCACGAGCATGCGCATGACGACGCCGCCGCCGAGGCGCTGAGCGCGCGTTGATGCCGTGCGTGCAATGAATTGTTCGACCGAAATGGAAGTCGCGATGAAAGACCTTTTGCAGATAGACGGCCCGCGCCTGTGGGCGAGCCTCATGGAAATGGCGCGCGTGGGCGCGACGGCGGGCGGCGGCGTGCGCCGTCTCGCGCTCACCGAAGAGGACCGGCGCGGGCGCGAACTGTTCGCGCGCTGGTGCCGCGAGGCGGGCATGACGGTGTGGACCGACGCAGTCGGCAACCTGTTCGCGCGCCGCGAGGGCGACGACGCGCAGGCCGCGCCCGTGCTGATGGGCAGCCACCTCGACACGCAGCCCGAAGGCGGGCGCTTTGACGGCGTGTACGGCGTGCTGGCCGCGCTCGAAGTCGTGCGTGCGCTCAACGACGCCGGCGCGCGTACGGTGAAACCCATCGAGATCTGCTCGTGGACCAACGAGGAGGGCGCGCGCTTCACGCCGGCGATGCTGGGCTCGGCGGTGTTCGCGGGCGCGATGACACTGGACGATGCGCTGTCGCGCACGGACGCCGACGGCGTGACGCTGGGCGCCGCGCTCGACGCTTGCGGCGCGCGCGGTACGCGGGCGGTGCAAGGCGTGGCCGTCGATGCCTATTTCGAAGCCCATATCGAGCAAGGCCCGATTCTGGAGGCGAACGGCACGACCATCGGCGTCGTGACGGGCGGCCAGGCGATTCGCTGGTTCGACGTGAACGTGACGGGCGTGGCCGCGCATGCGGGCACGACGCCCATGCGTTACCGCAAGGACGCGTGGTTCGGCGCCGCGCAGATGTCGCTCGACATCGAGCGCGTGATGGCGCGCTACGCGCCGCTCGGTCTCGTCACGATCGGCCAGGCGCAGATCGCGAATTCGTCGCGCAACACGATCGCGGCCAATCTCACGTTCACGGTCGATCTGCGGCATCCCGACGACGCCCGGATCGACGCGATGGAGCGCGACTTGCGCGAGGTCTGCGCGGCGGTGGGCGCGCAGCGCGGCTTGGGCGTGCAGATCGCGCATTGCTGGACGAGCCCGGCCACGCCGTTCGACGCGCAGTGCGTCGCGCTGGTCGCGCAGGCGACGCAGCGCTTCGGTTATCCGCACGAGCGTATCGTGAGCGGCGCGGGCCACGACGCGATCCACCTCGCGCGTTACTGCCCGACCGCGATGGTGTTCATCCCCTGCGTGGACGGGCTTTCGCACAACGAAGCCGAGGACGCCCTGCCGTCGGACGTCGCCGCCGGTGCGAACGTGCTGCTCAACGCCGTGGCCGCGCGCGCGGGCGTGCGCGTAGCCACTGCCGTGGACGCGGACGCGTGAGAAAAATAGAAGGAGAACTGAACATGAAAACCTGGTTTCACCCCGACCAACTGCTGCACCATCCGCGCGCCTATTTCTCTCGCGGCCAGTTGCGCGAGCCACAGGAAGTGCCGCAACGCGCCGAGCATCTCGTCGCCGCGGCGCATTCGCTCGGCTTCGACGTGCAGGCGCCCGCCGACTTCGGCACCGCGCCCATCGCCGCCGTGCACGACATGAACTATCTGCGTTTTCTCGAAGAGGCGCACGCCGAATGGAAGCGCGTGCCCGAGGACTGGGGCGAAGAGGTGATGTCGAACATCTACGTGCGCGAGCCGAATCCGCTGCGCGGCGTGCTCGCCCAGGCGGCGCGCTATCTCGCGGACGGCAGTTGCCCCGTGGGCGCCAACACCTGGCGCGCGGCGTACTGGTCGGCGCAGAGCGCACTGGCGGCAGCCGCATGCGTGAACGACGGCGCGCGCGAGTCGTACGCGCTCTCGCGCCCGCCCGGCCACCACGCGCGCGCCGACGCGGCGGGCGGCTTCTGTTATCTCAACAATGCGGCCATCGCGGCGCAGTCGCTGCGTAGCCGCTTCAAGCGCGTGGCGATTCTCGACACCGACATGCACCACGGCCAGGGCGTGCAGGAAATCTTCTACGGCCGCGACGACGTGCTCTATATCTCGATCCACGGCGACCCGACCAACTTCTATCCCGTGGTCGCGGGCTACGAGGATGAGCGCGGCAATGGCGCGGGCGAGGGCTACAACGTCAATCTGCCGATGCCGCATGGCGCCTCCGAAGCGGTCTTCTTCGAGCGCGTGGAAGCGGCGCTGCGCGTGCTCAGGCGCTTCCAGCCGGATGCGCTCGTGCTTGCGCTCGGCTTCGACATCTACAAGGACGATCCGCAGTCGAAGGTCGCCGTGACGACCGAAGGCTTTGACCGGCTCGGCTCGGCGATCGGCGCGCTCGGGCTGCCTTCGGTGATCGTGCAGGAGGGCGGCTATCACCTCGAAAGCCTCGAAGACAACGCGCGCGCGTTCTTCGGCGGCTTCGCGCGCTCGCGCTAGTCACCCAGGCGTTGGGCCGCTCAGGCCCATAGCAGCCACGCCCCGCACGCGAGTCCTACGGTCGCGTAGACCGCGTACGCGGGCAGCTTGAGCTTGCCGAAGCACATCGCCGCGAAAACAGCCGTCAGCAGATAGGGCGGATGCAGCGGCACGCGCCGCGCGATGTGCCACACGGCAATCGCGAGAAATGCGGTCGTGGCGGCCCGCAGCACGCGCATGGCGTGCTCGAAGCGCGGGTTCGCCTTCATGCCGTGCAAGTGGCGCTGCGCGAGCACGACGAGGCAACCCGAAGGCACGAACAGCGCAAGCGTGGCGACGAGCGCGCCCATCCAGCCATCCACGAGATAGCCGAAGAAGGGCACCACGTTCAGGAGCGGCCCAGGCGAGAGCGGGGAGAGCGTGAACGCCAGCGTGAAGTCGTCGTTGGTGATGCCCACCGTGGGCGTGACGAACAAGGTCTTGAGCACCGGCAACGCCGAAAATCCGCCGCCGAACAGTGTCATGCCCGCGCCGGCGAGCCGTGGCCATAACAACGCGGCGTCGAGCCGATGCGGCAGCGGCAGCGCGAACACGACGATCAGCGCGGCAAGCGCGGCGAGCAACTGCAAGTCGCGCCGCGTCACGCGCAAGTCGGGCCGCTTTGAAGGCACGGGGCTCGCGAGCCAGCCCGCGGCGAACGCGGCGACGAGAATCGCCACGTAAGCGCCCCCGCTCGCGGCAAGCGCGAGCGCCACGCAAGCCGCGATCGCCACGCCCCATTCGAGCGGACCGCGCACGAGCGCGCGGGTCTGCCGGTACCACGTCACGCCGATCAGCATCGCCAGCACCACGCTGAAGTGATCGAGCAGCGTGCGCGAGGCGACCGCGTGCACGAGCGGCGTGCGGTAGAAGATGGCGAACAGCGTCATCAGCGCGAAGAAGGGCAGCACGCTCGCCACGCCCGCGATCCACGCGCCCGCGCGTCCGCGCAGCGCGTGGCCGAGCTGCACGGCCACGTTGCAGCCCACCGGGCCCGGCACCATCCAGGCGAGCGCGACGAGATCGGAGAACGCGGTTTGCGTGAGCCGCTTCTCGCGCACGACGTAGTGCTGTTCGAGCTGCGCCATGAGCGCGAGGCCGCCCCACGAGAGCGCGGAGACGCCCAGCACGACGCGAAAGAGCGTCAGAAGCGGTTCGTCGTCGCGGGCGGGCGCGGCGCGCGCGTCGTCGGTGCGGGTTGGCATGGCAGGCTCATGCGGCAGAAGGCGCGTGCTCGGAGGGGAATCGGGGGAGGGCGCGTCGCGCTGCACTCGTTCGGAGCGTCACGCGAGGCGGCCGGCGCGTCAGCGCGATTGCGGCGCGTCGCTCAGGCGCTCGTTGTGGCGGTCGTCGCGCGTGGCATTCGTGCCCGGTTGCGCCGCGCTGCACACGCCGAAACGCTCGATCAGCGCGGCCACGCCTTCCACGGGCACGGGGCGCGAGAACAGGAAGCCCTGCGCCTCGATCGGCCCGAGCGCGGAGAGCCACGCGATCTGCTCTTCCGTTTCGGTGCCTTCCACGACCACCGTGAGCCCGAGCGAGCGCGCGAGGTTGACGATCGCCGAGACCATCACGCACACGCTGCGGTCGGCGGGAATGGCCTGCACGAACGAGCGGTCCACCTTGAGCGTGTCCACGGCGAAGCGGTTCAGGTAGGACAGCGAAGAATAGCCGGTGCCGAAGTCGTCGAGCGCGACGCGCACGCCCAGCCGCTTCAACGCGAAGATCTTCTCCGAAACCAGTTCCGGGTACTCCATCATCGCGGTTTCGGTGATCTCGAGTTCGAGCCGGTGCGCGGCAATGCCCGTTTCCTCGATGGCGTGCGCCACGGTCTCGTAGAGGTCGCCGCGCCAGAACTGCACCGCCGAGATGTTGATGGCGAGCGTGAGCGATTCGTAGCCCTGCTGCTGCCAGACCGCGAGCTGCGCGCAAGCCGTGCGAATCACGAAGTCGCCCACGGGCACGATGAGGCCCGTGGACTCGGCCACCGGAATGAATTCGCCCGCCGGAATGAGACCGTACTGAGGATGGTTCCAGCGCACGAGCGCTTCGAATCCCGTGATACAGCGGCGGCGCAAATCGATCTTCGGCTGGTATGCGAGAAAGAGCTGGTCTTCGGCGAGCGCGACGCGCAGTTGCTGCTCCCACTTCATCAGATGATCGGCGCGGTGGGCGAGCTGTGGCGAGTAGAAGCGAAAGCAGTTGCGCCCGGCCTCCTTCGCGGCGTACATGGCGAGGTCGGCCTTCTTGAGCAGGTCGATCTCGCTTTCGTGCGCCACGGCGAAGAGCGCAATGCCCGTGCTCGCGTGCAGCACGAAGGCGCTGCCGCGCACGTCGAACGGATGCGTGAACGCGGCGTTGGTGGCCTCGGCCAGCGCGATGGCGCGCTTTTCGATGTCGTCGCCCTTCACGATCACCACGAACTCGTCGCCGCCGATGCGCGCGAGCGTGCCCGCGCCGCCCACGGCGTCGGCGAGGCGCGCGGCGCTCATCTGGAGCACGATGTCGCCCGCGTTGTGGCCGAGCGTGTCGTTGACGGTCTTGAAGTTGTCGAGGTCGATGAAAAGGATCGCGAGGTGCCCGAGGTTGCCCGGCTGCGAGACTTCGTGGCGCAGGCGTTGCAGCGTGGCGTAGCGGTTGGGCAGGCCCGTGAGCAGGTCGTACTGCACGAGTTGCGACATCTCGCGTTCGCGCCCGAGCAGCTTGCCGATCAACCCCGTGGCCACGGCGAAGAACGAGAGCATGGCGAGCGAGATGAACGTCGCCATCATCAGGTACACATCGCGCGTGTGGTTGTAGTCGGCGAACTCCTCGGTCTGCGAGAGGCCGACCAGCACGGCGAGCGGATAGCCGTCGATATGGCGGTACGAGACGATGCGCGTGACGTGATCGATCGGGTCGACATAGGTGCCCGACACATGCTCCGAGATCGGGTACACGCCGCTTGCCGAGAACGTGCCGCTCGCGCGTTCGGCGCTGCCCGTGCGGCGCGCGAGCACGGCGCCCGTGTCGGAAATCACGGCGATCACGCCGTCACGGCCGATCGCGGCGTTGTTGTAGAAGTCGCTGGTGAAGTAGCTCGGGTCTTCCGACACGACCACCACGCCCGCGAACGAGCCGTCGGGGTGATTGAGGCGGCGCGTCATCTGCAAGGTCCAGTGGCCGGACACGCGCCCGAGCACCGGCTTGCTGATGTAGAGCTGGTCGTCGTTCTCGTGCTCGTGCACCTTGAAGTGCTCGCGGTCCGAGAGGTCGATGGGCTTGGGATTGGGGTCGGCGGTATTGGCGATGAGCTTGCCGTGCTCGTCGATGAGCGACACCTGCACGAGCGAGTCGCTCTGCACCACGCCCTTTTCCACGGTGCTCGCGAGGTTGAAGTGCTCCGGCGACTTCTCGAACTCGTACTTCACGAAGCGCGTGATCTGGTCGACCTGATGGATCGCCTTGACGGTGTGCTGTTCGAGCGCCGCCGAAAGGATGGCCGCCGAGGCCGTGGCCTCGCGCAGGGTCGCTTCTTTTTCGACCGAGAGGCGCGTGAAGATGACCGCCCACAGCAGCACCAGCACGAGCACGCCCAGCAGCGGAATGGCGAGCAGCGTGCGCGGGCGCGTATAGGCGGGACCCGGCCCGCCGCGCAGGCTGGACTCGCGCGGGAACGGTCCCCGGGTCGTGCTCATCGCGGCCGCCGTACGCGCGTAACGCCACGCCGCGGATGCGGTAGCCAGGACGGCAACGGAGCGCTCGGATGGATCGGCGGCATGAATGTCGGGAAGACCGGGGAATACGCGCATTGCGCGCAAACGATGAACGCCGGACGCGCATTGCGTCCGATGTTTCGATATTAATGGTTGGGGAATGATTAAGGAAGCCATGCTCCCTCGGGTATACGCCAGTCTCGCACTCGCGGCGTGATCGCACCGATGTGCGGCGCATAGACGCGTGATGGCGCATACCCGCCGATTTGCGGCGCATTGTGGCGCATCGCGGCGCGGCGGGGCGCCGGCGATGCCGCATGCATCACGAAGGCAAGGGCGGCGCGCCCGGACGTCCGCGCGCCCACATGCCTCGTGCGCCTAGCGCAGCCGGAAGGTGCCGTCGACGACCGTCACCGCGTGGCCGCCCACCCAGATTTTGCCGGCGGCATCGTCGTATTCCACATGCACGCGCCCGTCACGGCCGAGCGCCGTGCCCTGGCGCACCGTATAGCGTGCGCCCGGGCGACGATTTTGCTGTTCGAGCAGCATGGCGATGGCCGCGTTCGCGCTGCCGGTCACGGGGTCTTCACCCTTGCCGAGGCCGGTCATCAGGCAGCGTACTTCGAAGGTTACGGGGCCGTCGGCTTCGTGCGGGCCGTAGGCGGCCACGCCATGCGCGCCCACGCTCGCGGCGATGGCTTCGATCGCCGCGTAATCGACGTCGAGCGCGAGCACCGCCTGCGCCGAAGCGAGCCGCACGACGAGCCACGGCGCGCCGTTGTTCACGCCGCAGGGCGCGGCCGTGAAGTCGATGGCGTCCGAGCGCAGCGCGGCGCGCAAGGCGTCGAACTGCGCGGCGGCGAGCGGCGTGACCGGCGCGGGCGGCGCGGCGAACGCCCACGCGCCGCCTTCCACGGCGGCCAGATCGATCAGCCCCGCGCCGCATTCCTGCACGAGGCGGCCGGGCGTCTTCGGCGTGCCGCCGCTTTCGCGGAATGCATGCGCCGTGCCAAGCGTCGGGTGGCCCGCGAAGGGCAATTCGCCCTTGGTCGTGAAGATGCGCACGCGGTAATCGGCGCGCGCGTCGGTGGGGGCGAGCAGGAAGCTGGTTTCCGAGAGGTTCGTCCAGCGCGCGATGGCCTGCATTTCGTCACTGCTCAGGTCTTCGGCGTCGAACACCACGGCGAGCGGGTTGCCCTTGAAGGGATGCGACGTGAAGACGTCGACCTGTTTGAAGCGGACGCTGTGCTGGCTCATGGCAGAGTGACAGAAGAAGGGGGAGGGGACGCGGGAGGATGCGCCGGGTTGCACGAACGCGCAACCGGAAAGCACGCGGGCCCTGATCAGGGCCCGCGTCAATCGCTGAGTGTGGCCTCTGGCCGCTTACTCGACTTCGGCGATCAGTTCGATTTCGACGCAGGCGCCAAGCGGAATCTGCGCGACGCCGAAGGCCGAGCGCGCATGCTTGCCCTTCTCGCCGAACACGTCGGCGATCAGCTCCGACGCGCCGTTCGTGACGATGTGCTGCTCGGTGAACGTGAGCGTCGAGTTCACGAGGCTCATGAGCTTGACCACGCGCTTGACCTTGTTGAGGTCGCCCGTGTGGGCGTGCAGCGTGGCGAGCAGGTCGATCGCGATCGAGCGCGCGGCGGCCTTGCCTTCTTCGGTCGTGAGCGTGTCGCCCAGCTTGCCGGCCCACACCTTGCCGTCTTTCTTCGCGATGTGACCGGACAGGTACACCGTGTTGCCGCTCTGGGCGCTCATCACGTAGGCCGCGGCGGGCGCGCCGGCCTGCGGCAGTTCGATGCCGAGCTGTTCGAGACGGTCGTAGATGTTGATGTCAGCCATAGTCAGGATTCCTCGTTCGGGTGTGATGAATCGAAAAGAGCCCGGGTTGCGCTCAGGCGTGCGCGCGGATCAGGGCCGCGAGCTTCGCGACGCCTTCTTCGATCTTCGCGGGCGGCACCGTCACGAACGACAGGCGCAGTTTGTTGTGTTGCGGCTCGTCGGCGAAGAACGGCGCGCCGGGCACGAAGGCCACGTTTTGCGCGACGGATTCGGCCAGCAGCTTCATGCTGTCGATGTTCGAGGGCAGCGTCACCCAGATGAACATGCCGCCTTCGGGGCGGTTCCAGCTCACGCCTTCGGGCATGTTGCGCTTGAGCGAGTCGAGCATCGCCTCGCACTGGTCGCGGTAGAGCGCGCGCACCTTCGGGATGTGCGTGTCGAGGAAGCCGTCCTTAACCACCTCGTAGACGATGCGCTGCGTGAAGCTCGGCGTGTGCAGGTCGGTGGCCTGCTTGGCCTGCACCAGCTTGAAGTGCAGGTCTTCGGGCGCAATGATGTAGCCCACGCGCAGGCCCGGCGCCAGCACCTTCGAGAACGAGCCCAGATGCACCACGTGCTCGGGCGCGAGCGAGTGCACGGTGGGCAGCGGCTCGCCCTCGTAAAGGAGCGCGCCGTAGGGGTCGTCTTCGATCACGGGGAAGGGCGAGTGCTTCGCGAATTCCGCGAGCGCCTGGCGGCGCTCGAGCGGCAGACGGCGGCCCGTGGGGTTCTGGAAGTTCGGGATCGCGTAGAGCAGACGCGCGCCGGCCGTGAGTTCGGGCGTGAGGCCTTCGGGCACGAGGCCCTTCTCGTCGGTCGGGACCTGCACGTATTTCGGCTCGTACAGCGAGAACGATTGCAGCGCGCCGAGGTAGGTGGGCGTTTCCACGAGCACGGGGCTGTCGGGCGAGACCAGCACCTTGCCGATCAGGTCGAGCGCCTGCTGCGAGCCCGTGGTGATGAGCACCTGCGAGGCGCGCACCTTCACGCCGCCCACCGAGTGGCGCGCGGCCACCCATTCGCGCAGCGGCATGTAGCCTTCGGTCGCGCTGTACTGAAGCGCGCCCGCGGGATCGTCGCGCAGGATGCGGTCGGCGGCGGCACGCATTTCCTCGGCCGGGAAGCTGGCCGGCGCGGGCAGGCCGCCCGCGAACGAAATGACTTCGGGACGCTCGGTGACCTTCAGGATTTCGCGAATTGCCGAGCTGGTCAGCTTGATTGCGCGCTCGGACAGTTGCCACGCGGGCGCGGCTTTGAGATCGCTCTGGTCCATGGGGTCTCCTTGTTGGGGTCGGGCGAGTGGATACACATTCAGTGGCGGCATGGGGCGCGATCACGCGCCGCCGGATGCCGCCGAAAACCTTCGATTATGACGCGAAACCCGCTCACGCGCGCGCCGGAGCCGGGGCCGTGCGAATCGTGGCGCGCCGGCCCAGCACCACCGTGGCGATCACGGCGGCCGCGTAGAGCCACGCGGAGGTCGAGACCTGCTCGCCGAACAGCAGCGCCGAGAAGGCCATCGTGAAGAATATCTGGAGCAGCTGGACCTGCCCCACGCGCGCCGTGCCGCCCATGGCGAGTCCCGCGTACCACGCGAAAAAGCCGATGAACTGCGAAAACAGCGTGACGTAGCCAAAGGCAAGCCAGGTCTTGAGCGCGACGGGGCCGGGATGCGCCACGTGATGCGCCCACGCGAGCCAGCCCACCGGCAGCAGGAGGAACGGCGCGGAGAGCACGAGCGCCCAGCAGATCACCTGCCAGCCGCCGAGCTGGCGGGCGAGGCGCGCGCCTTCGGCGTAGCCGAGCGCGCCGATGCCCACGGCGATGAGCATCCACGCGTCGCCCGCGTGCAGCGCGCCGCCGCCCGCCTGGAGCGCGAACGCGACCACGAGCGCGCTGCCGATCAGCGCGCTGGCCCAGAACGCCTTCGAGGGCCGCTCATGCGAGAGCCACGCCGCGTAGATCGCCACGGCCAGCGGTTGCAGACCGTTGACGATGGCGCCGTGCGAGGCCGGCACGGTTTTCATCGCGAAGGCGGAAAACACCGGAAACGCGACGATCACGCCGAGCGACACCACGGCGAGGCTCTTGACCTGCGGCCAGGTGGGCCGCTTTTCGCGGCGGATGGCGAGCAGCAGCGCGGCGGGCACGGCGGCCACGAGCGCGCGGCCGAGGCCGTTCAGGAGCGGATGGAATTCGGCGACGACGATGCGCGTCATCGGCAGGGTCAGGCTGAAGATCATGACGCCGACGAGGCCGAGCAGCATGCCTTGGGTTTCGCGTGCTTTCATGCGGGGCTTGCGCTCGACGGATCAGCGTGCCGGCGCGCCGAGCGTGCGCGGTCCGGACGGGGTTTCGAACTGCGCGACGAGCGCGGGCGAGAGGGCTTCCTCCACGGCGATGAGCGCCGACGCGCCGAGCCATTGAAGCTGCTCGCGCACGGTCTCAGCCTGCGGATGGAAGCCGGTGAGCGACGTGAGCGCGATGCCGGTGTCTGCCAGCACCTGCGACGGGTGGTGCGCCGTGTCCCACTGGATCAGCGAGGGCAGAATACCGTCGCCCGCGCCTTGCCACGACGGGAAAGCGCCGTCCTCGGGCACCGTGAGTTTCCACGAGAAGTCGCCGCGCGTCATCGGCACGAGTGCGGGAATGCGCTGCGGGTACTGCTCGCGCCAGCGCGCGAGATTTTTCGGCGGATCGACGCGTGCGACCCAGTGCGACAGGTACGGGCCTTGTTCCATGCGCGCCTGCACGGCGGCATCGTCGAGCGCGAACAGGCGCGCGCGGGCGTTGGCTGTGCCGCTTTTTGCCGCGGGATCGACGGCGATCACTTCCAGATACACGCCGCCCCACAACCCGAGCAGGCGGTTGTGCGTGCGCATGAGCGGGTGCGCGCCGCCGCCCGCGGGGGCGACGCCGAGCGCATCGCTCACGTACTGCACGCCTTCTTCCAGCGTGCGCGCGGCGACGACGAGGTGATCGAGGCTAAGCGGCGAAGCGTTCATGTGGGGACGCGGCGAGGAATAGTCTTGGGGCCGGAAGGCGGTGGACGAGGCCCGTCTGACAGTGCGTCGACGCCTCGACCGAATCCTTACCGGTACGCATGCAATGAAATGTACCGGTATGGCTGCGGACAGTAACGGTACAATCGGCCCGATAGTGCTCTGTACAGTTCGAGATCAGGGAGAAGTCATGTCGTCCGTTCCGCTCGACCAGATTCCCGCGCCGCATGACGCAGCCACGCTCACGCTCGTCGACCAGCTCGTGCAGTGGGGCCGCCGCCGCATCGAGGAGCGCGTGTTTCGCCCCGGCATGCGCATGCCGTCCATCCGCAAGCTCGCGCTCGACAAGGGCGTGTCGCGTTTCACCGTGGTCGAGGCCTACGAACGGCTGGTGGCGCAGGGCTACCTGGACTCGCGCCGCGGTTCCGGCTTCTACGTGCGCGAGCGCCTCGCGCTCGTGGCGGGCGGCGAGCGCGCGCCGGCGGGCGCGGGTTCGCCCGCGCGCACAGACGCCGCCGCCAAGGTTATCGCGCCCGCGCCGCCCACCCTCGACGTGGTCTGGCTGCTGCGCAACATGCTTCACACGTCCACGCGGCCCGAAAAGGGGCCGGGTCTGGGCTACCTGCCCGCGCGCTGGCTGGACGGCGAACTGCTGGCGGGCGCGATGCGCTCGCTCGGACGCCAGAGCGGCTCGCAACTGCTCGGTTTCGGCTCGCCGCAAGGCTTCCTGCCGCTGCGCCAGCAGCTCCAGACGCGCATGGCCGAACTGGAGATCGGCGTGACGCCCGAGCAGATCGTGCTCGTCTCCGGGATCACCCAGGCGATCGACCTGCTTGCGCGCATCTACGTGCAGCCCGGCGACACGGTCGTCGTGGGCGACCCCGCCTGGTTCCAGATGTTCGGCCGCTTCGCCTCGCAGGGCGCGCGGCTCGTGGCCATGCCTTACACGCCCGAGGGGCCCGATCTCGATGCGCTCGAAGCGCTGGTCGAGACCTGGCGCCCGAAAATGCTCGTCATCAACTCGGTGCTGCAAAATCCCACGGGCACGTCGCTCACGGCCGCGCAGGCGTTTCGCATCCTGCGCCTCGCCGAGCAGTACGACTTCATCGTCGTCGAGGACGATATCTACGGCGACCTGTGCCCGGCGGGCTACCCGGCCACGCGTCTCGCGAGCCTCGACCAGTTGCGCCGCGTGATCTACCTCGGCAGTTTTTCGAAGACGCTCGCGCCGAACCTGCGCGTGGGCTATATCGCGAGCGCGCTCGACGTGGCGCAGGCGGTGGCCGACCAGAAAATGCTGGTCGGCATGACGAGTCCCGAACTGAACGAGCGCGTGCTCTATCGCGTGCTGACCGAAGGCCATTACCGCCGCCACGTGGAGCGCCTGCGCGCGCGTCTGGACGGCGTGCGCGACAAGGCCGCGCGCATGCTGGAGCGCGCCGGCTGCCGCCTTTTCACGGCGCCGGGGGCGGGCATGTTCCTGTGGACCGACACGGGCGTCGACGCGGACGCGCTCACGGCGGCGGGCCACGAAGCGGGTTTCCTGCTCACGCCGGGGAGCCTCTTTTCGCCGCACCAGTCGCCTACCACGTGGATGCGCTTCAACATCGCCAATTGCGGCGACCCGGCGCTGCCCGCGTTCCTGGCCGACTATCTCGAAGGCGTGGCCCGGCGCGGCGGCGGCACGCCCGCGTGAATTCGCGGGCGGCGACTCTTGAAAACGGCGCCGTCTGTCCCCAAGTGGGCGGGCGGCGCGCCGCGATGCGAGATTTCGCTTTGTTTTGTTTCGCTGAGAACTCGCGGCCACACATTTGTCAGACCAGAACTGCAACGAAAGAGGACTCTCGACCATGGCCCAAGAAACCATGAGCTTCCAGGCAGAAGTGAAACAGCTTCTGCACCTGATGATCCATTCGCTGTACAGCAACAAGGAAATCTTCCTGCGCGAGCTGATCTCGAACGCGTCGGACGCGGCGGACAAGCTGCGCTTCGAGGCGATCGAAAACAGCGCGCTGTACGAGAGCGATCCGAACCTGCGCATTCGCGTGGGCTTCGACAAGGACGCGCGCACCATCACGATCGACGACAACGGCATCGGCATGAGCCATGACGAAGCCGTGGCGAATCTCGGCACGATTGCGCGCTCGGGCACCAAGGAATTCTTCGGCAAGCTCTCGGGCGACCAGCAAAAGGATGCGGCGCTGATCGGCCAGTTCGGCGTGGGCTTCTATTCGGGCTTCATCGTCGCGGACAAGATCACGGTGGAAAGCCGCCGCGCGGGCCTGCCCGCAGCCGAAGGCGTGCGCTGGACGAGCGCGGGCGAAGGCGAGTTCGCTGTCGAGACGATCGAGCGCGCGCAGCGCGGCACGACCATCACGCTGCATCTGCGCGAAGGCGAAGAAGAACTGCTTTCCGCGTGGAAGCTCAAGTCGATCATCCAGAAGTACTCGGACCACGTCGGCCTGCCCATCGAGATGAAGAAGGAAGAATGGGACGCCGAAAAGAACGAGATGGTCACGAAGGACGACTACGAGACCATCAACCAGGCGAGCGCGCTGTGGACGCGTTCGAAGAGCGAGATCAGCGACGAGCAGTATCAGCAGTTCTATCAGCACCTCGCGCACGATCACCAGAATCCGCTCGCGTGGACGCACAACCGCGTGGAAGGCCGCAGCGAATACACGCAACTGCTGTACGTGCCGTCGCACGCGCCGTTCGACATGTGGAACCGCGACCACAAGAGCGGCCTGAAGCTGTACGTGAAGCGCGTGTTCATCATGGACGACGCCGAGCAACTGCTGCCGAACTACTTGCGCTTCGTGAAGGGCGTGGTCGATTCGAGCGATCTGCCGCTCAACGTCTCGCGCGAAATCCTCCAGGAAAGCCGCGACGTGAAGGCGATTCGCGACGGCGTGACCAAGCGCGTGCTCTCGATGCTGGAAGAGATGGCGAACGCCGTTACGGATACCGAAGCGAAGGAAGAAGACAAGGCGAAGTACGCCACGTTCTGGACCGAGTTCGGCCAGGTGCTCAAGGAAGGCATTGGCGAGGATCACGCCAATCGCGAACGCGTGGCGAAGCTCGCGCGCTTCGCGTCGACGCACAACGAGGCGAACGAGCAGAGCGTTTCGCTCGCCGACTATGTCTCGCGCATGAAGCCCGAGCAGACGAAGATCTACTACGTCACCGCCGATACGTGGCAAGCCGCGAAAAACAGCCCGCACCTCGAAGTGTTCCGCAAGAAGGGCGTGGAAGTGCTGCTGCTCACGGACCGTGTGGACGAATGGATGCTGTCGTTCCTGAACGAGTTCGATGGCAAGCCGCTCGCGAGCGTGGCGCGCGGCGACCTCGACCTCGGCGCGCTCAACGACGAGGAAAAGCAGCAGCAGGAGAAGGTGAGCGAAGAACTCAAGCCGCTCGTCGAGCACATGAAGGAAGCGCTCAAGGACAAGGCTAAGGACGTGCGCCTCACGTTCCGCCTCACGGACTCGCCCTCGTGCCTCGTGGCAGACGAAGGCGACATGAGCGGCTACCTGCAACGCATGCTGAAGGCGGCGGGCCAGCAGGCGCCGCAGATGCAGCCGATTCTCGAAGTGAACCCGGAGCACCCGCTCGTCAAGGCGCTGCATGCGGATAGCGCGGACTTTGGCGACTGGTGCCATCTGCTGTTCGATCAGGCGCTGCTGGCCGAAGGCGGCGCGCTGGAGGATCCGGCGAGCTTCGTGAAGCGCACGAATGCGTTGCTGATCGGGCGCGCCGGCTAAGGTCAAGCCTCAAGCCTCACGCAGCCTTGTGTGATCGAAGCCCCTTGCGGTTGTCTGCCGTGAGGGGCTTTTTCTTTGGGCGGGCTCGCGGCGAACTGAAATCCTCGCGGCCTATAATGCGCGCCATGCCTCTCCGATTCGATGCCGCTGACGCGCACTGGCGCGTCACGCCCTTGCCCGCCCTGAGCGCCGACCAGAAAGACTGGCTCACGCGCGGTGGTTCGCTCACGGCGCACCTGCGCACGCTCGGAAGCGTCGAAGTGCGCGTGACCCGTGAGGCCGTGGCGATGCCCTGGTCCGACGAATGTGCGGCGCTCGGCCTCGCGCCCCGCGAGCGCGCCTGGGTGCGCGAGATCGCGCTTGTGGTCGACGGCGTGCCGTTCGTGGCCGCGCATAGCGTGACGCCGCTCGCGGCGAGTGACGGCGTATGGCAGGCCATGCGCCGCCTGCGCACGCGTCCGCTCGCGGAACTGCTCTACAGCGACAGCGGCGTGGCGCGCTCGGCGCTCGTGAGCCGTCGCGTGAGCGCGCGGCATCCGCTTTATGCGCTCGCCGTGCGCGAGATCGTGGCCGGGAGAACGCACGCGGCGCACGCGGCGCACGCACCGCATGCGTTCGTCGCGCGCCGCTCGGTGTTCGAGCGTGCGGGTGCGCCGCTGCTCGTGACCGAGTGCATGCTGCCCGCGCTGTGGTCGCGGCTTGAGAGCGGCCCCTTCGCGCACGCCATGCTTGAAACGGTGGTGCATCTCGGGCGCGAACGCGGCCCGCTCGATCACACCGCCTCGCGCGCGCATCACGCGCCGCGCTGAACGCTCTGCTCATGTTGATCACGTTGCCATGACGTTCAAGCGCTGCTTCGATCCCGTCGCCGATGCGCGCACGCGCGTGCTCATTCTCGGCAGCCTGCCGGGCGAGGCGTCGCTCGCGCATCAGCAGTATTACGCGCACAAGCAGAACAAGTTCTGGCATCTGGTGGGCGAGGTGATCGGCGAGGACCTCGTTGCGATGGAGTACGAAACACGGCTGCACACGCTGCGCGAGCATCGCGTTGGCCTGTGGGACGTCGTCGCGCAGGCGCGCCGCGAAGGCAGCCTCGACGGTGACATCCGCGATCACGAGGGCAACGATCTCGTGGCGCTCATCGAGCGTCTGCCCGCGCTCGAAGCGATCGCGTTCAACGGCGGCACGGCGGCGCGCATCGGCGAGCGCATTCTCGGCGCGCACGCACGGCACATGACGATCCTGCGGCTGCCCTCCAGCAGTCCTGCCTATGCGTCGATGAACTTCGCCGCGAAGCTCGTGCAATGGCGCGCATTGGACGAATTTGCAGGCGAACCCGATGATCGCAACGGTGCGCGCCTCGGCAAACGCGCGACGCGTTAGCCGAGGCGCCAGGCCCTCGCATCACGACGTATTGCCGTATAAACCCTGCTTGATGCGCGACGAATGCTATGCTCTCGGTCGCCCGAGCAGATGCACCTGCATTTGCGTCCCCACAGCAAGCGATTTTTCACATGACGACTCTCATCAAGCGCGCCTCCGCCGAGGCCCGCGCATTCAAGAAAACCGGCGCCGCAGCCCAGGGCGACGAGACCACGAGCAAGACCGCAAAGGTCACGAAGCGTCCGCGCCGCGCGGCCGCCGACGATCTCGACAGCGCCCCGGTCATCGAAGCGCCGCGCAAGCCGCGTTTCGCACCGGTCACGTTCTCGGAGGAGAGCGGCGTGCGCTATCTGCACTTCGGCACCGAATGGGTGCAGGGCGCGATGCGTCTGTCGAAGCCGCAACACATCGAACTCGAATACGCACAGCAGATGATGGCCTGGCTGCTGTTCCTCGCCACGCCCGAGCGCATCGTGCAACTGGGTCTGGGCGCCGCCGCGCTCACCAAGTTCGCGCACCGCTATCTGCGTCCCGCGAAGGTCGAGGCGATCGAACTGAATCCGGCGGTCGTGGTGGCCGCGCGCACGATGTTCGAACTGCCGTACGACGACGCGCGCCTCACCGTGCGCGAACTCGACGCATGGGACTTCGTGCACGACCGCGCCAATCACGGCACGATCGGCGCGCTCCAGATCGACGTGTATGACGCGACCGCGCGCGGCCCGGTGCTCGACAGCGTGGCGTTCTACCGCGCGGTGCGCGCGTGCCTGACCGATGCGGGCGTCGCGACGATCAACCTGTTCGGCGACCACCCGAGCTTCGTGCGCAACATGAAGCGCCTGAACGAAGCCTTCGACGGCCGCGTGATCGCGCTGCCCGAAGTGCATGAGGGCAACCGCGTGGCGCTGGCGTTCTCGGGTCCGGCGCTCGACGTGACGTGGGAGGCGCTCGAAAAGCGCGCGCGTCTGCTCGAAAGCAAGCTCGGCCTGCCGGCGCATCAGTGGGTGAAGGCGCTGCGCGAATCGAGCGGCCAGAACGGCGCGACGTTCTCGATCTGATCCGCCCGGGCGGCCGTTGCGCCGCCGCGGCGTCCGCCTGTAGCAAGGAGCCGGCCCGATGGCCGGCTTTTTTTCGTCCATACGCGGCGCTTACCTGGCAGATACCTGGCACATACACGGCCCATACCCGAGGAGTTCGGACGATTTACCCGACATGGCGCAAGACGTTGGCTCTTGACAACGTCCTCGGAATTGGGGTCCGCCCTGCTTGACCGTGCCGCGCCGCCTCTATACTCTTTTCAGCGCTTTCGGGGACCTTGTGGGCTATCCGCCGGCAAGGCCAACGGTCGCCTCACGCCGGGCGGCGGACCACACACAAAGCAAGGCCGTATAACTACATAAGCAACGAGGAGACGTCATGGCTCACGACGCCGACGCCGGAAAATCAAGCAAGCATTGGCTATGGCTTTTGCTGCTGCCCTGGATCGCCATGATCTGGGTGCCGTCATACAACAAGATCGAACCCACACTGTGGGACTTCCCGTTTTTCTACTGGTATCAGCTTCTCTGGGTGCTGATCAGCGCTGTCATTACCGCGCTCGTCTACTTCAAGACGAAGACCCGCAACAAGGCTAGTGCAGGAGGCGCGCAATGAACGTCACTGCAACTTTCGTCTTCGTCCTGCTCTTCATCGGCGTCACGATCATCGGCTTTCTCGCCGCGAACTGGCGCAAGGGCGATCTCGCGCATCTCGACGAATGGGGTCTCGGCGGCCGTCGCTTCGGCACGATCGTCACCTGGTTCCTGCTCGGCGGCGACCTGTACACCGCGTACACCTTCGTCGCCGTGCCGGCGCTCGTGTTCGGTGCGGGCGCAACGGGTTTCTTTGCGCTGCCGTACACGATCCTGATCTATCCGTTCGCGTTCGTCGTGTTCCCCAAGCTCTGGGCCATCGCGAAGCGCCACCACTACGTCACTTCGGCCGACTTCGTGAGCGCGCGCTATGGCAGCCGCATGCTCGCGCTCGCCATTGCCGTGACGGGCATCGTCGCGACCATGCCGTACATCGCGCTGCAACTGGTGGGGATCGAAGTGGTGATCGGCGCGCTCGGCTTCGACACGACGGGCTTCGTCGGCGACCTGCCGCTCATCATCGCGTTCGCGATTCTCGCCGCGTACACGTACACGTCGGGTCTGCGCGCGCCGGCCATGATCGCGGTGGTGAAGGACATTCTCATCTACATCACGATCATCGTCGCGATCATCGTGATTCCCGCGCAGATGGGCGGCTTCGGCCACATCTTCAGCGCGGTGCCGCCGGCCAAGCTGCTGCTCAAGTCGCCTGACGCCACGAGTTTGAACGGCTACAGCGCCTACGCGACGCTCGCGGTGGGTTCGGCGCTCGCGCTGTTCCTGTACCCGCACTCGGTCACGGCGATCCTGTCGTCGTCGTCGGGCAACACCATTCGCCGCAACATGGCGATGCTGCCCGCGTACTCGCTCGTGCTCGGTCTGCTCGCGCTGCTCGGCTACATGGCGCTCGCCTCGGGCGTGAAGGACATGCCGGAATTCGCGCCGTACTTCAAGGCCTTCGGTCCGAACTTCGCGGTGCCGGCGCTGTTCCTGCACTTCTTCCCCTCGTGGTTCGTGGGCGTGGCGTTCGCGGCCATCGGCATCGGCGCGCTGGTGCCTGCGGCGATCATGTCGATCGCGGCGGCCAACCTCTACACGCGCAACATCCACAAGGAGTTCATCAACCGCAACATGAATCACGAGCAGGAGACCAACGTCGCCAAGCTGGTCTCGCTGATCGTGAAGGTCGGCGCGGTGGCGTTCATCCTGGGGCTGCCGCTCACGTACGCGATCCAGCTGCAACTGCTCGGCGGCATCTGGATCATCCAGACGCTGCCCGCCATCGTGCTTGGTCTCTACACGCGCGTGCTCGACTATCGCGGCCTGCTGGTCGGCTGGGCGGTCGGCATTGGCACCGGCACGTGGATGGCGATTTCGCTCAAGCTCGCAGGCTCGATCTTCACGATCCACCTGTTCGGCATGGCGATTCCGGGCTACGCCGCCGTGTGGTCGCTGATCGTGAACCTCGTGGTGTCGGTCGCCGTGTCGCTGCTCGTGCATCTGTTCGGCATGCAGAAGGGCGAGGACCGTACGCGTCCGGAAGACTATCTCGACGTCGTCGAGAGCTGATCGGCCAAGGGCCAGCGCGGCCCGGCGCACGGCGCCGGGTCCGCTCCCGCCTCGAATGCCCGCAACGAAAAGTTGCGGGCATTTGTTTTTCTGGTGCACGATGGCTGCTGAACCGGCTCCCGACCCGCGCATGCCATGGCCTCGTCCGAAACCGAATCGTCCCCGCGTTCCAGTGCGCCGCATGTGCGGCCGCCGCACCGCCGCTCGCGCCTTGGGCGCATGTGGCGCGCGCTAGCCTCGCCTTACTACCGCTACCGCAACGCGAAGCTGATCCACAGCGTGCGCGTGGGCCTCGCGATGCTCGCGTCGATTCTCGCGACCTCGGGCATCGACATTCCGCACGGTATCTGGGCCTCGGTCACGCTGCTCGTCGTGATCGGCGGTCTTCAGCATCAGGGCAATATCCGCAAGAAGGCCGCCGAGCGCGCGCTCGGCACGCTGCTCGGCGCCGTGATCGGCCTCGTGCTCATCGTCGTGCAGGCCGTGACGGGCTCGGCGCCGCTCACCTATGTGCTGATGTCGATCGTCGCCGCAGTGTGTGGCTATTACGCGATCGGCAAGCCCGGCTACGTCGCGCTGCTGGCCGCCATCACCATGTGCATCGTTGCGGGCCACGGCGACAATCTCATTGATACCGGTCTGTGGCGCACGCTCAACGTGATGATCGGCATTGTCATCGCGCTCGCGTTTTCGTTCGCGCTGCCGCTGCACGCCACGTATTCGTGGCGCTACCGCCTGGCCGACAATCTGCGCGAGTGCGCGCGCGTCTACGCGCAAGTGGCCAACGGCGAGCACGTCGACACCGACCAGCAGGTGCAGACTTTCATGCGCTTGAACGCGCGGCTCGTGCAGTTGCGCGGTCTCATGCCTTCGGTGGCCAAGGAGATCGACGTGCCGCTCGCGCGCCTCGAACAGGTGCAGCGCCTGCATCGAGCGATCCTGAGCGCGCTGGAGATGCTTTCGACGGGAACGGGCAGCTACGAGCAGGCGCTCGTGCGCGTGGCGTTCGCACAGCGCGGCGAGCGGGTGCGGCGCGCGCTGCTCGCCACGGCGCGTGCGCTGCGCTTTGGCGGCGGGCGGCACCCCGAGGCGGCGGCGCAGGGGCTGCGCACGCCTTGCGCGAGCATGGCGGATGAAACGGCAGGCGAAGCAGGCGAAGCGGGCGAGCGGGACGCGAGCGCCGCGCTCGCGCCGCAGATGCAGGGACCGTACTGGCTCAGCCTGCGCGTGGAGGAGCAGGTGGAGTGCCTGCGCGCGCTGCTCCTCGAAACCGAGCCGCGCTGGAACATCGAGCGCGGCGCGACGCATCGCATGGTGTGACGCCGGGCGCGCCGCGCGTTCAGCGTGGCTTTGCGGCTGGCTTCAGGCCGGCGCCTGGAGCGGGGGCGCCGTGACCATCCACGGCACGCCGAATTTATCGTTGAGCATGCCGAAGCCCGGCGACCAGAAGGTTTTCTGGAACGGCATCGTCACGTTGCCGCCTTTGGCGAGCGCCGTGAAATAGCGCTCGGCCGTGGCGGCGTCGGGCGCGGTCAGCGAGATGCTGAAGCCGAGGAACTTGTCGTTCTGGGTCATGCAGCCGCCGTCGGACATCATGAGCTGCGCGTCGCCGACCTGGAGCGTCGCGTGCATGATCTTGTCGGCGAGGTCCGGCGGCAGGGGGCGCTCCGGATCGGGCGGCGCGTCCTTGAAGTGCATCTTGAACAGCTCCTGCGCACCGAGCGCTTCGTGATAGAACGCGATCGCTTCGGCGCAATTGCCGGGGTAGGAGAGGTAGGGCTGGATTTGCATCGTCGGTTTCCTTGCGGACGGGACGTTGGCCGGCCCTGGGCGCGAGGGTATGCGCGGGGCCGGATCGCGCGGCGGGTTGCGCCGCTGCCCTGATTCTAGGCGCGCGCGTGGGCCGCACGGAGCGCTCCGACGCCAGGGTTTGCGAGAGCGCAGACGGGAATGGACGTTGCAGAGTCTTTGCCAGCAAAAAGGGCCGCACATGCGGCATGTGCGGCCCTTGCTGGTCATCGATGCATTGAAGCGCGCCGGGCGAACCGCCGGCGCGTGCGCAGGCGCATCACTTCGCGCGCAGTTCCTCGATCATCTTTTCGAGCTTGATCGCGTCGGCGGCGAACGCGCGGATGCCTTCCGCGAGCTTTTCCGTCGCCATGGCGTCGTCGTTGAGCTGGAAGCGGAACGACGACTCGTCCACGGCCACGCGCTCGATGTGCGCGTCCTTGAACGCTTCCGGCGAGAGCTTGCGCTCGACCTTCTCGTTGCTGTCGTGGAGCTTTTGCAGCAGGTCCGGGCTGATGGTGAGCAGGTCGCAGCCGGCCAGTTCGACGATCTGGCTCGTGTTGCGGAAGCTCGCGCCCATCACCTCGGTCTTGTAGCCGAACTTCTTGTAGTACGCGTAGATCTTGCGCACCGACTGCACGCCCGGGTCGTTGGCGCCGCCATCCTTGGCGTCGTCCCAGTCGGCGCCCTTGGCCTTCTTGTACCAGTCGTAGATGCGGCCGACGAACGGCGAGATGAGCTGTGCGCCCGCTTCGGCGCATGCGGCGGCCTGCGCGAGCGAGAACAGCAGCGTCATGTTGCAGTGGATGCCGTCCTTTTTCAGCGCTTCGGCGGCGCGAATGCCTTCCCAGGTGGAGGCGAGCTTGATGAGCACGCGCTCGCGGCCGATGCCGGCCTGCTTGTACAGGTCGATGATGTGGTGCGCCTTGTCGATCGACTTCTTCGTGTCGAACGAGAGGCGGGCATCGACTTCAGTCGAGACGCGGCCCGGAATGATCTTGAGGATTTCGGTGCCGAACGCGATCAGCAGATGGTCGATGATCGACTCGAGCGACTCGCTCGCGTGATCGCGCACGGTTTTTTCGAGCAGCGGCCGGTACTCGGCCTTCTGGACGGCCTTGAGGATCAGCGACGGGTTGGTGGTCGCGTCCTGCGGCTTGTACTGCACGAATTGCTGGAAGTCGCCCGTATCGGCGACGACGGTGGTGTACTGCTTGAGCTGATCGAGTGCGGTAGTCATGTCAGGCCTTGTGGGCGCGTTTGCGCCAGCGTCGGTGAGAGTTGAACGGCCGGTGCGCGCGGGCCGGGAGGCTCGCTCGCGCCGGGCGGAACGCGAAAATGGCGAAAGAGCGCTGCGTGGCTGCCGGCCGGCTCGCAGGGATGGCGCGAAGCCGGGCGGTGCGCTTCGCCGCGCGGGTGGGCGCGGCTCACATCATCATTTTATGGCGGAAACGCACCGCGTTGCGTTTCGCGCGGGCAGGAGGGGCACGAAGGGGGCACGAACGGGGCCACGAAGGTCGCCGCACGCGCCGTGCCTCCGGCCGACCCTCGGTTCGCCTCTCACGCGCGGCGCGCGGTCAGCACGAACTGTGTGATGACCCCCGCCACGAGCCCCCAGAACGCCGCGCCGATGGACAGCAGCGTGAGCCCCGAGGCCGTCACCATGAACGTGACGAGCGCCGCTTCGCGCTCCTTCGGGTTCTGCATGGCGTTGGTGAGGCCGCTCATGATCGAGCCGAACAGCGCGAGCGCGGCGATCGAGACCACGAGTGCCTTCGGGAACGCCGCGAACAGCGCCGCAATGGTCGCGCCGAAAATGCCCGCGATCAGGTAGAAAATGCCGCACCACACGGCCGCCATATAGCGCTTGGTGCGGTCTTCGTGGGCGTGCGGGCCGGTGCAGATGGCGGCGGTGATGGCCGCTAGGTTCACGCCGTGCGAGCCGAACGGCGCGAGCACGAGCGAGGCAAGGCCCGTGGTGGCGATGAGGGGCGAGGAGGGCGCGGCCGTGTGGTCGTAGCCGTCGGCGCGCAGCACGGCGATGCCGGGCACGTTCTGCGAGGCCATTGCCACGACGAAAAGCGGAATGCCGATGCTCACCGCCGCCGTGAGCGAGAACGCCGGCATCGTGAAGACGGGCTTGGCCACGGCCACGCGGAACTGGCTGAAGTCGAGCAGCCCGAGCGCGGCGGCGGCCGCGATGCCGATCACGAGCGTCGCCACGATGGCGTAGCGCGGCACGAAGCGCTTCACGATCAGATAGCCGAAGAACATCGTGAGCACGAGCGGGGTTTGCACCTGCGCCGCGTGAAAGATCTCGATGCCGATCTCGAACAGGATGCCCGCGAGCAGCGCCGCGGCGATGCCGCCGGGAATGCGCTTCATGAGCGTGTCGAACCAGCCGGTGAGGCCGACGGCCGTGAGCAGCACGGCGCAGACGATATACGCGCCGATCGCCTCGGCATAGGGCACGTGCGGCAGCGAGCTGATGAGCAGCGCCGCGCCGGGCGTGGACCACGCGACCACGATGGGCGCGCGGAACCACAGCGACAGCCCGATGGTGGTCACGGCCATGCCGATGGAAAGCGCCCAGATCCACGAGGAAATCTGCGCGTCGGAAAGATGCGCGGCCTGGCCGGCCTGGAACATCAGCACGAGCGAGCTGGTGTAGCCCGTCATCATCGCGACGAAGCCGGCCACGATCGTCGCGACCGAGGTGTCGGCAAAGGGCCGCAGCGGTCCCGGCCTGAACGTCGCAGGCAGGTCGGGGGAAGAGGGGGAGGTCATGCGGGGTGTCTCCGGATTATGCGTCGATATAACGAGTTCGGGCGGCGCGGCCTGGTGTGACACTCAGGCACGCGCCGCCTCGAAAAAGCGGTCAGGGCGGGGGCTCGCGCCTATTTGCTCAGCACGCGCATGGCCGTTTCGAGCCCGGCGACGGTGAGCGGATACATGCGGTGGCCGAGAATCTCGCGGATGACCGATACCGACTGGCGGTATTCCCATAGTCGCTCGGGCTCGGGGTTGAGCCACGCGAAATGCGGGAACTGGTCGGCGAGACGGCGCAGCCACACGGCGCCCGCCTCCGGGTTGTTGTACTCGACCGAGCCGCCCGGTTGCAGCACCTCATACGGGCTCATCGTGGCGTCGCCGACGAAAATGAGCTTGTAGTCGGGCGTGAACTTGTGCAGCAGATCCCACGTGGGCGTGCGCTCGGCGTGGCGGCGGCGGTTGTTCTTCCACAGGTAGTCGTAGACGCAGTTGTGGAAGTAGTAGAACTCCAGATGCTTGAACTCGGCCTTGGCCGCCGAGAACAGTTCCTCGGTGCGCTTGATGTGATCGTCCATCGAGCCGCCCACGTCGAGCAGCATCAGCACTTTCACGTTGTTGTGGCGCTCCGGCACCATCTTGAGGTCGAGCCAGCCCGCGTTCGCGGCGGTGCTGCGGATCGTGTCGCCGAGATCGAGTTCCTCGGCCGCGCCTTCGCGCGCGAAGCGGCGCAGGCGGCGCAAGGCCACCTTGATATTGCGCGTGCCGATTTCGACCTGGTCGTCGTAGTCGCGGTACGCGCGCGCGTCCCACACCTTCACGGCGCTGCGCTTGCCGCCTTCGCCGCCGATGCGGATGCCCTCGGGGTTATAGCCGCCGTGGCCGAAGGGCGAGGTGCCGCCCGTGCCGATCCACTTGCTGCCGCCTTCGTGGCGCTCCTTCTGTTCTTCGAACAGTTCCTTCAGGCGCTCCATGAGCTTGTCGAGCCCGCCCATCGCTTCGATCTGCGCGCGCTGCTCGGGTGTGAAGTCGCGCTCAAGACGCTTCTTGAGCCAGTCTTCGGGAATCTCGAAGGCGAGTTCGGACTTCTTTTCGATGCCGCGAAAGTACGCGCCGAACGCCTGGTCGAAGCGGTCGAAGTATTGCTCGTCCTTCACGAGCGTCATGCGCGCGAGGTAGTAGAAGTCGTCGAGCGAGGGCGCGATCACGCGCTCCTTGAGCGCTTCGACGAGCGTGAGGTACTCCTTCACGGAAACCGGCAGCTTCGCGTCGCGCAGCGTGTAGAAGAAGTCGATCAGCATGCGGTGTCTCCGGCTCTCGCGCGCGTGGTGCGTATCAACGGTTGTGGCGGTTCATGTAGATGAGGCGCTCGAACAGCGTCATGTCCTGCTCGTTCTTGAGCAGCGCGCCTGCGAGCGGCGGCATCGACTTCGAGCCGTCGGCCGCACGCAGCGCCGCAGGCGGAATTTCTTCGGCGAGCAGCAGCTTGAGCCAGTCGAGCAGCTCCGAGGTGGACGGCTTCTTCTTCAGGCCCGCCACGTTGCGCAGCTCGAAGAAGCTTTCCATGGCCGCGTTGAGCAATTCCTTGCGGATGCCCGGATAGTGCACCTCGACGATCTGCTGCATCGTGGCCGGGTCGGGAAAGCTGATGTAGTGGAAGAAGCAACGGCGCAGGAAGGCGTCGGGCAGCTCCTTCTCGTTGTTCGACGTGATGATGACGAGCGGACGCTGCTTCGCCTTGACGAGCTGACGCGTCTCGTACACGTAGAACTCCATGCGGTCGAGTTCGCGCAGCAAGTCGTTCGGGAACTCGATGTCGGCCTTGTCGATCTCGTCGATCAGCAGCACGCTCTGTTCCTCGGACTCGAACGCCTGCCACAGCACGCCTTTCACGATGTAGTTGGCGATGTCCTTCACGCGCTCGTCGCCGAGCTGCGAGTCGCGCAGGCGCGAGACCGCGTCGTACTCGTAAAGCCCCTGCTGCGCCTTCGTGGTGGACTTGATGTGCCATTGCATGAGCGGCATGTTCAGCGCCGCCGCGACTTCCTCGGCCAGCATGGTCTTGCCCGTGCCGGGTTCGCCCTTGATGAGCAGAGGGCGCTTCAGCGTGATCGCGGCGTTGACCGCGAGCTTGAGGTCGTCGGTGGCGACGTACTGCGATGAGCCTTCGAAACGCGTGGCGCGCATGGTGAATCCGCTCGCTGGAAAAAAATCCCAGTATAAGTCAGATGGGGTGTTGCGTCGGAGGCGCCTCGCGTATCGTTGGCTCCGCTCTTTGGGGCACGGTTGCCGGGGCAACGGTGCCGCGCCGGAGCCGCGAGTGAGCTGGCGGCAGGTCGGCGCGGCGCGCCAGGGTTGATCCGGACATGGCGGCGCAAAAGCGCGCGCAACCGGGCGGCGGGGCGCGCCAGACGTGCGCTCCGAGCCCACGCCAGGCCCACCGCAAGGGCCTCCCAGGGCCGCCGAAGGCCGCCTGGGCGCGGGGCGGCCGGTGGACGGCCGGCGCGGCGTCGCGGTATACTCGGACCGATTTTTTTCGGCCTGCACGGCGACCCCAAAAGTAAAACAGCAGTAATGCGGCGCAGGCCGTGGCCTGCGGTTCGGGCGTTCGAATCCCCTCAAGCCAGGTTGGATGCTATGAAAAAAATTGTCGGCAAGCACGTCATCAGCGGTGCGATAACCATGCTGGCGTGCTTCGCGGTCACGGCCCACGCGGACATCGTGGGCAACGCGAAGGCGGGTCAGGACAAGGTGGCGATGTGTATCGGCTGTCATGGTATTCCCGACTACCGCACCGCTTATCCCGAGGTCTATCACGTGCCCATCTTGGGCGGCCAGAACGCGCAGTACATCATGAGCGCGCTGCACGGGTACAAGAAGGGCGACCGGCATTTCGCGACGATGCACGCGATCGCGTCCTCGCTCAGCGACCAGGATATCGCCGACATCGCGGCCTACTACTCGTCGCAAACGGCCGCGTCGAAGAACAATCCCGACAAATAACCGGCGGAGACCCCATGAACAAGCCCTACACGGCTGTGCCCTCGTCTGTGTCCGCCGGTTCCACCTTCAAGCTCGCAGGCGCGGCGCTGGCGCTGGCCCTGACCGCCGCGCTCGCGGCGCATCCGGCGCACGCGGCCGACGCCTCCAACGGCAAGGCGCTTTCCGACAGCCATAACTGCGCGGCCTGCCACGGCCCGGGCCTGAACAAGCCCGTGAGCCCCGAATATCCGAAGCTCGCCGGCCAGCACGCCGATTACATCTACTGGGCGCTGCGCCAGTACCAGATGGGCAACGGCAACCCGCATCTCGGCCGCAACAACCCGATCATGCAGGCGCAGGTGCAGAGCCTTTCGCAAAGCGACATGAAGGATCTCGCCGCGTACATCGAATCGCTCAAGGGCGATCTGATCGACAAGAAGTGAGCGTGAGGGCGGTGCGCGTCATGCGCGCCGCATCATGCGAAACACCCCGCGCGGGCCTCGTTTTCGACGAGGTTGCGCGGGGTGTTTTTTTGCCCTGCGTATCAAGGCCCGAAGCCCGAAGCCCGAAGCCCGAAGCCCGAAGCCCGAAGCCGGGCGTCAGTCGCGCGTGGCGCGGCGCTCGATGCGGGCGAGATAGGCGTCGGTGTCCGGCGGCGTGTTGGTGCGCTGCGCTTCCCAGATCGTTTCGCCCAGGCACTCCATGATCGCGTGCTGTGCGTCGTGCGTGGAGCCCATGCGCGCGGCGAGCCTGTCATGCGCGGCGCGAATGCCGGGCGGCTGGTCGATCGAGAGCTGCTCGCTGATCGCGAGATGCATCGACAGATGCAGGAAGGGATTGCTCTGGCCGCGCTCGGGGGAGTAGTCCTGCGCGGCGGCCGCTTCGGCGTCGGCGAGCTCGGCGTGATACTCCGGGTGCTCGACGATCCAGTCGGCGGCGATCGCCTCCAGCGGCGTGAGGATTTCGCCCGCGCGCTGCTTGCGCCAGGTCTCGGTGAAAAAGCGGCGGACTTCGTCGCGGCTGGGATTGAACATCGTGGGTCGTGTGTATCGGTGAGGCGGAATTCGCGCGGCATCGCTGATGCGACGCCTGAAGCGGTCATTTTACGCCCGCGGGCGCACGCTCGCTCAGAGCTCCGGCGGCGGCGTTTTCGGCTTGAAATCGCACAGCGGCTCGATCACGCAATGCCAGCATTCGGGGCGGCGCGCCTTGCACACATAGCGGCCGTGCAGAATGAGCCAGTGATGCGCGTCCTGGCGAAACTCGGGCGGCGTGAATTTTTCGAGCGCGGCTTCCACGGCGCGCACGTCCTTGCCGGGTGCGAGGCCGGTTCGATTCGCAACCCGAAAGATATGCGTGTCGACGGCGATGGTCGGCTGGCCGAACGCCGTATTGAGCACGACGTTCGCGGTCTTGCGCCCAACCCCTGGCAGTCCTTCCAGCGCCTCGCGCGTTTGCGGCACTTCCCCCGCGTATTGCTCGATGAGAATGCGGCAGGTCGCGATGACGTTCTTCGCTTTCGTGCGATAGAGGCCGATCGTCTTGATGTAATCGGCCACGCCTTCCTCGCCGAGCGCGAGCACCGTTTCCGGCGTGTTGGCGACGGGAAACATCTTGCGCATGGCCTTGTTCACCGACACGTCGGTGGCCTGCGCGGAGAGCATCACGGCAATCAGGAGTTCGAACGGCGTGCTGAACTCCAGCTCGGTGGTGGGATGCGGATTGAGGCTTTGCAGCGTTTCGTAGATGGCGCGGCGCTTGGTGGCGTTCATGCTCGTTGTGCGTTAGGGCGCGGATTCGTCGTCGTCCGAAGTGTTCGTGTCGATACCGATGCGCTTGCGTCGCGCCTCGGCCGCGTCGATCTGCGCCTGCACGTCGGCGCTCACGTGATCCGTATTGCGCGGGCCTTCGCCGCGCTCGGCGAGTTCGGCCTTCTTGCGGCGCGCGCGTTCGAGCGCCGCCTGGATGATCGCTTTCTTCTTCGCTTCGGCGTCGTCCGCAGCGGGGCTTGCCGGTTGCGCAGCAGGTGCTGCCATGGCCGTGTCGGTAGGCGCCTCCGCCTGCGCGCTCGCAGCGGCGCGGCGCGCGGCCGCGCGTGCTTCCGCTGCATTGCGCTCGGCGGTTTGGCGCGCGAGCCGGCGGTCATGGCGCACGCGCGCTTCGTCGGCCTGCTGCTGGGTCCATGCGTCCCAACCCGTGGCTTCACCCGTAACGGGAATCATTGCTATGCAATCGACGGGGCAAGGCGCGACACACAGATCGCAGCCCGTGCATTGATCCTTGACGATGGTGTGCATCTGCTTCGGTGCACCGACGATCGCGTCGACCGGGCAGGCCTGCATGCATAGCGTGCAGCCGATGCACAACTGTTCGTCGATGAAGGCGACCGGGCGCTCGCGCTCGATACCGTTGTCGGGATTGATCGCGATGACGGGTTTGCCGAGCAGTTGCGCGAGGCGCGCAACCCCCTCAGCACCGCCGGGCGGGCACTGGTTGTAGTTGGCGGCGCCGGAGGCGACGGCTTCGGCATAGGGCCGGCAGGCGTCGTAGCCGCACTTCGTGCATTGTGTCTGGGGCAGCAGATCTTCGATGCGATCTGCGAGTGTTCTGGAATCGTTCACGGTCGCAACTTCTGGGCGGGCCGGGCGGCGGCGCGACCATGCGCGCACATGGTCTGGCAGGGCGCGCACGCACAGCGCCAAAGCCTGCATTATCGCCGATTTCCCGCATTGCCATCGGCGGGCCATGTGCCATAATCAAAGCGCTTAATGCGAAAGCGCCTGGCAATCCAGGGAGAATCCATAGACGTAACGCAGTACACGTCACGCACGGCAGGCGAAGCGCCTCGCGATAAGCAACAGGGGAAGAACGATGTCGTCATCGAATGACATCAAACAAGAATGATCGCAAGACCGTAGGTCGGAGGGTGTCTGTCCATTAACCTGGCGCGCCCCGCACAACGCTGTCGATACCAGGGCGAGGAGAGGCCCGGTGCGGTATCGCCCGGCAGCGTGAACCGGACAACGCGGCTTACCGAGATCCTGCCACCATGAATCAGCCAAAAATCAAAAGAGATCCTGAAGGCACACGTCGTCGCATCCTGCTTGCCGCGGCGGAGGAATTCGCCAATGGCGGCCTGTTCGGCGCACGCGTCGACCAGATCGCACGGCGCGCGGAAACCAATGAGCGCATGCTCTATTACTACTTCGGCAGCAAGGAGCAACTCTTCACTGCCGTGCTCGAGCACGCCTTCGGCGCGCTCAACGAAGCGGAGCGCGCGCTCGATCTCGCCGGGCTCGCACCGGTCGAGGCGATCACGCGGCTCGCGCATTTCGTCTGGGACTATTACCGCGACAACCCCGAGTTGCTGAGGCTCGTGAATAACGAGAATCTGCACGAGGCGCGATATATGCAGAAGTCCACACGAATTCGCGAGATGATCTCGCCGATCGTGGCAACGCTCGGCTCGATCCTCACGCGCGGCGAGTCCGCCGGGCTGTTCCGCCCGAGCATCGATCCGTTGCGGCTTTATGTGACGCTCTCGGGCATGGGCTACTACATCGTGTCGAACCGCTACACGCTCAACGCCACGCTCGGGCGCGACTTCAGTACGACGGCCGAGCGCGCGGAAATCATCCAGCTCAATACGGAAATGCTGCTTGCGTATCTGATGCGCAAGTGATGCCCGACTGACGCGCGAGCGTATTTCAAGCGCACAAATGCAACGCGCCGTCCTGGGACGGCGCGTTGTGCGGTGCTGCTGCGTATCTTGCGTGCGGCGTCAGGCGACCGCGCCCTCGGCCGAGCGCCCGCGTGCGGAAGGCTGCTTGCCCGCGTGGCCGGCGGCCTGCTCATGCTGGCGGATGAAGTCGCGCAGTTGCGGGTAGATGATCGTGCGCCAGCGGCGGCCCGAGAAAATGCCGTAGTGGCCGCACTTTTCCGCGGTCAGGTGATGCTTGTCGGCCTCGGGAATGCCCGTGCACAGATCGTGCGCGGCGCGCGTCTGACCGGAGCCGGAAATGTCGTCGAGCTCGCCTTCGATCGTGAACAGCGCCGTGTCGCGAATGTCCTGCGGGCGCACGCGCTCGCCGGCCACGTCCCACGTGCCTTCCGCGAGGCTGAAGTCCTGGAATACGGTGCGAATGGTTTCCAGGTAGTACTCGGCGGCCATGTCGAGCACCGCGTTGTATTCATCGTAGAACTGGCGATGTGCTTCGGCGTCCTCTTCGTCGCCGCGCAGCAGGCTCTTGTAGAAGTCCCAGTGCGCCGTGGTGTGGCGGCCCGGATTCATCGCGACGAAACCCGCGTGCTGGAGGAAGCCCGGATACACCTCGCGTCCTTCGCCCGGATAGTTGGCCGGCACCGTGTGAATCACGTTGTTCGCAAACCAGTCGAGCGAGTGCTCGGTGGCGAGCGAGTTGACGGCGGTGGGGCTGCGGCGCGCGTCGATCGGGCCGCCCATCATCGTCATCGTGAGCGGGGTGTCCTCGCCGCGGCTCGCCATGAGCGAGATGGCTGCGAGCACGGGCACCGTGGGCTGGCAAACGGAGAGCACGTGCAGGTTCTTCGCGCCGATATGGCGGATGAATTCCTGGATGTACCCAACGTAGTCGTCGAGGTGGAACGCACCGGCTTCGAGCGGCACCATGCGCGCGTCGATCCAGTCGGTGATGTACACCTTGTGGTCTTGCAGCAGCGTGCGCACGGTGTCGCGCAGGAGCGTGGAGTGGTGGCCGGAAAGCGGCGCGCACACCAGCACGGCGGGCTCGTCCTTGAGCGCGGCCACGGCGCCGGTGTCGTCGGCGTAGCGCTTGAAGCGCAGCAGGCGGCAGAACGGCTTTTCGACGATGGTCTGCTCGACGATCGGAATGTTGAAGCCGTCCTTCACGATCTGGCGGATGTTGAACTCGGGCTTTTCGTAGTCCTTGCCGAGGCGATACAGCAGTTCATAACCTGCGGCGAGGCGCGTGGCGCCCGGCACGAGCGAAAACGGGCTCGATGGATTCGAGAACGATTTCGAGGCGGCCTGGGCCCAGGCGGTCAGCGGGCTCAGCAACGCGCGCTGGAATTCACGGATTTGGTAGAGCATGGGCGCTCCGGCATCTTCATGGGGCGGTTCGCACCCGGGTCGCGCGCGGATGAGGCGCGGAGCAGATGCGGGCCGGCAAGGTTGGTCGGTCAGTCAATCAGCTTGTTTATCGGCCGCCGCCACGGGGGCTTTAGCGCGAGCTGCTGAGCAGGCGTCCGGCGGCTCGTGGCTGCCGGCGCGCTGCAAGGCGGCACGCGCATGAAAGCGCCGCGAGGCGGCGCGGGCGGTCCTTTCCACCCGGTCGTTGTGCAACGCAACATGCCTAGTGTACCGCAGCTCGCGAAAACGTCCAGGCGGTTTCGAACAATTACGATGCGGATGCAACAGCCGGCTCGGCCGACGCGCCGTTGGCTACCGGGTGCCCCGTTGCCTTCGCCATTTCCTGTTCGTGCCGCATCAGATTCAGACCCGTGTGCACGAGCGCCACGTGCGAGAACGCCTGCGGGAAATTGCCCACCAGCCGGCCCGCGATGGGGTCATATTCCTCGGCGAGCAGCCCCACGTCGTTGGCGAGCGAGAGCAGGCGCTCGTACATGCGTCGCGCGTCGTCCATGCGGCCCTGTAGCGCGAGGTTGTCGACCATCCAGAAACTGCACGCAAGGAAGGTGCCTTCGCCGGGGGGCAGACCGTCGTTGAAATCGGTGGTGCGGTAGCGCATCACAAAACCTTCACACATGAGCTCGCGCTCGATCGCCGCCACCGTGCCCGCGATGCGCGGGTCCGCCGCGGGCAGGAAGCCCACCAGCGGCATGAGCAGCAGGCTCGCGTCGAGGTCGGTGCCGCCGTAGATCTGCGTGAAGGAGTTCATCTCCTTGTTGAAGCTGCGCTCGCAGATGGTGGCGTGGATCGTGTCGCGCAATTCGCGCCAGTGGTCGATCGGCCCCGGCAGTTCGAACTTTTCCGCCGATTTCACCGCGCGGTCGAACGCGACCCACGCCATGACCTTCGAGAACGTGAAGTGCTGGCGGCCGCCGCGCGTTTCCCAGATGCCCTCGTCGGGCTTGGTCCAGATCGTCTCAAGGTGTTCGAGCATCGCGCACTGGATCGACCATGCGGTGTCGTCGGCTTGCAGGCCGCCCACGCGCGCCAGGTGCAGGGCGTTCATCACTTCGCCATACACGTCGAGCTGGAGCTGGCCGACCGCGTTGTTGCCCACGCGCACGGGCTTCGCGCCTTCGTAGCCGGGCAGCCAGTCGAGTTCGAACTCGGGCAGGCGGCGCTCGCCCGCGATGCCGTACATGATCTGCAACTGCGAGGGCGAGCCTGCCATCACACGGCCGAGCCACGCGCGCCAGGCGCGCGCTTCGTCGTAGTAGCCGCCGCGCATCATCGCGAGCAGCGTGATGGTGGCGTCGCGCAGCCAGCAGTAGCGGTAGTCCCAGTTGCGCGTGCCGCCCAGTTGCTCGGGCAGCGACGTAGTGGGCGCGGCGACGATGCCGCCCGTGGGCTCGTAGGCGAGCGCCTTGAGCGTGATGAGCGAGCGGCGGATCGGCTCGGCCCAGCGGCCTTCCACGGTGCTGCGCGAGGACCACTCGGTCCAGAAATTCTCGGTGCGCGCGAGCGCCGTGAACGGGTCGCGCGGCGGCGGCAGGCGCAGATGCGAGGCCGCGTAGGAGAGCGAAAACGGCACGCGTTCGCCTTCCTTGACGTCGAACTGCGCGACCGTGTGCATGTTCTCGCCCTGGAGATCGACGGGCGTGCGCAGCACGGCCGTGTCGGGGCCGACCGTGGCCTTGATGCCGCTTTCGTAGGTGAGGCGGCTCACCCAGGGCACCGAGAAACCGTAGTCGAAGCGCAGCACGAGCCGGCTCTCCATGCGCACGGTGCCGCGCCGCCCGACGACGAGGCGCACGAGCTCCGACCAGCCATTGCCTGGCGGCATGAAGTCGATGAGCGTGACCGCGCCGTCCGGCGTTTCGAAATCGGTTTCGAGGATCAGCGTTTCGCCGCGATAACGGCGCGTGGTCTTGATCTCGACGGGCGTGCCGTCCTCGGGCTGAGCGGGGGCGATGAGCCAGCGGCCGTTCTCTTCGGTGCCGAGGAGGGCGGCGAAGCACGCGCCGGAGTCGAAGCGCGGCCAGCAGAGCCAGTCGATGGAGCCGGCGCGGGACACGAGCGCGGCCGTGTGGCCGTCGCCGATCAATGCATAGTCTTCAATGGGTGCGGGCATGGTAAGCAGAATGACAGCGTTGCTCGGTAGCGTAAGCCGCTTGCCGCAGTTTCGCGGCATGCACGCACAAGAGTAGTGGCAGCGAGGGGGGCCGCGCAACGCGTTTTGCGCGGCAACACGCGCAAATACTTGCTGCGCAGACGTCAACAAACATCAGAGATGGCCGCCGACGCCGAACAGGCCGATGATCCCGATGATGATGAGGTACAGCGCGACGATGTAGTTGAGCAGGCGCGGCACGGCGAGAATCAGAATGCCTGCGATGAGCGCGACGAGCGGCCCGATGGCGACGTGAATGTTCATGACGGCTCCGTGGTGTTGCTGCGTGGTGGTGTTCCGTATGCGTGTTCCGCGGGGTGCTGCGCGCGTGCGGGGCGGCGGCGCGCAAGCTCTCTTATACTGGGCCGGTCTTGCCCGGCGTCACACGACATGGGGCGGCTTCGCGCCGAGGGCCCGGCGCTCGCCGCCGTCGCGCGATGCCGATCCGCTCCATCGCATCGACAAGAAAAAGGAGGTCGAGATGTTGCTTCGCCGTGCCACCGCAATCGCCGTGCCCGCGCCCTCCCGCTCATCGGTTCGCTCATCGGCTCGCGCAAGTACGCGTGCGCGCCGCAGCGCGCGCGGGCCCGCGCAGCGCCTCACCCAGCTCATCAAAGGTTTCGTCATCATGGCTTCCGTCGCAGCGGCGCCTGCGTTCGCGCAATCGACCTCACAATCGACGTCGCAATCCGCTTCCACGAGCGCGGGCGGTGTCTACAACCTCATCGTCGGCACCTATACGGGCGGCAAGAGCGAGGGGCTCTACGTCTACCGCTTCGACACGAAAACCGGCGACGCGCAACCGGTGAGCGTCGCGAAAACGGTGAACCCGTCCTATCTCGTGGTGAGCAAGGACAATCGCTACGTTTATGCGGTGAACGAGTTGCCCGGCGACAACGGCCCCGCGAGCCTGCGCGGCGACGTGAGCGCGTTCGGCTTCGACGCCGCGAGCGGTCAGCTCACGTTTCTCAACAAGGTGTCGGCGCAGGGCAACGATCCGTGCTACCTGAGCCTCTCGCCGGATGGACGCTATCTCTTCGTCGCCAACTATTCGGTCGCGGCCGACCCCGGCGGCAGCTTCGCGGTGTTGCCCGTGCAGCAGGACGGCAAGCTCGGTGAATCCGTGCTCACCGTGCATCACGAGGGCGGCGGTCCCGTGAAGGGGCGTCAGGACAACGCGCACGTGCATTCGACGGTGTTCTCGCCGGATGGCCACTACCTGTTCACGCAGGATCTCGGCACCGACAAGCTGTGGACCTATCTCTATACGCCGGACGGCAGCCGCGGTCTGGTGAGCCCGACTGAATGGCGCTACACGGATGTGAAGTCAGGCAGCGGTCCGCGTCACCTGATCTTCGGCAATGACGGCCGTCACGCGTATCTCACGAGCGAGCTGGCCGCCACCGTGACGGTGTTCGCCTATCACGACGGGCATATGAAGCTGGAGCAGGTGGAGAAGCTGGCGGAGCCGGGCTTCAAGGGCACGCAGGGCGCGGCGGCGCTGCACCTTTCGCCGGACGGCAAGTTCCTCTATGTCTCGAATCGCGGCGACGCCAACGACATCTCGATCTTTGCCGTCGATGGCGACAGCGGGAAGCTCAAGCGCGTGGGGCGCCAGTCGAGCCTCGGCAAGTCGCCGCGCGAGTTCGCGATCGATCCGAGCGGCCAGTGGCTCATCGTCGGCAACCAGAACAGCGATACCGTCTACGTGTTCCGCCGCGATCAGCAGACCGGCTTGCTCGAGCCGAACCCGAAGCGCATCGATATCGGCTCGCCGGTCGATTTCAAGTTTGTCGCGCAGTGACGTCTTGAGTTGAGTAAAGAAGGCGCAAGGCGCGCCTTCTTTATTCGCCCTGGCCGCCGCCGGGCACGAGCACTTCGCGGCTGCCGTTGATGCCCATCGGCGAGACGAGACCCGCCGCTTCCATCTGTTCGACGAGGCGCGCGGCACGGTTGTAGCCGATGCGCAACTGCCGCTGCACCGACGAGATCGACGCGCGCCGCGTGCGCACGACGAACGCGACCGCTTCGTCGTAGAGCGGGTCGGCTTCGGCCTCGGGCGACTCGCCGAACAGGTCTTGCGGCGCGCCTTCGCCGGCCGGGCCGTCGAGAATCCCTTCGACATACTCGGGCTCGCCGAACTGCTTCAGGTACTCCACGACGGCGTGAACTTCCTCGTCGGCGACGAACGCGCCGTGCACGCGCTGCGGGTAGCCCGTGCCCGGCGGCAGGAACAGCATGTCGCCCTGGCCGAGCAGCGACTCCGCGCCCATCTGGTCGAGAATCGTGCGCGAGTCGATCTTCGACGACACCTGGAACGCCACGCGCGTCGGAATGTTCGCCTTGATGAGGCCCGTGATGACGTCCACCGAAGGACGCTGCGTCGCAAGGATCAGGTGGATGCCGGCGGCGCGCGCCTTCTGCGCGAGACGCGCGATCAATTCTTCGATCTTCTTGCCCGCGACCATCATGAGGTCCGCGAGCTCGTCGATCACGACCACGATCATCGGCAGCGGCGAGAGCGGCTCGGGCGCTTCGGGCGTGAGCGAGAACGGGTTGCCGATCTTCTTCTCGTGCGCTTCGGCGTCGCGGATCTTCTGGTTGAAGCCCGCGAGATTGCGCACGCCCACGGCCGACATCAGCCGGTAGCGCTTTTCCATCTCGCCCACGCACCAGTTGAGCGCGTTGGCGGCGAGCTTCATGTCGGTCACGACCGGCGCGAGCAGATGCGGAATGCCTTCGTACACCGAAAGCTCCAGCATCTTCGGGTCGATCATGATGAGCCGCACGTCCTCGGGCGTCGCCTTGTAGAGGAGCGAGAGGATCATCGCGTTGATCGCCACCGACTTGCCCGAACCGGTCGTGCCGGCCACGAGCATGTGCGGCGCTTTAGCGAGGTCGGTCACGATCGGATGGCCGACGATGTCCTTGCCCATCGCGATCGTGAGCTTGGACTGCGAGCGGTGATACGGCGCCGATTCGAGGATCTCGGAGAGGCGGATCATCTGGCGGCGCGCGTTGGGCAATTCGAGGCCCATGCAGGTCTTGCCGGGAATCGTCTCGACCACGCGGATCGACGTGAGGCCAAGGCCGCGCGACAGATCCTTCATGAGGCCGACGATCTGGCTGCCGCGCACGCCGAGCGCGGGCTCCACTTCGAAGCGGGTGATGACCGGCCCTGCCGAGGCGCCGACCACCGTTACGGGCACCTTGAATTCCTGGAGACGCTGCTCGATGAGCTGGCTCGTTTCGGCGAGCCTTTGTTCGGAAACGGGCTCGATTTCGCTGGAGGCGCGATCGAGCAGGTCGAGGCCCGGCAGTTCCACCGCCGATGCGCTGAGCGGCTGGAACACGAACGTCGTGGGCGCGTGGCCGCGCACGGGCGCGCGTTGGGCGGGCGGCTCGGGGGCTTCGGCAGGTTCGGGCGCGATGTTCGTTGCGTCGCCGGTCGCGGCAGTGACGGCGGAGGGGTAGGGTGCCACGGGTGCCACGTGCGCCAAGGGTGCTACCGGGACTACGGGTGCTACGGGTGCTACGGGTGCTACGGGCGCGATGTTCGTCGCGTCGCCGGTCACGGCAGTGACGGCGGGGTAGGGTGCCACGGGTGCCACGGGCGTCAAGGGCGCTACCGGGACTACGGGTGCCACCGGTGCTACAGGCGCCGTGAACGCGGCAACGGCTGGCGTGGGCTCGGGCGTGAACGTGGGTTCTGACGGCGCGTCGCTTTCCGGTTGCGGCTCGGCTATCCACGGCGGCGTGGCGGCAGGCGCAGGAGCGTCGTCCGGAGCAACGGGCGCGGTGAGTGGCGCGTGGTGCGGCGGCTCGATGCGCGCTTCGGGCGCGTGGGTTAGCGGTGGCGCAATGGCCGGTGCGATTTCCGCCGGGGCGTGCGTGACAGCGGGCGCTTGATCGAACGAAGCGGTCGGCGTGCCGATGCTGCTCGCTTCGCTGTGCGCCACGTACGCGAACGGTTCGTGGGCGGGTTGCTCAGGCTCATCCTCAGGCGTTGGCTCGAACGGCGCTGCCGGAACCGGATGCGTGTGCGTGGTCGCGACGTACGCCGGTGTCGCGCGCGAGGACGATTCGAACGCGTTGCCGTAGGTGCCATACGCCGACTCCATGGGCGCAGCCTCGTCGAGATCCGCCTTCGATCGCGTATCGGTATCGGCGGTGTCGATGCGGGCAGTCGCCTCGAGCATCGGTTCGCTGACGGGCGCTGCCTGGCTCGCGGGCGCTTCGGCCGTCTCCGCGTCGAGGTGCGCTTCGCGCACGAAACGCGGGAAGCGCACGATATTCGACAGCTCGGGCGTGTCAGGTGCCGCGTGCGGCGCGGGCGTCGCAGGCTGCGTGACCGGTTCGCTCGCGGCAACCGGCGTGGTCGGCACTACGGGCTCGCGCGGGGCAATGGGCGTCGCGCCAGGTGCGGCACTGAGACTCGTGGCAGGAGTCGTAGCGGACACGAACGGTGCGACCGGCAGCGGCTCCGGCTCAGGCTCCGGCATGAACGTGAAGAAGGGTTCTTCGGCTTGCGTCTGTGTCAGGGGCTCGTCCGACGGTTCGTCGTCGAGCAGGATCCACGGCATGCCGTGATCCAGCGTCGGCCAAGGCGCGGGTTCCGCGGTTTGCTCGGGCGCGCTCGCCAGCGATGGCGGCAACGACACCGGCTGCGAAACGTGCGTTGCCTCGATCGGCGCGTTGTTCGCATCGTCAGCGGGCAAGGCGGGTGCGTCCATGCGCGGGCGTGCCGGTTGCCACGGCGTTGGTGCGCTTGCAAGCGCCTCGGGTGGCGCGAACGGTTGAGGCGCGACAGCAGGGGCCGCGATCGCTTCGCTGTGTGGCGTCGTCTCGTCCGGCTGCGGCACGAATTGTGTGTGCTCGATCGGCGCGACTGCCGCCGGCTGGGCGGTTGGTGTTGCGATGGCCGTCGAGATTTGCGGCGCTACGGTCGGGAACTGCGCGAGCGGCTCCACGGGCGATGCTTCCGCAGGTGCGAACGCGGTGGCTTCGTCGAGATTGCGGCGCGCGAGGCTTGCGCCCGCGAGCGTCGTCCAGCGCGCGGCGTTTTCCTCGATGGAGCGCAGCGTTTCGAGCACGCTCATCGAGAGCGGGGCATCCGGCCGCGCCGTGCTGGCGGGCGCGGGGCGCGAGTAGGCGGGCGTTGCGGGCGGCGCGTCCATGAGCGGTGCGGTCGTCGGCGCGCGGGCGTCCACGCGCGCGGGCTGACCCTGCCACACGAAGGGGCGCGGCGGCTTCGCCACGCGGGGCGGCGCGGCGGCTGCGGCGCGCGCGGCCGTGCTGCCCGCCGCCGGCGGCGGCACATTGCGGCGCGGCGTGGCGGGTTGAGCAAACGGCGAGGTGAACTGCGAAGTGGGTAGTGACGCAGGTTGCGCAGTGGATTGTGCAGCGGGTTGCAAAGCGGGTTGCAAGCCGCCCAGGTCCGGCGGTGCGAGCGTGCCTGCACCCGACAATCCGCGCGCGGCCGCAGCCGTCGCAGCCACGGCACCAGCAAGCGGCGCACCATGCACTGCGACAGACGCTGCGCGTGCGCCCGCCATCGCGGCGGACATGGCCGGCCGCGCGGGGCCCGGCTCCGCGCGCCATGGCGCATTGGGCTGCGCGGCGACGCCGGATGCGCCTTGTGCCGCCGTAGCGACGGGTGCCGCACGACGAACGTCGCCCAGCGGCGCGCCTTGTTGCAGCGGAGCGCGCGGCGGCTCCACGGGCGCGCGCGTCATGCCGGCCGGCGGCGTTTGCAGTGGCGCGCGCGTGGCGCGCAGCCAGTCGGTGGGTGCGCTCGGCTCGGTGCGCGCCAACGCGGCCGAGGGGTCGGCGGGAGCACGGAAGCCCGGCTCGACACGCCACGGCGTCGCACCCGGGGCCGCGCTCTGGCTCGCTGCGGCGGTCGTAGCCGTGCCGAACCCGGCCGCCATCGCGCCTGCCGCGCGCGTGCCATCACGACCGTCGCGGCTGTCGCGACCTTCGCGATTTTCGCGACTGTCTCTGCCTTCGCGACTTTCGCGCGCAGGCGGCTTCCAGATGGTCGGCCGTTTGCGCCGCGCGCCGTCTGCCGGCATCGACGGGTTCACGGTGGGCGCGCTGTGCGCCGGCAGTCCGTCGTCGGTCGCGGCGCGTCGGCTGCGGCGCTCGCGGCGCGGGCTGTCGTCGTTCGCGCGCGAGGCGCGGATGTTCAGGCCGAGCCCGAGCGAGATGTCGGCCCAGGCGAGGAATTCGCGCCAATGGAAGTCGAGCAGCCACGGCAAGCTCACGATGAGAAGCGCCGTCATCGCGAGCGGCGCGGCCACGTGGCCGATGAGCTTGCCGAATCCGCCCGAAAGCGCATGGCCGAGCGCGTTGAAGCCGGCGATGTCGATGAGCGTCGCTTCGAGCGCGCAACTCGCCACGAGCACGCCAAGGAAGCCGAGCCAGAGCCGGATGGTGCCTGGGCCGCGCAGGCCCGCGCCGCCCGGCAGCACGGATTTAACGAGACGCCAGATCAGAGGGATGAACCAGACGGCCGATATGCCGAACCAGCCAGGAACTACCGTGTGCATGCCAAAGATGAACGTATAGAAGGTGTGCGACGTGTGGAGTGTAACCGCTCGACCGGCGCTCGCCGCGATCCGTCTTGATGCGGTGTTGCGCAAGCGCCGTGGTGCGCGGCGTGCCCGACACGTGAAAGACCCTGCGCGCGCCGGTTTCGTTCGCGCGCAACAAAAAAAGAGCCGCGCCGGGCGAGGGCGCGGCTGTTCGTGTGTGCGGCGCTCACTGCGCCGGTTTGGCGTCGGAGGCGGCGCCCGGCGTCGAGCCCGGTGCGGCTGCCGCTTCGGCGAAGCTCAGGCGGTCGCCGTTTTCCAGCACGAGGAATAGTGCCTGCGGTTGACGCATCTGCACGCCGGAGCGCGCGATGTGCGAGAGCGCCTGGAGATAGTCGCCCTCGATCTCGCCGCCCGCGCCCATGCAGGCCATGCGCGTGCCGCCGAGCTGGCTGAACGCAAGCAGGCCGTTCTTGAGCGTGTAGGCGCCGAAGTAGCGGTTGCAGCCCGAGAAGCCGCTGACGCGGCGCTGGCCGCTTTCGGTCGAGAGGTCGAGCGTGATGGGGCGGGCGTCAGGGCCCTCGGCATTGCCGGCATTGAGATCCGGGCTCGGCACGGCGCGCAGCGTGCCGTCGGTGCGCTTCCATTCCACGAGCTGCCAGTGCGTGTTGTCGAGGAGTTGCACGGTGGCGGGATTGAACGGGTCGGGCAGCGGCGCCGACGCGTCCGTGTGGACCGGCAGCTTGCATGCGCAAACCAGCAGGGCGGCGGCGAGCGGCGCGGCGCGCGAGGCGAGCAGTCGCGCGGAGATGCGCCGCGCGGGGCGCAATCTCTCGCGCAAGTTCATGCGCAAGTTCATGCAGATAGGCATCGCATCGTTCCTCGTAATCAGCGAAGGCGTAAGCGTAACGCACCACGCTGCGGCACGCGAGAGCAAACGTGTGCCCGGCCAATCCCTCGCGCCCGCACTCGCGCCGCGCAGCGCCTCGCGGCGGCGGGGCCGCGTGTTAACATCGGCGCTCTCGCGCATTTCCGCCGCACCGTCATTCTGGAGACATCATGCAAACCCGCCCCCGCATCGGCACGCCGCTTTCCGCCTCCGCCACCCGTGTCATGCTGCTCGGCGCGGGGGAGCTCGGCAAGGAAGTGATCATCGCGTTGCAGCGTCTCGGCGTCGAGGTGATCGCCGTCGACCGCTATGAGAACGCGCCCGGCCACCAGGTCGCGCATCGCGCGCATGTGATCGACATGACCGATCCCCAGGCGCTGCGCGCGCTGATCGATGCCGAGCGCCCGCATCTCGTCGTGCCCGAGATCGAGGCGATCGCCACCGACGCGCTCGCCGCCGTCGAAGCCGAAGGTGTCGCCGAGGTGATCCCCACCGCGCGCGCCGCGCAGCTCACGATGAATCGCGAGGGCATCCGCCGCCTCGCCGCCGAGGAACTCGGCCTCGCCACTTCGCCTTATGCGTTCGCCGATTCGCTCGACGAGCTCAAGGCCGGCGTCGCCAAGGTGGGCTACCCGTGCGTGGTGAAGCCGGTGATGTCGTCGTCGGGCAAGGGGCAGTCGGTCGTGCGCAGCGAGGCCGACGTCGAGCGCGCGTGGGAGTACGCGCTCGCGGGCGGCCGCGTGAATCGCGGGCGCGTGATTGTCGAGGGCTTCATCAACTTCGACTATGAGATCACGCAGCTCACCGTGCGCGCGATCGATCCGGCAAGCGGCCAGGTGCAAACGTACTTCTGCGATCCGATCGGCCATCTCCAGGTGGACGGCGACTACGTCGAATCGTGGCAGCCGCAGCCGATGAGCGCCAAGGCGCTCGAGCGCTCGCGCGAGATTTCGCACAAGGTGACCGAGGCGCTGGGCGGCCGCGGTCTTTTCGGCGTCGAGCTGTTCGTGCGCGGCGACGAAGTGTGGTTCTCGGAAGTGAGCCCGCGTCCGCACGACACGGGCCTCGTCACGCTCGCCTCGCAGCGCTTCTCCGAGTTCGAGCTGCATGCGCGCGCGATCCTCGGCCTGCCCGTCGATACGACGGCGCGCGCTCCGGGCGCATCGGCCGTGATCTATGGCGGCATGGACGCGCGCGGCATCGCCTTCGAGGGCGTGGCGCAGGCGCTTGCCGTACCGGGCGCGGACCTGCGTCTGTTCGGCAAGCCCGAGAGTTTCGTGAAGCGCCGCATGGGCGTCGCGCTCGCGACGGGCGCCGACACCGACGAGGCCCGCACGCGCGCCCGCGCGGCGGCCGCGGCCGTGCGTCCGGTGGCGGGCGACGCTTCGCAGTGAGAATCTGGCCGGCGCGTTGTAGAGAGAGGCGGGGGCCAAGCCGGCCGGGTAAGACGTGTATGAGGGCGCCGTCGCGCGTCCCGGGTTATCGTGTCAGCCAACAGTGAAAAGATGGGAATGAAAAAGCTGAAAGTGTTGCAACGGGTGCGTTCGGTCACTGTCGTATTGGGGGTGTTGGGCGTGTCGGGGCTCGGGGGCTGCGGGCTTGCGGCCGCGCCGTGCCGCGTGGTGTCGGCGGGGCTCAAGATCGTGCCGCTGGTCGGCCATGCGGCCGCCACGCCCACCGACGCCTGCGCGGCCGCCATCGATCCCTGAGCGTTGCGCGCGAGTGGAATGCGGCAAGCGGTGCCCTGGCAACTCACGGAGGACGTAGATGATCGTTGGTCGAAGCGGTGCTGACGGGCGTTGTTCAACCGGCGGGCGTATTTCAAAGGGCGCGCTGCGCGCATGCGCCGCGCTCGCGCTCACATGCGGACTTGCCGCCGCGCTTCCTGCGAGCGCGGCCGGCGCCGGCGGCCTGGAAGTGCGCGACATCCAGGTGCAGGCGCGTCACACGTTCGGCTACACCTGCGCGAGCGGCAAGACCTTCAAGGTCACCTATCTCAATGCGGCCAACGGCCAGAGCTTCGCACTCGTGCCGGTCGAGGGCCGCAAGCTCCTTTTCGTCGGCGTGATCGCCGCCTCGGGCGTCAAGTACGTCGCCGATCGCTACACGTGGTGGACCAAGGGACCGGGCGCCGACCTCTACGACACCATGTCCGACGAAAGCCCGAAGCCGGTGCTTTCCGGCTGCGCGACGATCATGCGCTGACGCGCCGCGCCCGCTTCCCGACGCAATCCGCCTTGCGGGAGTAACCTGTCGGCCTACGCGAAGGCCGGCTGCCGCCCGCGCCGCCGGTCACGCTCATGCCAACGAGGTGGTCGATGAAAGCATCGGATCTGTTCGTGAAGGCGCTCGAAGCCGAAGGCGTCGAGTATGTGTTCGGTATTCCCGGGGAAGAGAACCTCGATCTGCTCGAATCGCTGCGTCGCTCGAAGATTCGTCTGATCGTCACGCGCCACGAGCAGGCCGCGGGCTTCATGGCCGCTACTTACGGACGGCTGACGGGGCGCACCGGCGTGTGCCTTTCCACGCTCGGCCCCGGCGCCACCAATTTCGTGACCGCCGCCGCCTACGCGCAGTTGGGCGGCATGCCCATGCTGATGGTCACGGGCCAGAAGCCCATCAAGTCGAGCAAGCAGGGCCACTTCCAGATCGTCGACGTGGTGCGCATGATGGAGCCGCTCACCAAGTACGCGCGCCAGATCGTCTCCATCGGCAATATTCCGGCGCTCGTGCGCGAGGCGTTTCGCCAGGCCGAGCAGGAGCGCCCAGGCGCCGTGCATCTCGAACTGCCCGAGGACGTGGCCGACGAAGAGGGCGACGGCAAGCCTATTCCGAAGAGTTTCAGCCGCCGCCCCGTGGCCGAGGAAAAGGCGGTCGCGCATGCGGTCGCTGCGATCTGCAAGGCGAAGCATCCGCTGCTCATGATCGGCGCGGGGGGCAATCGCAAGACCACGCGCAACGTGCTGCGCGAATTCGTCGACGAAACCGGCATCCCGTTCTTCACCACGCAGATGGGCAAGGGCGTGATCGACGAATCGCACCCGCTGTGGCTCGGCAACGCCACGCTCTCGGACGGCGACTTCGTGCACCGCGCGATCGAGCACGCCGACTGCATCATCAACGTCGGCCACGACGTGATCGAAAAGCCGCCTTTCTTCATGCGCAGCGCCGAGGAAAAGACCGTCATCCACGTGAATTTTCTCGGCGCGGAAGTCGACCCGGTGTATTTCCCACAGATCGAGGTGGTGGGCGATATCGCCAACGCCGTGTGGCAACTCAAGCAGAGTCTCAAGTCGCGCGAGCACGTGTGGGACTTCGCGCGCTTCGAGGAGATCAAGCGCCATTTCGAGGCGCATCTCGCCAAAGGCCAGCACGACGCGCGCTTTCCGATGTACCCGGTGCGGCTCGTGCACGACGTGTACGCCGCCATGCCCGAGGACGGCATGCTCTGTCTCGACAACGGCATGTACAAGATCTGGTTCGCGCGCTACTACCGCGCCCGCGAGCCCAATTCGATCCTGCTCGACAACGCGCTCGCCTCGATGGGCGCGGGGCTGCCCTCGGCCATCGCCACGAAGATCGTGCATCCGGAGCGCCAGGTCGTGGCCGTGTGCGGCGACGGCGGCTTCATGATGAATTCGCAGGAGATCGAGACGGCCGTGCGCCTGAAGCTCGATCTCGTCGTGTTGCTCTTGCGCGACGACGCGTTCGGCATGATCCGCTGGAAGCAGGAGAACATGAATTTCCCCGACTACGGCATGACGCTGCAAAACCCCGATTTCGTCGATTATGCGCAGAGCTACGGCGCGCATGGACATCGCGTGGGCGCGGCGGACGAACTCAAGCCGCTCATCGAGCAGTGCTTCGCGCAGCCGGGCGTGCATCTGATCGACGTGCCTATCGACTACTCGGACAACGAGCGCGTGCTCAATCGCGAGATCAAGCGCCTGAGCGCGCAGCTTTGATGCCGCACCCACGGAGAACCCGTCATGCTCAAACCGACTTATCCGTACTACCTGGCCAATGAGGCCGTCGCCGCCAACACCGACCTCGAAGTCACCGATAAATACAGCGGCGAAGTCGCCACGCGCGTCGCGCTTGCCGATGCGAAAGCGATCGATCAGGCCATCGCCGCCGCGGAAGCCGCCATGCCCGCCATGCGTGCATTCCCGCCGTTCAAGCGCCAGGCCGTGATCGACCATTGTGTCGCGCGCTTTCGCGAGCGCTTCGACGAGCTGGCGATGGCGCTGTGCATCGAAGCGGGCAAGCCGATCAACGATTCGCGCGGCGAGGTCACGCGCCTGATCGACACGTTCCGCGTGGCCGCCGAAGAGAGCGTGCGGATCAACGGCGATATCGTGAATCTGGAAATTTCGGCGCGCGCGAAGGGCTATCACGGCTATGTGAAGCGCGTGCCGATCGGGCCGTGCTCGTTCATTTCGCCGTTCAATTTCCCGCTCAACCTGGCCGCGCACAAGGTCGCGCCGGCGCTGGCGGCGGGCGTGCCGTTCGTGCTCAAGCCCGCGAGCCGCACGCCGGTGGGCGCGCTCATCATCGGCGAGGTGCTGGCGGAAACCGACTTGCCCAAGGGCGCGTTCTCGATCCTGCCCGCGCACCGCGACGGCGCCGATCTCTTCACCACCGACGAGCGCTTCAAGCTGCTCTCGTTCACGGGCTCGCCCGCGGTGGGCTGGGACCTCAAGAAGAAGGCGGGCAAGAAGAAAGTGGTGCTGGAGCTGGGCGGCAACGCGGCGGCCGTGGTGGACGGCGACCAGGGCGGCAAGCTCGATTACGTCGTGGACCGGCTCGCGTTTGGCGCGTATTACCAGTCGGGGCAGAGCTGTATCGGCGTGCAGCGCATACTGGTGCACGCGTCGCTCTACGACACGCTGCGCGAGAAGCTCATCGCCAAGGTCAAGACGCTCAAGATGGGCGACCCGAAGGACGAGACAACCTTTGTCGGGCCGATGATTTCCGGATCCGAGTCGAAGCGCCTGGCGGGCTGGATGGAGAGCGCGGTGCTGGCGGGCGCGAAGATCATCGCGGGCGGCAAGGTGGACGGCGCGATGTTCGAAGCGACGCTGCTCGAAAACGTGGGCCGCGACACCGACCTCTACCGCAAGGAGGCGTTCGGACCGGTGGCGATCCTGGAGCGTTTCGACGACTTCGGCCAGGCGCTGGAAATCGTCAACGACAGCGACTTCGGCTTGCAGGCGGGCGTGTTCACGGATTCGCTCGCCAATGCGCACCGCGCCTGGGACGGGCTCGACGTGGGCGGCGTGGTGATCAACGATATTCCGTCATTTCGCGTGGATAACATGCCGTATGGCGGCGTGAAGGATTCGGGACTCGGGCGCGAGGGCGTGCGCTACGCGCTCGAGGACATGACCGAACTGCGCCTGATGGTGATGCGCGAGACGTGGTGAGCTGTGCGTCTGAAAAAAGGGTGCTATCGCCCGGCGCGGCGCGCGGGAATCGTCCGTGCGCCGTGTTGCAGAACGCATGACCCGCTGCCATAGGGATTTATGCCAAGGTGCTACAATACCGGCCTTTCAGCCGATTGTGCCTGCTTGTGGTTGCTTCGCGTTTGCCCGGCGTTCGTGTGTTTGCCGTGAGCGGCGGGTGAAACTTTGGCAGCCGCTGGCGTGATCCGCCGGCGCGAAGCCGATCGAGCCATTTTGACCAACGGGCCAGCGGGCCCGCCGGAACCATCCGGGATCGAGCGAGACTGGCCGGGTTGAGCCCGAGCGTGCGCGGCAATGGAGCCAGCGCCCCGTCACCGGCAGACCGTCTCCTCGGGCCAGGCGCATGGCGGGCGGCCCGCGCGAGCGAGCGTTTCGCCCGTCGCCGCGGGGTGCAGCGCCCCATGCGTGGCGCGGCCCGGCATCGATGTGCAATGCGCGGCATGCCCGGGCATTGTCCGGCAGTAACCCTGCATCGACTTGCAGTGAACATTTGAGGCGCTCCCGCGCCTTGCGCGAAAAGCGCCTTTATAGCGAAGACACCATGTCCGACACAGCCGTCAAGCCCAGCACTGCGACCTTCGACCAGTTTGGCCTTGCACCCGAAATTCTCCGGGCCATCCAGGACCAGGGTTACACGACGCCCACGCCGATCCAGGCGGAGGCGATCCCCGTCGTGCTCACGGGCCGCGACGTGATGGGCGCGGCGCAGACCGGCACCGGCAAGACGGCGAGCTTTTCGCTGCCGATCCTCCAGCGCCTGCTGCCGATGGCGAATACGAGCGCGTCGCCCGCGCGCCATCCGGTGCGCGCGCTGATCCTCACGCCCACGCGCGAGTTGGCCGACCAGGTCGCCAACAACGTGCGCTCCTACGCGGTGCACACGCCGCTGCGCAGCGCGGTGGTGTTCGGCGGCGTGGACATGAATCCGCAGTCGGACGAGCTGCGCCGCGGCGTGGAAATCCTGATCGCGACGCCGGGCCGCCTGCTTGACCACGTTCAGCAGAAGAATGCGAACCTCGGTCAGGTGCAGATGCTCGTGCTCGACGAAGCCGACCGCATGCTCGACATGGGCTTCCTGCCCGACCTGCAACGCATCCTGAACCTGCTGCCGAAGGAGCGTCAGACGCTGCTGTTCTCGGCCACGTTCTCGGGCGAAATCAAGAAGCTTGCCGCGACCTATCTGCGCACGCCGCAGACCATCGAGGTCGCGCGCAGCAACTCCACGGCCACCAACGTCACCCAGGTGGTGTACGAAGTTGCCGAGGGCGACAAGACCGGCGCGGTCGTGCAACTGATCCGCGACCGCGGTCTGAAGCAGGTGATCGTGTTCTGCAACAGCAAGATCGGCGCGAGCCGCCTGGCGCGCCAGATCGAGAAGCAGGGCATCGTGGCGGCCGCGATCCATGGCGACCGCACGCAAAGCGAGCGCATGCAAGCGCTCGACGCCTTCAAGCGCGGCGAAATCGAAGCGCTGGTGGCCACCGACGTGGCCGCGCGCGGCCTCGACATCGCCGAACTGCCTGCCGTCATCAACTTCGACCTGCCGTTCAACGCCGAAGATTACGTGCACCGCATCGGCCGCACGGGCCGCGCGGGCGCTTCGGGCGACGCGCTGTCGCTGTGCAGCCCCAACGAGAAGAAGCAGCTCGCCGATATCGAGAAGCTGATCAAGCGCCCCCTGACGGTGGAGCGCCTCGTGGTCGACGTGCCGGTGGCGCATCACGAGGGCGGCGGCCGCCGCCGCGAGCGTGACGGGTACGAAAGCCGCGAGGGACGTGATGGCCGCAGCGAGCGCGGCGCACACCGCCGTGCGCCGTCGTTCGAGCGAGCGCATCATCATCGCGCGCAGCCCGTCGACGATTTCTTCCTGAAGCCCTACGAGCCTTCGCCGGCCGCGCGCAGCAAGGCCGAAGACAAGCCCGCGCCGGCCGCGCCTCAAAAGCAGCAGTCGAAGCAGCCGCTCGCCGCGTTGCTGGGCGGTCTCGGGGCGGGGTGGCGCAACAAGCCGACTTCGTCTTCGTCGAATTGAGGTTAGGCCAAAGCGCAGCGTGATGCTGCGCTTTTCGGCGCGACACGGCATGGCATTGAGCCAACGCCGAGATGTTCAATCCCTATTTTTCGAGATGGGATTGTTCTCCGTTAGTATTTCCAGATGATTGCGAGTCCCACGTCGCCGCGGGCGATATGGGGCATGAATTCTTCGGCTTGAGCAACCACACGGAAATACATGAAAGAGAACGCCGTTGGTCTGAAATTCCTGCCCAGACACCGTGCTGTGGTCACATGCGATTACACCGGCTTTGTCCAGCCCGAGATGGTGAAGATCCGGTCGGTGGTCGTGCTCGCAAAGAGCAGGACGAGTGACAGACTGCTGACCGTGGTGCCCCTTTCGACCACACGGCCGGAGCGGTCGCTGGCGTGCCATCACAAGTTGAACCGCAATCCGCATCCGGACGAAAGCCCAATGCTGGAAGTCTGGGCGAAGTGCGATATGGTGTACACGGTATCCCTCGCCAGAGTGAACTTTTACAGAACTCGCTCTCGACGAGGCGGGCGCGCGGTCTATCATTCGACCTTGTCCGTTTCACGGGACGACTACCTCGCGATTCAACGAGGAGTGAGATACGCGCTGGGTCTTGAAGACTTGCCCGCCCCTCACAGAGAGGAATTGCTGCTTTAGCGCAAACGTGAAGCATTAGAAGTCGTGATATAGTCGGCTCGTGCCTCGCAAGAGGTACCTCCGAGACTTCTTCCGCTCCGGCGTCGAAGAAGCCAGTGCGGCAACACGGCGATGACAAGCCAGCCGCGCTGCGAAAGGGCGCTTCGGCGCCCTTTGTCATTTCTGCGGCGACTTCTCGCCGTTATTCCCGGATTTCGTATCCTGCGCAACGTCCGCGTCAGACAGGCGTCGCGCTCAAGCCAGTGCGTGCAACTGCGCGAGCCGCCGCTTCCACGCGTCGATCGCGTCGGCCTGGAATGCTTCGAGCGTCGCGGGCGCCGGATCGTGCAGGTCGAGGCCCAGATGGCGCGCGCCGGCCGTCAGCGCTTCGAGCGGGCGTGAGGCATCGAGCGCCTGCGCGCCCGTCTGCTTCGACAGCTTTTCCCCGTCCTCGTTGGTCACGACCGGCACGTGCATGTACGCAGACGTCGGCGCGCCGAGGCACTGCTGGAGCCAGATCTGCCGCGCCGTCGAGTCGAGCAGGTCCGCGCCGCGCACCACGTGCGTGATGCCTTGCGCGGCGTCGTCCACGACCACCGCGAGCTGGTACGCCCACTGGCCATCCGCGCGCAGCAGCACGAAGTCGCCGACTTCGGTCGCGAGATCCTGCTGCTGCGGACCTTGCCAGCGGTCGTCGAAGCGGATCAGCGCGGGATTTTCCGCGCTCGCGGGAGCATCGTCGGGCACGCGCAGGCGCCAGGCGCGCGCGGGCTTGCCGTGCAAACCGTCGCGGCAGGTGCCCGGATAGATCAGCGTGGTGTTGCGCCGGTGCGCATGGAGTTGCGAGTCGGCAATTTCCTTGCGCGTGCAGCCGCAAGGGTAGACGTGGCCCGAGGCGATCAGGCGGTCGAGCGCCGCACGATACACGTCGATGCAACGGCTCTGCCATGCGGGCGGCTCGTCGGCGTGAAAGCCGAAGGCCGCAAGCGTCGCGAAAATATCCTCGGCTGCGCCCGGCACGGTGCGCGGCCCGTCGATGTCTTCCATGCGTACGAGCCACGCGCCGTCGTGCGCGCGCGCGTCGAGCCAACTCGCGAGCGCCGAGACGAGCGAGCCGAAATGCAGCGGTCCGGTAGGCGAGGGCGCAAAGCGCCCGCGATACGCGGCAGACGTTGCGCTCAAGCGTGCCTCACGCGTGTTTTACGCCGCCTGCGCCGGGGCAGCCGCTGCCGTGCCCGCGCGCTCGGGATGACACGCCGGGCAGCTCTTGCCCACGACGTAGAGCGGCGAAGCCTGCTCGGCGGGCGTGACCACGGCGCGGCATGCGAAGCACTGCACGGTGTCGGTCGGTTCGAGCTGCGGGTTCAGCGCGGTGCGCTGGTCGAACACGAAGCAGTCGCCGTTGTAGTGCGCGCCGCCCACTTCCTCGAAATACTTGAGAATGCCGCCTTCGAGCTGGTAGACGTGCTCGATGCCCACTTCCTTCATGTGGATCGCGGCCTTTTCGCAGCGAATGCCGCCCGTGCAGAACGACACGACCGTCTTGCCTTCGAGATCGGCGCGGTTCGCTTCGATCACGCCGGGGAATTCGCTGAACTTGGTGATGCGGTAATCGAGCGCCTTGTCGAACGTGCCGACGTCCACTTCGAACGTGTTGCGCGTGTCGAGCATCACAACGGGGCGGCCCGCGTCGTCGAAGCCGCGGTCGAGCCATTCCTTGAGCACGACCGGCGCGACCGACGGCGCGCGGCCTTCCTCGGGGCGGATCGCGGGCTTCTTCATCGTGATGATCTCGCGCTTCAGGCGCACGAGCATACGGTTGAAGGGCCGCGTTTCGGAAAAGCTTTCCTTGAACGGCAGCGTCGCGAACTTGCCCTCGAAGAGCGGATCGGTGCGCATGTATTCCATGAACTCGCGCACGTTCGGTTCGTCGCCGGCGACGAACAGATTGATGCCTTCCGGCGCGAGCAGGATCGTGCCCCGCAAGTCGAGCGCCTGGCAGCGCTCGAGCACGTGCGGGCGCCACTCGGCGGTCTTGTCGAGCGTGGCGAACTGGTAGGTGGAGAGATTGAGGATACGCATGGTGCAACTGATAAAACGCGCTGGACGCGCGTGAAAACCGGAGCCGGGCGTGCCGGCTGCCGGTTCCCCGAAAGCGGGAATGGGGGCAGGGCGCGCGACGGGCGCAATCCGCTATTATCCCTCAATCGCGCCAGCGCCCCCTGCGGCGAAGTTGCCGCACCCCGCGGCGCCCCTGCGCTTGCACAATCGTTGCCCAGATCGGTCAGGCCGCCCCGGCCAACGTCGCGCCTCGCTGCCGGCGTGCGCCGAAAATCGCGTGGTCCTGGAGGTACAATGACGCCCATGTCAGATCCCCGCTTCGTCCATCTCCGCGTCCACTCCGAATTCTCGATTGCCGACGGCATCGTGCGCCTCGACGACCTCGTCAAGGCGGCCGCCAAAGACGGCCAGGGCGCGCTCGCACTCACCGACCTCGGCAACGCGTTCGGCCTCGTTCGTTTCTACACGGAAGCCCGTGGCAAAGGGGTCAAACCCATTGCCGGTTGCGACGTCTGGATCATGAATCCCGACGACCGCGACAAGCCTTCGCGTCTTTTGCTGCTCGTGAAAGACAAGCGTGGCTACCTGAATCTGTGCGAGCTGCTGTCCAAGGCGTGGCTCACGAACCAGTATCGCGGTCGCGCGGAAGTGGACGTCGCATGGCTCGAAGCCGGGCTCGCCGAGGGCCTGCTCGCGATCTCGGGCGCGCAGCAAGGCGACGTGGGCCTCGCGCTCGCGGCGGGCAATGCCGAAAGCGCGAAGCGTCATGCGCAGCGCTGGACGAAGCTGTTCCCGAACGCTTACTACATCGAGCTGCAACGCTGCGGCCAGCCCGGTGGCGAACCGTATGTCGAGCAGGCGGTGGCGCTTGCGTCGGAGCTGAAGCTGCCCGTGGTCGCCACGCACCCCATGCAGTTCATGACCGACGAGGAATACACCGCGCACGAAGCGCGCGTGTGTATCTCGGAGGGCGATATCCTCGCGAATCCGCGTCGCCAGAAGCGCTTCACGACCGATCAGCGTTTTCGCACCCAGGCGGAAATGGCCGCGCTTTTCGCGGACATTCCCTCGGCGATCACGAACACCATCGAAATCGCCAAGCGTTGCAACCTCACGCTCGAACTCGGCAAGCCCAAGCTGCCGCTCTTTCCGACGCCCGACGGCATGTCGCTCGACGACTACCTCGTGCAGCTTTCGAAGGAAGGCCTCGAAAAGCGCCTCGTGCAGTTGTATCCGGAAGAAGCCGAACGCGAGCAGGAGCGCGCGCGCTACAACGAGCGTCTGGATTTCGAGTGCGGGACCATCATCAAGATGGGCTTCCCCGGGTACTTCCTGATCGTTGCGGACTTCATCAACTGGGCGAAAAACAACGGCGTGCCGGTTGGACCGGGCCGGGGTTCGGGCGCGGGCTCGCTGGTCGCGTACGCGCTCGGCATTACCGACCTCGATCCGCTGCGCTACAACCTGCTGTTCGAGCGCTTCCTGAATCCGGAACGCGTCTCGATGCCCGACTTCGACATCGACTTCTGCCAGCACGGGCGCGACCGCGTCATTCAGTACGTGAAGGAGAAGTACGGCGCCGACGCGGTTTCGCAGATCGCCACCTTCGGCACGATGGCCGCGAAGGCGGCCGTGCGCGACATCGGCCGCGTGCTCGATCTCGGCTACAACTTTACCGACGGCGTGGCGAAGCTCATTCCGTTCAAGCCGGGCAAGCACGTCACCATCGCCGACGCGATGAAGGAAGAGCCGCTCCTGCAAGAGCGCTACGACAACGAAGACGAAGTGCACCAGCTGCTCGACCTCGCGCAGCTCGTGGAAGGTCTCACGCGAAATGTGGGCATGCACGCGGGCGGGGTGCTGATCGCGCCGGGCAAGCTCACCGACTTCTGTCCTCTCTACACGCAGGGCGACGAAAGCGGCGTCGTGAGCCAGTACGACAAGGACGACGTGGAAGCCGTCGGCCTCGTGAAGTTCGACTTTCTGGGTCTGACCACGCTCACGATTCTCGACTGGGCCGAGCGCTATATCCGCATGCTCGATCCGTCGAAGAAAGACTGGTCGCTTGCCGAGGTGCCGCTCGACGACGCGCCGTCGTTCCAGATCCTCAAGAAAGCGAATACGGTCGCCGTGTTCCAGCTGGAAAGCCGCGGCATGCAAGGCATGCTCAAGGACGCGCAGCCCGACCGCTTCGAGGACATCATCGCGCTCGTGGCGTTGTATCGTCCGGGCCCGATGGACCTGATTCCGAGCTTCTGCGCGCGTAAGCACGGCCGCGAAGTGGTGGAGTATCCCGATCCGCGCGTCGAACCTGTTCTGAAAGAGACCTACGGCATCATGGTCTACCAGGAGCAGGTGATGCAGATGGCGCAGATCATCGGCGGCTACTCGCTCGGCGGCGCCGACTTGCTGCGCCGCGCGATGGGCAAGAAGAAGCCCGAGGAAATGGCCAAGCACCGCGAGATTTTCGCGGAAGGTGCGGCGAAGAACGGCCTCACGCGCGAGAAGGCCGACGAAACCTTCGACTTGATGGAAAAGTTCGCGGGCTACGGCTTCAACAAGTCGCACGCGGCCGCGTATGCCTTGCTCGCGTATCACACGGCGTGGCTCAAGGCGCACCATCCGGCCGAATTCATGGCGGCGAATATGTCGCTGGCCATGGACGACACCGACAAGGTGAAGATCCTCTTCGAGGACTGCCTGACCAACAAGATGGTCGTGCTGCCGCCGGACGTGAACGCTTCGGCGTACCGCTTCGAGCCGGTCGCCGACGCCCATGTGGCCGAAGGCAAGCGCTCGCGCACGATCCGTTATGGTCTGGGCGCGATCAAGGGCAGCGGCCAGAACGCCATCGAAGAGATCTTGCGCGCGCGTGAAGAAGGCGGCCTGTTCAAGGACCTGTTCGACTTCTGCGAGCGCATCGACCGTCGTCTCGTGAACCGCCGCACGATCGAAGCGATGATCCGCGCCGGTGCGTTCGACACGATTCACGCAAACCGCGCGCAGTTGCTCGCTTCGGTGCCCATGGCGATGGAAGCCGCCGACCAGGCGAGCGCCAACGCCATGCAGGCGGGCCTCTTCGACATGGGCGACGCGCCGCTCGCCGCGCACGAACTGGTGGACGAGCCCGCGTGGGGCGAGAAGCGCAAGCTCCAGGAGGAGAAAGGCGCGCTCGGCTTCTATCTCTCGGGCCATCTGTTCGACGCGTACAAGGACGAAGTGCGCCGCTTCGTGCGCCAGAAGATCGGCGAGCTGAAGGAAGGGCGCGACAAGCTGGTCGCGGGTGTGATCGCTTCGTTGCGCACGCAAATGACCCAGCGCGGCAAGATGCTGATCGCGCTGCTCGACGACGGCACCGGCCAGTGCGAAGTCACGGTGTTCAACGAGCAGTACGAGGCGCACAAGGCGCTCTTCAAGGAAGACGAGCTGCTCGTCGTGCAGGGCGGGGCGCGCAATGACGCGTTCACGGGCGGCATCCGCTTCACAGTCGATACCGTGATGGATCTCGAACGTGCGCGCAGCCGCTACGCGCAGGCCGTGAAGGTGCAGATGAACGGCAACGCCAACGCGAGCGCGCTGCGTACGGTGCTCGAAGCGTACCGCGCGAAGCCCGACGACTCGCTGCCGGCACCGGCCACGGAAACGCGCGGTCGCGGCGGTTTCGGGCGCGAGCGTGGCGAGCGCACGCAAGCCGTGATTCCCAACGGTCTCGCGGTTCAGATCGCCTATCGCAACGATCGCGCGGAAGGCGAAGTGCGTCTGGGCGACGCCTGGCGCGTCAAGCCCACCGACGATCTGCTCGCCGCGCTGCGCGGCGAGTTCGCCGGCAGCGAGATCGAAATCGTCTACTGATCGCCCACCGGGCGTCTCGCGCTGCCTTCGTCTTTTCCGTTGAGCAGCGCGAGTTTCAGGAAGCGGTAGTACACCGTCTCCGCGTTGAACACCGCAATCTGGAAGCCCGCGCGGCCGTCGAGAAAGCCGGCGCGCAGCACATAGGTGCGCACGAACGCCCACGCGCCGCGCACCACCGCCTTGCCGAAGCTGCCGCTCTTGCCGCTCGCCGCGCGTTGCCGGGCGCCCGCGCCCGAATAGGCATCGAGCTTGCGCAGCACCGCGTCGAAATCCTCGTAGGAGTAGTGCAGCAGCTTGCCGGTGAGGCGTTGCGCGCTGGCGTCGAACACCAGGCGCTCGTGGACGAGGTCGTCGGAAAAGCGCGCGCGGCCGCGCTTGAAGAGGCGCGGAATCCAGTCGGGGTACCAGCCGCTGTGACGAATCCAGGTGCCGCAGAAGCTCGACAGACGGTCCACGGCGTAGACGTCGGCTTGCGGCGCGGCGATCGCGGCGCGGATCGATGCGGCCAGTTCGGGCGAGACGACTTCGTCGGCGTCGATCGAGAGCACCCAGTCGGTGGCGAGCGCGTCGAGCGCGAGGTTCTTCTGCGGCCCGAAGCCGGGCCACGCGGTTTCTTCGATGACGCGCGCGCCGTGTGCGCGGGCGATGTCGGCGGTGCCGTCCGTGCTGCCGCCGTCGATCACGACGATGTCGTCGGCGAAGGCCACGGCGTCGAGGCATTGGGCGAGCCGCAACGCGGCGTTTTTCGTGATGATGGCGACGCCGAGCGTGGTGTTTTTCATGCGCCTTTGATAGGGAAAGAGGGGCGCGTTGCGCCGCGCCCGGCAAGAAGTATACACAGCGCACAGCGCCGCATGCCCCGGAACCCGGCGAGCGGCGGCGCCGACCATATACAATGCGGTACCCCACCGGCAGGCGGCGCGCCGCCTGATCGAGTCCGCATTTCCCGATTGTTGCAGCAACAACGCGTTATTCCAGAGGATGCCTTGAGCGAGAAGCCCCTCCAGTCCACTCTTAGCAAGCCGATCGGCTCCGAGACGACGTCGAGTGCGACGTCGGTCCTGCGGCGTCTCTGGCCGTATCTGAAGCCGCTCCTGGGGGTGTCGATCGGAGCCATCCTCACGCTGGCGCTCGTGGCCGCGACCGAGGCCGGCATTCCGGCGCTCCTCAAGCCGCTGCTCGATCACGGCTTCGGCACCCAGGGCAGTCCGTCCGCCAAATGGATCGTGCCGGCCGCCGTGATCGGCCTCTCGCTCGTGCGCGGCCTTGCGCAGTACGCGTCCGGCTACCTGTTGCAGTACGTGTCGAACCGCATCCTGCTGGAACTGCGTCTCAAGATGTTCGAGCGCATGATCCACGCGAGCGTCGGCTTCTTCCAGCGCGAGACGGCGAGCACGGTCATCAACGCGATCGTGTTCGAGGTCAACCAGATCCTGAACGTGCTGCTCGGCGTGCTCGTCACCGCCGTGCGCGATTCGCTCACGGTGGTCTTCCTGCTCGGCTACCTGTTCATCCTGAACTGGCGCCTCACGCTGATCGTCGCCGTGCTGCTGCCGGGCATCGGCTGGCTCGTCAGCAAGATCAACCGGCGGCTGCGGCGCCTGAACCGCGAGCACCAGATCCTCACCAACGACCTGTCGTACATCGTCGAGGAGGCCGTGGGCGGCTACAAGGTCGTCAAGGTGCACAACGGCGAGCAGTACGAGATGGACCGCTTCACGGCGCTCAGCAAGCGCCTGCGCGGCTACCAGATGCGCATGACGATCTCGGGCGGTCTCGCCCAGCCGCTCACGCAGTTTCTCGCGTCGATCGCGCTCGCCATCGTCGTGACGATCGCCGTCGTGCAGGCTTCGCACGACCAGACGACGGTGGGCGGCTTCGTCGCCTTCGTCACCTCCATGCTGCTCATCATCTCGCCGCTCAAGCACCTGATCGACGTGAACCAGCCGCTGCAACGCGGCGTGACGGCGGCCGAGCTGATCTTCGGCCTGATTGACGAGCCCTCCGAACCCGCCGGCGGCGGTGTGCCGCTGGAGCGCGCGCGCGGCGAGATCGAGTTCCGTGGCGTGTCGTTCGGTTATGGCGAAAGCGCGCGCAAGATTCTGGACAGCGTGACGTTGCGCGTGGCGCCGGGCGAGATGGTCGCGCTCGCGGGCCCCTCGGGCAGCGGCAAGACGACGCTCGTGAACCTGTTGCCGCGCTTTTTCGATCCCACGAACGGCCAGGTGCTGGTGGACGGCGTGCCGCTCGCGGACTACGGCATTCACGCGCTGCGCAGCCAGATCGCGATGGTGAGCCAGGACGTCGTGCTCTTTAACGACACCGTCGCGAACAACGTTGCATACGGCGAGACGGCCGACCACACCCGCGTGGAGAACGCGCTGCGCGCGGCGAACCTGTGGGACACGATCTCGGCGCTGCCGGAGGGCATGGATACGCTGGTGGGCGACAACGGCATGAAGCTCTCGGGCGGCCAGCGTCAGCGTCTGGCCATCGCGCGCGCGATCTACAAGGACGCGCCGATCCTGATTCTCGACGAAGCCACTTCCGCGCTCGACTCCGAGTCGGAGCGCCACGTGCAGGCCGCGCTGGAGACGTTGATGAAGGGCCGCACGACGCTCGTGATCGCGCACCGGCTCTCGACCATCGAGCGGGCCGACCGCATTCTCGTGATGGAAGCGGGGCGCATTGTCGAGCGCGGCACCCACCGCGAACTGCTCGCGCAGCAGGGGCTTTATGCGCACCTGCATCGCATCCAGTATCAGCAAGGCGAGGCTTGAACGTGAGCTGAAGCCGCATGGCGTAAAAAAAGGCGGGCCGCGTGCCCGCCTTTTTCATGTCCGCTGCACCGTCGCTTCAGCGCGCGAGCGGGTTGTCATCCACGCGCCGGCTGTACAGCAGGATGCCGCTCAGCAGGATGAACAGATTGCCTTCGGTGAAGTTGAGCAGCAGCGAGTTCGCGGCGCAGCCGACCACGAAGGCGAGCAGGTAGCCGTAGATCACGCTGCGCGCAAGCGGGTCCACCCGGCGGCATTCGCGGTACAGCGCGACGAGCAGCCAGACGAAGAGCGCGATGCCGATCACGCCGAGTTGCACGGCCATCAGCAGGAACTCGTTGTGCGGGTTGCCGATCATCACGGCGCGCCCGCCGGTCTGGTTTTTCGCGAGACGCTCGAACTCGGGCAGCACACTCCCCACGCCATAGCCCGCAATCGGACGATGGGCGAACAGCTCGACGCTGCGCCGATAGAACTCGAGGCGCACGCCCGCCGAGGTGACCTGGTTCTTGTTCTCGTAGCTCGTGATTTCCTGGCCCGTGTCGGCAAGACGCGAGTCCTTGGCCGTGAAGGCGTAATACACGAGCCCCATGCACGCGACGATGCAGGCAAGCGTCGCAACGAGACGAATGCGCCCGGCGCGCGCGGAACGCAGGTGCACGAGCTGCCACACGACGAACACGGCGATATAGATCAGCGCGACGACCTGGCCTGTGCGGCCTTGCAGCACGAACAGCACGTTCACGAGCGCGAGGAGCGCGTTGAGGTAGAGCAGCCAGCGCCACACGGGCTTCGTCACGGGCTTGGCGAGCGCCATGGAGAGCCAGACGAGGAACGCCATCATCAGGCCGCCGGAAATGTGATCCTTGAACACCCACGGCTTGCTCACCGGCCCTTGCGTGCCGTGCATCGGGCCCACGGCGGTCCAGCCGAACGCGTTGGTGTAGGTGAGGACCATGGCGAACGTGAGCGCGGCGAACAGCGCCCAGATCGCGGCGCCTCCCCACTTCGCGCCGCCTTCGCCGCGCAGCACGACGAACAGAACCGGGAGCAGCAGCAGCTTGCGGTACTTGAGCAGGAAGTTGACCGCTTCGTTCATCGTCGCGGTCGTATAGAGCAGGCTCAGCGAGAGCGCGACGAAGAGCACGATGGCGGCCACGCTCGTGGGCGTCGCGCGGATCTTGCGCAGGCCGCGCCAGGCTTCGGGCGAGCAGGCGGCGAAGAGCAGCACGAGCCCGCTCGCGAGATTCACGCCCGCGGTGGAAAGAGGCACGGCCGCGAGCGCGAGCACCGCCGAAAACCGTGCAAGCAGCAGGGGCCAGGATTGCGCCCGCATGGGCTGGCTGCTTTGTCCGGAGAGCGTCGATTGCATGGGTGTCGGTTCCTTTATGCCGTCGCTAGCGCCAACTCGTGGCCAGGGTGGAACGGCGCGTGGCCGCCATGCGGCTTCGGAAAACCGTTGAGAAGAAGAATGACCCGATTCGCCATGTTCAAAATAATAGTAGTTGGGCCCTCGAAACGCAGCGCGCGCGGGGCCGGGTGCGTGCGTTTATGACGCCGCGGGTGGCGACTTCGGCAGTTGTTGCAGATACACCTGTTCCGTCTGATCGATGAAGTCCCTCAGCGAGAATTCGCGTTCGGCCTTCGCGCGGGCGCGCCGGCCCATCGCGCCGAGCGCGTCGCGCTGAGCGAGGATCTGCGCGAGCGCTGTTGCGAGCGCGGACGGATCGTGCGGCGGCACGATCCAGCCGTCCGTGCCCTCGTCGATGTTCTCGGGCAGGCCCGCGTAGCGCGTGACGATCACGGGCTTGCCCATGGCCATCATCTCGCGGCAGGCGAACGAGACCGTCTCGATCGCGTACGACACCACGAAGCCGATATCGAAGGCCCGGATATACGACTTCACGTCCTCGACGAAGCCCGCCACGCGCACCTGCTCGCGCATGCCGAGCGCGTCGATCTCGCGCCACTGGTCCTCGTTCGGCTCGACGCCGACCACGAGGACCACGAACTGCTCGCGCTGGGCGGCGGGCAGGGCGGCGACGGCGGCGACCATGTCCATGGTGCCCTTGTACCAGTCGAAGCCCGTGACCGTGCCGACCACCAGCTTGCCGGCCTGCGACTCGCCGAGCAGCGCGGCGCGCGCCTGGGCGACGTCGGCGGCGCTGGCGGGCTGGAAGGCGTCGATGTCCACGCCGTTCTTGACCACGGCGACGGGTTTGGCCCCGTAGACGGAGTCATTGACGAAATCCGCCGTCGAATCCGACACGGCGATGACGACGTCGGTCGCGCGCGTGGCCCGCACCCGCGTGAGGAAGTCGTGCTTGATCGCGATCGAATTGTGCTTGGTCCACACCACGCGCGGGCGCGGGCCCTTCATCCCCATCATGCTGAACATCAGGAGCCGGTGATCGGGCGAGCCGTTCACGTGCACGATGTCGAAGCGCTCGCGTTCGAGCAGATCGCGCAGCGCCCGCCAGGCCGGCACCATGCGGCGCACGTCCTTGAGCTTGGCGGGAAATTCGAGCGCGAGGGCGCTCACGTTCGGGATCGCCATCGCGTGGGCGTAAAGGCGGCTCGTCGCGGGCGCGGCGACGAAAACCTGATGGCGGCTCGCGAGGCCCCGCGCAATGACGCCGATATAGGTGTCATGGCCGCCGCCGCGGCCGTAGTGAAAATTGGTCAGCAGGATTTTCAAACAGGGGGCTCCTGCCCGGAATTTTGCCTTGGAAGGCTATAGTGGGGCCAGATTGGCGCGATGTCGATCCGGGCGATCTACGGCCACTGATTTTAACGCATGGGCCCTCGCGCAAGCCGATTGGCGAGGGCACGCGCGAGAAGGCCGCCTGGCCCCGCCAATCGCTCTTGCGCGCGGGGCGCTGACGTATAATCGCGGGTCCGGCGAGCCCGTTGCTCGCTCCCGGCCATGCGCAGGCTGCCTCCAGTTGCGCGTGGTCCTGTCAGTCTTCCGTGTCATGGACCGCATTCTCATAGTCAAAGTCACCTCGATGGGCGACATCGTCCATGGTCAACCTGTCGTCGCGGACCTGCACCGAGCCTTTCCGGGCGTGAAGGTGGACTGGGCGGCCGACGGCGCGTTTGCCGACATCCTCAGCTGGAATCCCGGTATCGACCGCGTGCTCTGCGCGCCGCTGCGCCGCTTCAAGCGCGCGCGCAGCCTGGCCGACCTGAAGGCCATCGCCGCTTCGATCGGCGAGCTGCGCGCCGTGAAGTACGACGTGATTCTCGACCTGCATGGCGTGTACAAGAGCGCGATCATCGCGTTCCTCGCGCGAGGCCGCCTGCGCTACGGTTACCGTCGCGAAAGTCTCGGCGAGACCGGTGCGGCGTTCGCCTACAACCGGCGTTATCCCCCGCGCGAGGATTTGCTCGCCTGGGAGGGCCTGCGCAAGACGGTGGGCGACACCTTCGGCTACTCGATCGACAGCGCGCCCGACTTCGGCCTCGTGGTGCCCAAGCCCGCCACGCCGCTGGCCGGCGCCGCGCATGCACCCTATGCGATGCTGTTTCACGCGACTTCCAGCGACGAGAAGAAGTGGCCCGTCACGCATTGGCATCGCGTCGGCGCGCACCTGCGCGAACGGGGCCTGACCGCGCTGCTGCCGTGGGGCTCCGAGGCCGAGCGCCGTGAAGGCGAGGCGATCGCGGCGGGCATTCCGGGCGCAGTCGTGCTGCCGAAGCTTAGCGTGACCGAGGTGGCGCAATACATCGACGCCGCCGCGCTCGTGGTCGGCACCGACACGGGCTTCGTGCACCTCGCGAGCGCCGTGGGGCGCCCGACGGTGATGATCTTCACGGCGACTTCGGTGCGTCACTTCGGCATTGGCGTGCCGGGCCGCTCGATCTCGCTCGGCGACGCCGGCCGGCCCGCCGAAATCGCCGAGGTTTGCGAGGCGATCTCCACCGTGTTGCCCGCGGCAGGCGCCGCCGCGTCCAAGGTTCCGGCCGCGCGCTGACCGCTTCAGCCCCGCGCGCACCGTGCGCCCCGCGCGTCGCTCGGCGGCGGGGCGCCATCTCCTCCCGATCTATTTCGCTCCGGATCATTTGCCCACCGGCGAGCAGGCTCATGCCCTCGCCGACGCCTGCGCACGCCCGTGCACCAAGGCTTGCGGCGATTCTGCGACGCGCTGGAACAATCCTTTAGATCGTTAGGGGTTAACCCTGGACCTCCCGAAGCCTAGACTGCGTTCATCGGTCACATGCGCATACCGCCGCACACAGACCGCAAAAAGTCCAATGGAGGTCGTACCATGAAGTCCCTGATTCAAGCCGTTGCCGCTGCCGCCGCTCTTGCCGCTCTCGTTGCTCCCGCCGCTTCGTTCGCGCAGTCGCAGTCGACCATCACCCGCGCCCAGGTGCGCGCCGAGCTCGTGCAGCTCCAGCAGGTGGGTTACCGCGTCGGCGATGGCGACAACGCACACTATCCCGAAGCGATCCAGGCCGCGCAGGCCAAGGTCGCCACGCTGAACGGCGCGAACAGCGCCTACGGCGGCGTCGCGAACGCATCGCAATCGGGTGGCCGCCCCGCAGTGTCGGCGCAAGACTGGAACGCGATGTACTCGCGCTAAGCCTTCGCCAGTGATGCAAAAGACCGGGCCGCAGAGATTCTGCGGCCCGGTTGGTTTTTGTGGGTTGCGCGCAAGTGATTGCGCGCAGGCGCGGGAAGGGTCAGAGGGGGCGGGGCGCTTCGGCTTCGCTGTCCTGCGCCTCGCCGGTGTCGGGCATGTCCCGCAACTGGCCGAGCAGCGTTTGGGCCTGAGCGATCGTGTCGCCTGTCATCGGCTGGAATGCGAAGTGCAGCGATTTCGCGAGCTTCGGATAGTGGCGTCGCGTGCTGCGCGTATAGGCGGGGTCGTAGTGCTCGGCGATGAGCGCTTCGGACAACTCGGCGCGGCCACCCTCGTCGAGCAGCCGGCACCAGTTCTGGATGCGCTCGCGCCCGTGCAGCGGCGTGAGCTTCACCAGCTGCTCGCGGAAGTATTCGTGATCGGCGAGCAGATGTCCGTATTCCTCCAGCAAGAGCGCCACGCGCTCCTCGCGCGCCACTTCGACCACGATGCAAGGCGCGTCGTGAATCTGCTCGACGAGCGCGACCGGCAGCGTGATCGCGCCGATGCGCCGGCTTTCCGCTTCGACGAATACGGGCTGCGCGGGGTCGAAGGCGCGCAGCGTTTGCACGAGCGCCGTGTCGAACGACTTCTGCGCGGGCTGTGCGCGCGTGGGCAACGCGCCGAGCAGCGAGCCGCGATGGGCGGCGAGCCCTTCGAGATCGAGAATCTGCGCGCCGGCCGCACCCAGCGCCTTCAAAAGCCGCGTTTTGCCGCTGCCCGTGGGGCCGGCGAGCACGACATAGCGGAACGCGGCGGGGAGGCTGCCGAGCGCCTCGACCACCGTATGGCGATAAGCCTTGTAGCCGCCTTCGAGCTGGCGCGCGCGCCAGCCGATCATGTTGAACATCGCCGTCATCGAGCCCGAGCGCTTGCCGCCGCGCCAACAGTAGATGAGCGGGCGCCAGTTGCGCGGGCGGTCGGCGAAGATCGTGTCCAGATGCTTCGCGATGTTGCGCGCGGCGAGCGCCGCGCCGACGCGTGTGGCGTCGAAGGGCGAATCCTTGTACATCGTCCCCACGATCACGCGCTCCTCGTTGCTGAGGACGGGCGCATTGATCGCGCCGGGGACGTGATCCTCGGCGAATTCGAGCGGCGTTCTCACGTCGATGATCTCGTCGAATTCGCCGATCTGTTCAATGGTGACGCGCTGGTGATTCAACTGCGATGCTCCGGTGATGCGCTACATGACGTCGTGCTACATCAGCACGATGTCATATTGTTCTAATGCACTTGATTTTTTGATATCAAATCAAGTGGGTAGAGTGCTGCGTGTCCCAATTTAGTCTTCTGGCTACCCATTTGAGGCGCGATGGGGCGATACCGGATGATACACACTGCGACACGAACATTCTGTGCGGGTCCTTTGCTGTGTGCCCGTTGCACGGGTAATTGCACGCCGCGATGCGTGCCTGGCTGCAAAGTCCGAGAGGTCTACGCATCTACGCGGACCGGTTGCCGCGAGAGGGGGAGGCGGGCGCGCGGTTTCTTCCGCCCGTTCGCCCTTATATATAGTCGGAAGAAACTCTGGTTCCGCTCAACGTTCCGGCCTCTCGTTCAGCGCTATGTTGGCGTCGCGGACCTGAGCGGTCGCGTTTCTTTCCTCTGTCGCGCCTTTTTATAGACGGTAAAAAGCCCAGATTCCGTGCGTACCTCGGTGGTGTGAACCAGTGTCTAAACCTTGTCCGGTAAGGGATTCGCGGTGATGAGTACGCAGATCGCGCCCGCCGTGAGCCGCCTTGCGCCGAAGGTATTCTCCGTAGTCGAAACGCGTACCCCTGCCGTTGAAACGCCGCTTTTTTCTTCGTAGCCGCGTTTCGGTGGCACTTGGCGACACCTTCCACCGCGGTCTGACGGGCTGCATTCGTTCTGCATCAAGTCGCCAGACATTCATCTATCGCAAAGGCTCTCGTCCCGTTGTCTGCTACGTATACCGGTCACGCCCGCTGTGGCGCACGGCGAGGAATCCGATCCATGCTCTTTCTTGGCTCGTATATCGATATTTGCGACGAGAACCAGCGACACACCTACCTTTTCTGGCCCAGCCTTCGCCAGTCGCTCTACCTGAGCCTGGTCAGTCCGCGCACGTTCGAACCGCCGCGCCACTACAGCTTCGGCGCGAACCGGCATTTCACCGAAATCACCCGCGACGAGATCGACGACATCACGACAGCCATGCAGTTCGCCCGCCGCGCCTTTCTTGAAGACGGTGGCACGATGCGTGCCCTGTCGGTGGCCAGTGATGGCGACCTGCGCGCAGTACTCGGCAAGATTGATGTGTTTGGTGGTGAGTGGACGAGAGGCCAACAGCTTCACGATCTCCGGGATCTCTGGGATGCCGTGTTCAGAGCCGTCAGGGAGGGCGGGCTGATCTTCGTGCCCGAGCGGGAGGATTTACGCGCCTGCGTCAAGGCCATTCAGGAGGATCGCGAGAAACGGCCTGCGCACGGCGCGCAGCGACCGCAAGACCGCAGCCCCTATTCGACCGTCGAGCAGATGATGGGCAAGCCGCCGCGTATGCCACAGAATCCGGCCAAGCCATCATGGATGACCGGCTCGACACCACTCGGCGATGCGGAGCCATTCGGGTTCACGCCGGATGCTGCCGGCGGCGATACGTTGGAACTTGCTGCAAGCACCAACGACCCGAACTACGCAGCGAAGATGCTTGGGTATGACCGTAAGACGTTCGGTGATATGGTCCACGTCATGAAGGACGATCTCAACCTTCGGGGTGATGACAACGTTATCTGGCATGACACTGGCGCAGTCGAATTCAAGAAGAACATCATCGGCAATATGCACGACTATGCTTTCTGAGCGCGAAATGGCAAACGGACATCAACTTGCGTATGTATCCTTTCTGGTCTCAGGAGATAGCGTTGATCCTGCATTCTGGAGCGAGTATTTTGGCATCCTTCCCGATACTTCGGTGGTCAAGGACCAGCATTTCAAGACTCCGTCTGGACGCGTGAGCAGCGTTCCTGGGCGTACTGGCGTGTGGGGTGTAAGAAGCAAGACGGCTATCAGTAGTGATTCGCTTGAGCCGCATCTCCGGTATCTCATCAAATACCTCAATCTGCCACGGACGGACCTTCGCCAAGTACTCACAGACAAGGGCGCGAGTATGCGTTTCTTCTGCTATTGGGACAACGAGAGCGGCGACCGCGTACCCGATGTGCCCGACGATATCAGCGCCATGATGGAAGCGATGGGCGGCACGGTAGAGATTGACGAGTACCGATAATGCGGTGCGAACTCGCCGCCAAATGCAAGAGCCGACCCGCGCGAGTCGGCTTTTTTGTGTCCATCAATCGACGTTTTCTACTTTCGCGGTTCGGCGAATTGTGTGCAATACCCGCACGTGCAGAAGACACCTAGAGACACCTTACGGTGTTGGCTGGATCCGGATCGTCGGATTCCCCCGAGACTTCTGAGGAGCGTAGGCGGATCCAGCCATTGAAAAAGTACGCCGTGAATAAAAAAGCCCTAAAGGAGAGCTCGCGTTCTGCCGATGACTATATGCGCATACTTTGCGTATTTCAGGCAGCATGGCTTGCCGACTCGATTATGGTTGGTAGGCTGAAGTCTTTTAACCACCAGAAAAATATTAAGAATGATAAGCGCACTAGATTGGATTATCAAAAACAAGGAATGGCTATTCAGTGGAATTTTGGTTCCGATTTCGCTTGGAGCTTGGGGGTGGTTGAAATCGAAACAACAAAACCGACCGCAAGCCGTTGGTTACGATAGTCTTGGACCCTTCAACTTTCCGCTACCTCATGAGATTCTGAAAGAAGAAATTGCTGCGCAGACTCAGGATTTGCCGGAGCTCGCTATTTCTGTACTAATGTTAGATAACCATGAAAATGCATCACATCGAGATTTGCGCATACTATATTCAGGAGAATTTGAGTACTCTGCGCAACTAGAGTTCAGGCGGCGAGATGTGAAAGTTAGATATAAAATTGACTGTCAAAATAAGGAAATTTTAATTGATGAAATTCCGCCAAGAGAGACGATATCGGTAGTATTTTTCAATCCAGACGCCGGATTCTCAATTGATTATGTTCTGATCGGTGATACCGAAATAACGACGCCAATGCGGAAATTGGCCGCAGCAAAGCGCGACCCTAAGCTATATTGGTACGGGAAGATTGCAAACTACGTAATGGTTATCAGTGTGGTTGCAATGTTGTACACGGGATATGCTGTGTGGAAACAAAACCAAGACCAGAGAGTTATTTCATCGATAAGCGGAAATCTCGAAGGGTGTACGCCAACCGTAATTTACGAATCGGATGAGCATCAAAGTGATTTAAATCGCCGATTCTTGAAATTGAACTATCCGTTTGACCGCTTGGTGCTTTCATTGAACAAGGTGTCTTCGCTGCAAGAGCTTGACGCAAAGAAAACAGTGATATTTTGCGAGCCGAGCAAGTAGTAGCATTAATGCATCATCAGACACGAATTAGTCGAGATGATCTGTGCCAAGGTCCAAGGCCGAACTTCAACTGGTTCTCGATGCAATTCGATCCCGCTCAGCAACGGCGAAGCCCACCTGCTCGATCTCATCGATCGAGCGCCGTGGCAACACCCTCTGGTTGTCGGCGCGTTGCCGGCCCGCAAGGGCTGGCCGTTCAGTTGTCTGTCTCAGGCCCGACGGCCTTGGTGGGGCATTTTTCGGGGGCGCCCCCACCAAGGTCCTGGCCCATACTCAAAGGCTGGCCGTAGGCGGCGAGAGTGGCCATGCGCGTCCTCTTCGAATGAACGGTCGCACGTTCCTCGTTGCATGGACGAATTGGATCGCGAAAAAGGTAACGCTTTTAGCGAATCTACCTTAGTCTATTTTTTTGATGAGAATCCACTCGGTTTTGTTGCCTTTGGGGATCATCTCTATGATCTTTTCATCTCGCAAACTATAGAATACATTTTTCATGGCATTCTCAGATTTTATGCCAGTCAATTCTCTCCCTTGCTTGTTGGTTATCTTTTCATTTTTCTTAATAAATTCAATAACCAACTCCTCTGGCTTGGCAAGAGGTGTGTGCGGGATAGTGACGACGACCGTGTTTTGTGCCTCTTCGATCGTCGGATCCTTGAGCTTCCATTCCTTCATTTTTTTAAAGGCTGTATTCAGACCTTCTCCCATATCCTTGTTGGGTGGTGTTTTATATCGCGACAAAGTTCGAACAATTTGCTTGTTTCTGGAGTATCGAACATCAAGTATATTTTCGATGGTTACAAATCCGGGCAGGCGGCCGGGACTTTGAACCTCAATGCGATTGTCAAAGATTCGAATGTGAACATCATCCGCTACAGAATAATCTCTGTGAATAATTGCATTAACAACAATCTCCCAAATCGCCTCTGGAGGGTATGAAACTTTCTTCAGTCCATCCACGGTCCAAATGCTTATGTCAGACATTATTGCAGTTATTCTATTTACCGAATTTTGTATAATCTGATATGCTGGACCTTCTACGGATTCAGAAAATGCTAGATTATCTCTTTCGGGATCATCTTCTTTCGTCTCGTAGCGCGTAATTCTTACGCCCGATCGCGTGGGTATCACTGCGGACGGGTTTGGAGAGAACAAAACAAGGCCGCAGACCTTCGGGTCCCATGTTTTGAGGTCGATCAAGTTTTCATTAACTGTGAAGTTAAGTGCGTCCGTCTTTGGTGAAAAATCGGATAAGAAGGAGTGAAGCTCTTCTGACTCGACGATGATCTCCGCAGGCACATTGGCCACGGCAGCGTCTTCGAAAGATGCGAGCCCCTTCGCAAATTTCAGTGCGATCAAATGATCGGGATTCTTGAGTGGAAGCGACTGCGCGCCCTTTCTAAGAAACACTTCCTTTGAGGGAGTCTGGTGAACCTGCGGGCTCTTATCGATCTCGATTGACAGGACAAAGCCCGGAAGGTCCTTGGCCACCAAAAATTCCATGGACACGGGGACCTGCGGAAGAATTTCATGCAGTGCCTGAAGATGGCCATTGAACTCCTCAATTGAGCTGAGGCCGCGCCAACGCTTCTCCGGCAACTCGTCTACCTTGTCATCCTCGATGCCTATCAGCACGTCCCCTCCGTCCGCATTCGCGAGAGCTACAACGAGCTTCTGAAGGGACGCACCCGATACCTTGGCGGATTTTTTATCGAAGAAATGACTTTCTGGGCGACAGATCAACACAATTGCTTCGTCCTTGTTCAAAGCACGAGTAAGCATGAATGGGCTCCAGGCGTTATCAGACTGAAATCGTATCAGGAGTTTGACAGCGCCGGACACGGAAGGGCCCCGAGCAAATGAAGAGCGGAGCTGTCATCGTCACACGAGGCCGTAGATTTTTCCGCAGCGCCTTATGCAGCAAGCCTCTCCGAAATTTCCGAGTGCCCCAACGAGTCAGGATTCGTCTTTTGGGGGATTCCGCGTCCCACTATCTCGGTCGCTAAAAGGGCGAATGTCATCGCAGCTTGTCGGATGTATGGAGACCGCGCAGGCGAGACAGGCGCCGTTGTTCGCCCTTTTGACGACTGCGTGACCGACGCCTACTTGGCACATGCCGACCGCTCAAGGCGAATGCGGTCTCACGAACGGCGACGGCGGCAGCGAAAGAGGCCAGAAGGCGGTCATTGTGTAGGTCGAGCTGCCCACGCTTCATCGAGAGCGTCGTCCTTCGACTCGTGAGCTTCGAGAAGGAACGTATAGCGATCGGCAAGGCTTTCGATTAAGTCATCGAATTGAGTGGAGGGCTCAGGGCCTCCCTCGGCTTCGAAGCGGTCCCATTCCGAGTGGTTTTGCTATAGTAGCGCGTGGATCTCCCGCCACACTGACGGCCGGCCGTTGTCGATTGCGGGAAGAAATGTACGGACGCGATATGTACCGTCGTCGTAGCCTCCAACAAAGATTCCTTCTTCGATGGCGAGACCGAACTGGCGCCAGCGACCCTTTTCAACGATAGGCCGCACTAATGGGAAGGTTAGAAAAGCGCGTAGCAGGTTGACGTGTAGCAAGGTCTGATCCATCGTGCCGAGTCGCTGGAAGGCGCGCTGGAGTGCGTGTGCCGTGACCTCGACGGGCAGCACGAGGGCCATGTGTGGCGGAAGTAGCGAGGAACATTCGAGATAGATCAGGCTGACGCCACCGTCCGGGCGACGTTGCTCGTAGAAGCCCCGAACTATCGTGTGACCCGGTTCCCGCGCAAGCCCGAAGCTGAACACGTTGTGCCGGGTAAGGAGCTGCTCGACCTGTTGCATGTACTTGTGCGCATCGCGGCCAGTCATACTGGCGCGCCAACGCGGCTTGAGGCGCCTCAACAGTGCTTCAAAGAGTTCTACGCTGGCGCGTTTTGGCGAGTTTTCAGACATGAGCCTCGCGCGACCGCGTGCCACGCGCGGGTCAACATACGTTTTTTCTTTCATCCAGATTTGTGACGCCAAAGCTCGGTCAGAGGCCGGACATTCCGCCGCGAAGCTTTGCCTTCGATGCGCGCGGGCACTAACACCTCGGTGATCTTCCAGAGTTTTCAAACTCAATAGCTGCCGGTCATAGTTATCAATGTGCGACGTGGTTGCGAGGATTGTACGTGCGCCTGGGGCGTCGCGCGTGACGCCAGTGCCGCAGTGAACGGACCCGCAGTATTCACTCAGGGAGGGCCGTGCGAATGCTGAATGGGTGTGTTGTTCGCCTTTTTGGCGACCGCGCGCGTGGCGCCAGTCGATCGCTCAGCTGCTCATAGTCGGCCACATGCGCTGTCGGCCAGCGCCGCTTCACGATGGCGGCTGCCTCTTCGCGGCCGGAGCAAAACTCTAGATCAAGAAGTTCCGCATTGCCGTCGCGGTGGACGAGGCATCGCGCAGGATGCAGGCGCTTCGCGACGATGACCGGGCGGGCTCCCTTGGCATTGCGGCCGCGTCTCAGTTCCAACTGCCGGTTGTAGCAACTGACGCACAGCTCCTGCCGAATTAGCCGCAAGGCAGCGACTCCGCATCGTACGCAAGGGCGCGCGGGCTGCACTGGCCGGAAGACCTTTCCCGTTTCATCGATCGCTGCCGCTTGTGGGCCGCACTGCTGTGAGTGGGCACGCCCGATTGGGCTCGCGCGACACGTCAAGAACTTCTCGGTTTGCTGATTCCGCGCACAGGAGGCTGGAGAGAGGTCGGCTCGCAGCGGTTCGCAACGGAAAGTTCGAAGGCTAGGATACTCGGGGTGCTCGCGGTACTCGATCTGCATCGTTCGCCGGGGGACGAGTTTCGATGCGGCATCGTCGGCTCACGACTTGTCCGCTGCTTGTCCTGCGCGACAAGTGCGCGACAAGTTGGGGCAGCGGCTTCAAACCTTTGTGGGGCGGCTGTTGCTCGGTGAGCAGGTAGAGATCGAAGCGGCTCAGCTTGTCGCGTGCCCGTTAAAAAAAGGGCGAATGGGGGCGCCCGCAAAGGCGCTCGTGCTACCGCGCCTCAATTTAGTAGCCAGATTAGTAGCTGGCAAAATTTCTGGCGGAGTTATATTGATGGAAGGCCCGTGGGGTGGCCTTCCCTTTGACTACATCAAAACGATGTCGTACTGCTCCTGACTCAGATTCGACTCCACCTGCAACGACACCGGCTTGCCGATGAAGTCGATCAGCATGGCGAGATGCTGCGACTCTTCTTCGAGAAAGAGATCGATGACCTGCTGCGAAGCCACCACGCGAAACTCGCGCGGATTGAACTGGCGCGACTCGCGCAGGATCTCGCGCAGCACGTCATAGCAAACCGTGCGCGCGGTCTTCACCTGCCCCTTGCCGAGGCAAATCGGGCACGGCTCGCACAGCACATGCGCGAGCGACTCACGCGTGCGCTTGCGCGTCATCTCCACGAGCCCCAGCTGCGAGAAGCCGTTCACGGTCACGCGCGTGCGATCGCGCGAAAGCGCCTTCTTCAGCTCACCCAGCACCTGGTCGCGATGCTCGACGTTCTCCATGTCGATGAAGTCGATGATGATCACGCCGCCCAGATTGCGCAGACGCAATTGCCGCGCGATCGTGTGCGCCGCTTCGAGATTCGTCTTGAAGATCGTGTCGTCGAAGTTGCGTGCGCCCACATAGCCGCCCGTGTTCACGTCGATGGTCGTCATCGCCTCGGTCTGGTCGATCACGAGGTAGCCGCCCGACTTGAGGTCCACGCGCCGCGAGAGCGCGCGCTGGATCTCGGCCTCGATGTTGTAGAGGTCGAAGAGGGGCCGCTCGCCCGTGTAGTGATGCAGCTTCGGCAACACCGCGGGCGTGAATTCGCCGGCGAACTCGGTGAGCTTCTGGAACGTTTCGCGCGAATCGACCTGAATGCGCGAGGTCTCGTCGTTCACGAAGTCGCGCAGCACGCGCTGCGCGAGATTCAGATCCTGATAAAGCAGGCTCGTGGCGGGCAGCCGCTGCGCCTGCGCGATGATGGTCGCCCACGTCTTGCGCAGATACGCGACGTCGGCGGCGAGTTCTTCGCTCGTGGCGTCCTCGGCGATCGTGCGCACGATATAGCCGCCTTTTTCATCGGCGGGCAGCACGGCCGTGAGGCGCGCGCGCACCGCTTCGCGCTCGGCCTCGCTCTCGATCTTCTGCGAAATGCCGATGTGCGGTTCCTGCGGCAAATAGACCAGCGTGCGCCCCGCGATGCTCACCTGCGTGGAAAGCCGCGCGCCCTTCGTGCCGATCGGGTCTTTCACGACCTGCACCATGAGCGTTTGCCCTTCGAACACGGTCTTTTCGATCGGTTGATGATGCGCGCTCGTGTGCGCTTCGCCGGCAATGCGCGGGTGCCAGATGTCGGCCACATGGAGGAACGCGGCGCGCTCCAGTCCGATGTCGATGAACGCGGACTGCATGCCCGGCAACACGCGCACGACCTTGCCGAGATAGACATTGCCGACGCGCCCGCGTGACAGCGTGCGCTCGACGTGAAGCTCCTGTACTGCGCCTTGCTGGACCAATGCGACGCGCGTCTCCTGGGGCGTGACGTTGATCAGGATTTCTTCGTTCATGATTTGTTCTAGAAGTCGATGCCCGCGGCGCGCAGGAGGGCGGCCGTTTCGAATAGTGGCAAACCCATGATACCCGAATAGGACCCGTCGATTCGCTCGACGAATTCCGCAGCGCGGCCCTGGATGCCGTACGCGCCGGCCTTGCCGAACGGCTCGCCGCTCGCCACGTACCGCGCGATCGCGGCGGGCAGCGCGGGGGCGAAGCGCACATGCGAGCGCGAGACCGCAACGGGCAGGCACACGCCTTCGGCGTTCACCACGGCGACGGCGGTCAGCACTTCGTGTTCGCGGCCCATGAGCCGTTCGAGCATCGCATAGGCATCGGCCGCGTCGTGCGGCTTGCCGAGGATGTGGCCGTCGATGGAAACCGTGGTGTCGGCCGTGAGAATCGGCGCATGCGGGTGCGCGCCGGCGACGAGGCGCGCGCGGGCGGCGTCGGCCTTGGCGGCGCACACGCGCTCGACGTAGACGGCGGCTTGCTCGCCGGGCAGCACGGCTTCGAGCGCTTCGGCGTCTTCGTCGGGACGCGGCAGCAGCAGTTCGAAGCGCACGCCGAGCTGCTGGAGCAGCTCCTGGCGCCGCGGGCTTTGCGAGGCGAGATAGACGAACGGATAGGGCGCGTTGGTGGGCATCGGAGCGTCTTGGACGTTACGGACTTCGGGTTGACGTGCGCGCCTCGCGCGAGGCGAGAGCGCGCCGAAACCGGCTCAAGCGGGCTGCGGCTGGCTTAAGCGGGCTCGGGCGGGCTCGGGCGAAGCTCTGGCGCGCTTTATGCACGCCTCACACGCGATGATAGGGGTGATTCTGCGTGATGGTCCACGCGCGGTAAAGCTGCTCGGCGAGCAGCACGCGCACCATCGCATGCGGCAGCGTGAGGGAGGACAGGCGCAGGAGCGTATCGGCGCGCGCCTTGAGCTCGGGGTCGAGCCCGTCGGCGCCGCCGATCAGGAACGCCACGTCGCGCCCGTCCTGCTGCCAGAGCGGCAGTGCCTTGGCGAGCTGCATCGTGGTCCAGTCCTTGCCGCGTTCGTCGAGCGCGACGATGCGCGCGTTCTTCGGCAGCGCGGCCTCGATGCGCGTGCGCTCGGCGGCCATCACGCTCTCGGCGGAGCGGCCCGACGAGCGCTGCTCGGGCTTCACCTCGCGCAGCTCGATGCGCAGCTCCGGCGGCATGCGCTTCGTATATTCCTCGAAGCCCTCGGCGATCCAGTCCGGCATCTTGTGGCCGACGGCGACGATATGCAGTTTCATCGTGCTAAACGAATGCGGTTGGCGAGCGTGCCGCGCTTACTTCGCGGTTTTACGCGCAGCGGTCTTGCGTGCGGGCTTTTTCACGGCCGGCGCGACTTCCCCGTCTTCGTCCTCGTCGTCCATCGGCTCGCTCGGGCGCGCGCCCGCGAAGCCCGTGTTGTTGGCAAGCTTCAGGCGCACCGGCTTGTCGCCCCAGATTTCTTCGAGGTTGTAGTACTGGCGCAGCGCGGGCTGAAGGATGTGGACGACTGCGTCGCCGCAATCCACGAGCACCCATTCGCCGATGTCCTCGCCTTCCGTGCTGACGATGTCGCCGCCGGCTTCCTTGACCTTCTCGCGCACGCTGTTGGCGAGCGCCTTGGTCTGGCGGTTCGAGGTGCCGCTCGCGACGACCACGCGGTCGAACAGCTCGGTCAGATGGCTCGTGTTGAAGACGCGAATGTCCTGTGCCTTGACGTCTTCCAGACCGTCGACGATGGCGCGTTGAAGTTTGCGGATGTCCATAGTTACCCGTGTTGCGAATAGAGATGATGTTGAAGGATATAGTCCCACACGGCTGCGGGAAGCTTGTCGGCGGCGGTGCCGCGACGTTGCCCGCTCGCCACGCAGGCCGGCAGGTCGCGCCGGATTTCGGTCGCCGAAACGTCGAGTGCGAGCGTTTCGTCGACGATCAGGCGGCCGTGCGGCGTTGCCGCAAGGGCGGCGGGGTTCGCGCGGCGCGCAGCGACTTCCTGGGCGACCGCTGGCGGCAGCGTCCCGAAGTCGAAGCCCGGCCGGCTCGCCACGCCCAGATGCGCGAGCGCGAAAAGCTCGCGCCATGCGTGCCACGAATCGAGGTGCAGCAGTTGATCGGCGCCCATTAGCAACGTCAGCGCCGCTTGCGCGTTGCTTTCGCTCTTTGCGCGCCAGCGGCGCAGGGTGTCGACCGTGTAAGTCGGGCCGTCGTGCTCGATTTCGTCGGCGTCGACGTTCACCGTCACGCCCGGCAGCGCAAGCGAGGCGGCGGCGGCGCGCGTCATGGCGAGCCGATGTTGCGCCGCCGTGACGCCGGGCTTTTGCCACGGCTGGCCGGCGGGCAGCAGGATCAGCTCGTTCAGGTCCAGCGCGCGCGCGAAATGGCGCGCGAGCGCGAGGTGGCCCTCGTGGATCGGATCGAAGGTGCCGCCGAGCAGCCCGACGCGCCGTGCGAGTGCGTCAGGGGGAGCGGTGAAGGCTTGTGTCACGGTCAAACCCAGTCGCGTACCGGCAGGAAGTCGGTATAAAGGCGCGCTTCCGGCGTGCCCGGCTGCGGCTGCCAGTCGTAGCGCCAGGTCGCGCCCGGCGGCATCGACATGAGGATCGATTCCGTGCGCCCGCCGCTTTGCAGCCCGAAATGCGTGCCGCGGTCCCAGACCAGGTTGAATTCGACGTAGCGGCCGCGCCGGTACGCCTGGAATTCGCGCTCGGCTTCGCCGTAGGGCGTCGCGCGGCGCTGTTCGATGATCGGCAGATACGCCTTCAGGAAGCCGTCACCCACGCTCTTGAGCATGGCGAACGCCTGGTCGAAGCCGCCTTCGGCGTAATCGTCGAAGAAGATGCCGCCCACGCCGCGCGCCTCGTTGCGGTGCTTCAGGAAGAAGTACTCGTCGCACCAGCGCTTGAAGCGCGGGTACAGGTCCGCGCCATAGGGCGCGAGCGCGTCGCGGCACACCCGGTGGAAATGCTGCGCGTCTTCCTCGAAGCCGTAGTACGGCGTGAGGTCCATGCCGCCGCCGAACCAGAACACGGGCGCTTCGCCCGGCCTCGTGGCGAGCAGCATGCGCACGTTCATGTGCACGGTCGGGCAGTACGGATTGCGCGGATGCAGCACGAGCGAAACGCCCATCGCCTCGAAACCGCGGCCGTTCAGTTCGGGGCGCGCGGCCGTGGCCGAGGGCGGCAGGGCGTCGCCGGCAACGTCGGAAAAGCCGATGCCCCCGCGCTCGAAGAACTGTCCCCCTTCGATGATGCGCGTGCAGCCGCCGCCGCGCAGCTTTTCGCCCGGCGCGCGTTGCCAGTTGTCGGTGGCGAGCGGCGTGCCGTCGAAGGCGCCGAGCGCGTCGGCGATCTGCGTCTGCAAGTTGGCCAGCCAGGCGCGCACGGTGGCGCTGTCCGGGGAGGCGCTGCTAGGGGTATCGGTCATCGATGAAATGGGGACGGCGGCGCGCCGGCGCCGGAATCGGGTTATTCGAAAAGGCTGCCGGGGGCGGCCCGACAGCGGCAGTGTAGCGCCGATTGGCGCGGCGCCCGGCGTAGACGGCGGCTGTGCCGCAGGCGCAAAGGCGGCACGCGGAACACGCGTCCGATGTGCTCGTGGCGGTGTGGCCCGCTTTGACGGCGAGGCGCTTAAGCGCCATAGCACGCCGCGCCCGGTGTGCGCCGTTGCGCGGCGGCCACAGTGCACGGCGGGACAGCGCTGGCGCGCCCCGCCGGTTACGTGGCGATTACTGCTTGCGGCCCGCGGCGCGATAGCCGATGTCGTTGCGATACTGCATGCCGTCGAACGAGATGCGGTTCACGGTTTCGTACGCCACGTTTTGCGCGCTGCGCACCGAATCGGCGAGACCGACCACGCACAGCACGCGGCCGCCCGAGGTCACGAGCTTGCCGTCGACGATCTGCGTGCCCGCATGGAACGTGACCGAATCGGCGGTTTCGGCGGGGATGTCGCTGATGCGGTCGCCCTTGCGCGGCGTCTCCGGATAGTTGTGCGCGGCGAGCACGACGCCGAGCGCCGTGCGGCGGTCCCATTCCAGCTCGACCTGATTGAGCGTGCCGGCAATGGCGTGCTCCACGACCTTCGAGAAGTCGCCCTTCAGGCGCGCCATGATCGGCTGCGTTTCCGGGTCGCCCATGCGGCAGTTGAATTCGAGCGTCTTCGGGGTGCCTTGCGCGTCGATCATCAGACCGGCGTAGAGGAAGCCCGTGTAGCGGATGCCTTCCTTTTCCATGCCCGCCACGGTCGGCAGGATGATTTCGCGCATCACGCGTGCGTGCAACTGCGGCGTGACGATGGGCGCGGGCGAGTAGGCGCCCATGCCGCCCGTGTTCGGGCCCTGATCGCCGTCTTGCAGACGCTTGTGGTCCTGGCTCGACGCGAGCGCGAGCACGTGCTTGCCGTCCACCATGACGATGAAGCTCGCTTCCTCGCCCGCGAGGAATTCCTCGATCACCACGCGCGCGCCGGCGTCGCCGAGCTTGTTGTCGGCGAGCATCATGTCGATGGCCTGGTGCGCTTCTTCCAGCGTCATCGCCACGACCACGCCCTTGCCGGCAGCGAGGCCGTCGGCCTTGATCACGATCGGCGCGCCGTTCTTGTCGACGTAGGCGTGCGCGGCCGCGGCGTCCGAGAAGGTCTCGTAGGCCGCGGTCGGGATGTTGTGGCGCTTCATGAACGCTTTGGCGAAGTCCTTCGAGCTTTCGAGCTGCGCGGCTTCCTTCGACGGGCCGAACACCTTCAGGCCGCGCTGGCGGAACACGTTGACGATGCCTGCCGCGAGCGGCGCTTCCGGGCCGACCACGGTGAGGGCGACGCCTTCGCGCTCGGCGAAATCGGCGAGCTCGTGGATGTCCGTGATGTCGACGTTGGCGAGCCGCTCGTCCTGCGCGGTGCCGCCGTTACCGGGTGCGACGTAGACGAGCTGCACGCGCGGCGCCTGCGCGAGCTTCCACGCCAGCGCATGTTCGCGGCCGCCAGAACCGACGACGAGTAACTTCATGAGAATCCCCGAAAGACCAAGACCAGAAACAGTTGCGGCCGGCGCACAGTGCGCCGGCCGTGAAAATCGCATGCGGGAGGCGGGGCCAAAGCGGGGCCTCCCGGGCCGAACGCCTTATTCCTCGGCGATCGACGCGTTGGTGTACACGTCCTGGACGTCGTCCAGGTTCTCGAGCGCGTCGAGCAGCTTTTGCATCTTCACGGCGTCGTCGCCCGTGAATTCGACCTCGTTCTGCGGCTTCATGGTGACTTCGGCCATTTCCGCCTTGAAGCCCGCGGCTTCGAGCGCGGTCTTCACCTTCGTGAAGTCGAACGGCGGGCAGACCACTTCGATCGAGCCGTCTTCGTTCGTCACGACGTCGTCGGCGCCGGCTTCGAGCGCGGCGTTCATGAGCTCGTCTTCGGGCGTGCCCGGTGCGAACACGAACTGGCCGACGTGATCGAACATGAACGCCACCGAGCCGTCCGTGCCCATGTTGCCGCCGAACTTCGAGAACGCGTGGCGCACTTCCGCGACCGTGCGGGTGCGGTTGTCGGTCATCGTGTCGACGATGACGGCCGCGCCGCCGATGCCATAGCCCTCGTAGCGGATTTCCTCGTAGTTCGCGCCATCGACGCCGCCCACGCCGCGCTGGATGGCGCGGTTGATGTTGTCCTTGGGCATGTTGGCGTCGTACGCCTTGTCCACTGCCAGACGCAGGCGCGGGTTCGTATCGGCGTCGCCCCCGCCCATGCGCGCCGCGACCTGGATTTCCTTGATGAGCCGCGTCCAGACCTTGCCGCGCTTCGCGTCAGCAGCAGCCTTCTTGTGCTTGATGTTGGCCCATTTCGAATGACCCGCCATACCTTTCTCCGTCGCACGCGCCATGCGCGCGCAGTGTGCAATGTGCTGTTGTCGTTGCGTTTTCCCGGGGGCGCATGCGTGTGCGCGCCGTCATGTCGCGCCGTGTTGCGTGACGACCGGCGCTCCTTGAGCGTGCCGCTCGCCCGCGCGTTGCCGCTTGCCGCCGCTTGCCGCCATTCGCTGCCGTTCGCGCTTGCCCGCGTGGCGGGCCGGCGGCGCATCAGTGCGAAAGCGCCGGTGCGCGCGGCCCGGACTGCCGGCGCGGCGGCTTCGGCCGCTCGCGCGACGCCCGTGCCCGGCTTGCGCCCGGCCTGTGCCGGGACGCGCCCCTTCAGGTGGATCTGAATTTTATCACGCCGGGACCGCCTGGCTTCGCCCGCCTACGTGACGACGCGCAGGGCGTTGGCCGATCGCAGCCGCCGGGGGGCGAGGCCGTCCGGGAAGGCGAGGGTGACGCGGGCGGTCGTCAGTTCTTCGTGCCGAACAGCCGGTCGCCGGCGTCGCCGAGTCCCGGAATGATGTAGGCGTGATCGTCGAGGTGCGAGTCGAGCGAAGCCACGTAGAGCTTGACGTCCGGATGCGCCTTCTGGAACACCTCCACGCCTTCGGGCGCGGCCACCAGCGCGAGGAACAGGATGCGCTCGCCGGGCACGCCACGGCGCTTGAGCACGTCGATGGCGTGCGCGGCCGAGTAGCCCGTCGCGACCATCGGATCGCAAAGAATGAAGGTGCGGTCCTCGAGGTCGGGCAGACGCACGAGATATTCGACCGGGCGATGGTCGTCGGCGCGGTACACGCCGATATGACCCACGCGCGCCGACGGGATCAGCTCCAGCAGCCCGTCGGACATGCCCACGCCCGCGCGCAGCACGGGCACGATGGCGAGCTTCTTGCCCGCGATCACGGGCGCGTCGATCTCGACGAGCGGCGTTTGCACGCGGCGCGTCGTGACGGGAAGCTGACGCGTGATTTCATAGCCCATCAGCAGCGTGATCTCGCGCAGCAACTCGCGGAACGTGCGCGTGGACGTGTCCTTGTCGCGCATATGCGTGAGCTTGTGCTGGATCAGCGGGTGATCGAGGATGAAGAGATTCGGGAAACGGCTGTCCTGTTTCATGGCGGGGCGCACAAGGCTGCAAGGGAATCGGGGAAAACGGTCGTGCCGCGGCCGCGCGAGCCCGAAGCAGACGCCCGGGTTGCGCGGTGGCGGCGAGCACGGCCCGCCGCGCGCGGCAAGCCGGCAGGGCTTGCGAAGGCGCCGGGCCGCGCTACAGGCGCAAGTATACGGGAACTGCGCGCGAACCAAGAGGGAAGTGAGCGTGGGAAGCAGAGGAGGGAAGCGGGCGTGCGCGTGGCGGCGCCTGGCCGCCGTCGGCCTTCCACGCGCCGCGGCCGATTCTTCTAGAATCCCAAAAAGGTGGCAGGGCGGCGCGGCGCAAGGCCTGGCCGCGCCCGCGCTGTCACAGGACGGTCATCCACGCAAAAGGGACACAAACACGATGGACATGGGCATCGCAGGACGCACCGCGCTGGTGTGCGCGGCCAGCAAGGGACTCGGGCGCGGCTGCGCCGAGGCGCTCGCCGCCGAAGGCGTCAACGTGACGATCGTCGCGCGCACCGCGCAGACGCTGGAGGAAACCGCCGCGCGGATTCGCGCGAGCACGGGTGTGGACGTGCAGGCGGTCGCCTGCGACATCACCACCGAGGCGGGCCGCGCCGCCGCGCTCGCCGCGTGTCCGTCGCCGGACATCCTCGTGAACAACGCGGGCGGCCCGCCGCCGGGCGACTTCCGCAAGTACACGCACGAAGCGTGGATCGCCGCGCTCGAAGCGAACATGCTCACGCCGATCGCGCTGATCCAGTCCACCATCGACGCCATGATCGCGCGCGGCTTCGGGCGCATCGTCAACATCACGAGCTCCTCGGTGAAGGCGCCGATCGACGTGCTCGGCCTCTCGAACGGCGCGCGCTCGGGTCTCACGGGCTTCGTCGCGGGCGTGGCGCGCCAGGTCGCGGCCACGGGCGTCACGATCAACAGCCTGCTGCCGGGCGCGTTCGACACCGACCGCATCCAGGCGACCATCGTCGCGCAGGCGAAGGCGGGCAGCATTTCGGAAGAGGAAGCGCGTGCGCGCCGCGTCAAGGCGATTCCGGCCGGGCGCTTCGGCACCCCCGAGGAGTTCGGTCGCGCCTGCGCGTTCCTGTGCAGCGTCCACGCGGGCTATATCACCGGGCAGAACTGGCTGATCGACGGCGGGGCTTATCCGGGCACTTACTAAAACTGAAGCCCGGCGAACATTTGCCGGGCCGGTATTTCCAGGCCGGGCATGAACCGGTCGTCGTTCGCCCGAACCGACGCCCGGCTCACGCAGGCCATCGCGACGCACCGCAACACGCAAGCCACTCTCACCTCAAGGAGCCTCACGCCATGCCAACCCGCGTCGCACTGATCGCGCACGACCACAAGAAGGAAGACATCGTCAAGCTGGCAAGCGAATACGTCGACACGCTGCGTCACTGCGAGATCATCGCCACCGGCACGACCGGCACGCGCATCGAGGCCGCGACCGGCCTGAACGTCGAGCGCATGCTTTCCGGCCCGCATGGTGGCGACCTGCAAATCGGCGCGCGTCTGGCCGAAGGCAACGTCGACATCGTGATTTTCCTGCGCGACCCGATGACCCCGCAGCCGCACGAACCCGACATCAACGCGCTGGTGCGCGCGTGCGATGTGCACGACGTGCCGTGCGCCACCAACATCTCGACGGCGCGCATGCTGCTCGACGTGCTGACGCTGCGCCAGAAGGAAGCCATCTGAAGCGAGCGCACACGGCGTGCGCCATGTAGCCAACAGCAAGGAGACGTGATGAGCAAGGCAATCCGTTACGACAAGACCGGCGGCCCCGAAGTGATGAAGTGGGTGGACGTCGAGGTGGGCGAGCCGGGCGAGGGCGAGGTGCGGCTGCGCCAGAGCGCGTGCGGCCTCAATTACATCGACGTGTATTTCCGCACCGGCCTCTACCCGCAGCCGCTGCCCGCCGGGCTCGGCATGGAGGCGGCCGGCGAGGTCACCGCCGTGGGCAGCGGCGTGAGCACGCTGAAGGTGGGCGACCGCGTGGCCTATGTCGGGCGTCCGCCGGGCGCGTACGCGCAGGAGCGCGTGCTGCGCGCCGAACAGTTGATCAAGCTGCCCGACGCGATCAGCGACGAAGCGGCGGCCTCGATCATGCTGCAAGGCCTCACCGCCCAGTACCTGCTGCGCCGCACGTACCGCGTGAAGGCCGGCGACACGATCCTGATCCAGGCGGCCGCCGGCGGCGTGGGCCTGCTCGTATGCCAGTGGGCGAAGGCACTGGGCGCGACGGTGATCGGCACCGTGGGTTCGGACGAGAAAGCGGCGATTGCGAAGGCGCACGGCTGCGACCATCCGATCGTCTACACGCGCGAGGACTTCACCGCCCGCGTGCGCGAGATCACGAATGGCGCGGGCGTGCCCGTGGTGTACGACTCGATCGGCAAGGATACCTACACGAAATCGCTGGACTGCCTTGCGCCGCTCGGCATGTTCGTGAGCTTCGGCAATGCGTCGGGGCCGCTGCCGCCGATCGATTCCTCGGAGTTCGCGGGACGCGGCTCGCTCTTTTTCACGCGCCCGACGCTGTTCAGCTACATCGCGAAGCGCGCCGACTATGAGGCGATGGCCGCCGAGTTGTTCGAGGTGGTGGCCTCGGGCAAGGTGAAGACGTCGATCAATCAGCGCTATGCGCTCAAGGACGTCGGTCAGGCGCACGCCGATCTCGAAGGGCGCAAGACCACGGGGTCGACGGTGCTGCTGCCCTGAACTAAACATTCAGGAATCGCGGCTATGGGCGACCGGCACGCATGCCGGTCGTCCGCCTCAAACGCCCGCGCCTGGCAGGTCATCCTCGGGAAGGCCGCCGAAATCCGCGCGCGTGGCGCGGGCTTTCGCACGCTCCACTGCGGTTGTCGCGATCTTTTGCAGCCGCACGCGCATGAAATGGGCGTGCTCGCGGGTGGTCCCGGCGAGTTTGCCGTCGAGATATTCGAAGTGAACGACGGCGAAGCGCGACTCGAACCAGCCCAGATACCAGAACCAGTCCGTGTAGTAGATCCACGAGTTCTCGTTGAACGCGCGGACGTGCGTGGGATCTTGCCATGCGCCCGGTGCTTTCTCGTAAGGCACTTCGATCAGCATGTGGCCGGATTCCTTGAGCAGGTTCAGGCAGTTCGTCATTAACTGGGGCAGGTCGCCCACGTGTTCCAGGACGTTGTTCGCATAGATCAGTTCGACCGAGGCGGGCATCAACTCGACCGGGCCGACTGTCGTGCAGGCAAGGCGTGCGGGCAACTCCAGCGGTTTGCAAAGATCGAGCAGCGTGTCGGGCTCGGCGCGCGGGAGGATGTCGATATTGAGGTACCCCGGCAAATAGTGCCTGCCAGAGCCGACGTGCAATTTCTCCGGGCGCCATGGCGTGGCTAAAATGTTCTGGTGTCCAAAGTATTTACGGGCGCTATCGAGCGCGGTTTCATACTGGTCGAGCACATCATGCATCGCGAAGGCGCCAAGCCGATTGCGCGCCTCGTCGGCGAAGCCCGGCGCCCTGAATTCGGTCTCGAAGAACGTCCTGATCTGGTCTCCGCCAACCCAGAACACGCTGTCGTCGAACTGCGCCGGTGAGGATGTGGTGGCCGTGCGCTCGCTGATGACCGGTGTGCCCAGCGACAGACACTGGAAAACACGCGCCTGTTCGAAGCGGGCACTTTCGTAGTAGTGGCAGTTGAAGACCGCCTTCGCGCGCTGGATTTCGCTGTCGCGTTCCGGCCCGTACACGCCAAACGGGAGCGTGCGCACGTTGCAGCCGGCCGCCTGGATTTCCAGCAGCATGCGGCGGCGCCGCTCGTTGATGCTGCCGAAGAAAAGGATGTCGACCGGGCGGCTCTCCAACGCAGGCGCGAGATTCGCTTCCAGGTAGGGTGCGTGCGCAAACGAGACGATCGGCACCGCACCTTCGCTGCGGTATGCCAATACGTTGGATGCGTCGTAGTCGACGACCTCTGAACTCGCGAGTAGTTGCAGATACTCGGGGCTCACCTGCGCGCCGCCTGCTCCCAATTGTTCAAGGTTGACGAACACGCAGCGGAATCGCTCCTTGAGCGTTGGATCGAAACCCCCATGCGCGCCGAATACAAAATTGATCGCGTCGTGACGCAGGCGGTTTTTGCCGATGCTGACTTCGGCGCCGAGGCGCCGGAACTGGTAGCGGAAGTAGCGCGCATGGTCGAGGAAGCACAGCGCATGGATCATTCCTTCGGGTTGCAGGATGCAGAGATGGATACGGGATGGCGACATGGCGGGAAGCACGATTGGCCCTCAGGGACGCGAGAGGGCATTGGGAGCGACAAAAGAGAGGAAGTCCAGATACAGGATCGCCATGCTACCGGCGTTATTTTTGGGATGGTGGGCGGCAATTTGACCGCGGTGAATGGGCACCGAACACACTGCCGAGTCGCGTCGCCGTTTTGATGCGCTGCCGCGTCGCATTCACCATGCCATCGATGCGGACACATTGATTCGACCTTTATGTCCTGGATGGCTGCGAACGCGGCCACACGCCCACAACCGCCGTCATGGCGGTCCCGACGGCGTGCTGCGTCGCCCCCACGCGCCTGTCGTGCCCCCGGCTCTGGCCCCAGACTCGCGCGCTGCCGCCGCCGCGTTTACGCGTTTTTTATACGCGCGCCAAAACCTTTGATCCGGATTTAATGCGATAGGAGGTACCTTCCAGCCATCCGTCATCCGTGAATGGAGAACACGAAAATGGATGTGCTGTATATCGGGGGGCTGGCGGTTTTCGCCGCGCTCACATACGCGTTGATCGCCGGCTGCGAGAAGCTCATGCAGTATCGCCGCGCCGATCAAGGCGGCAAGGGAGCGCGCTCATGACCTGGATTTTCTGGCTATCGGGCGCGGCTACGCTGTTGCTGTTCGTTTATCTGGTCCATGCGCTCCTGCGCGCGGAGGATATCGAATGAACGCCAACACTCTGCTCCAGGCGGGGCTTTTCATCGTCATCCTGCTTGCGCTCGCGGTGCCCGTTGCGGGCTATATCACGCGTGTGCTCGACGGGCGTTCGCGCGTCGTGCGGCTGTTTGCGCCGCTCGAAAACCTGCTCTATCGCGTGGCCGGCGTCGATCCGCAGTCCGAGATGAGCTGGAAGCGCTATGCGCTCGCCACCATCTCGTTCAACGTGCTCGGCGTGGGCTTTCTGTACGTGCTGCTGCGCATTCAAGGCTGGCTGCCCGGCAATCCGCAGCAGTTCGGCCCGATGACCGTGGACGGCGCGTTCAACACGGCCGTGAGCTTCGTCACCAACACCAACTGGCAGGACTACACGCCCGAGCAGACCGTGAGCTATCTCACGCAGATGCTCGGCCTCACCGTGCAGAACTTCCTTTCGGCGGCGACGGGCATCGTCGTGGTCATGGCGTTGATTCGCGGCTTCGCGCGTCATACGGCGCAGACCATCGGCAACTTCTGGGTCGACCTCACGCGCACGACGCTCTACATCCTCGTGCCGATGTCGGCGATCGTCGCCGCGCTCCTCATGAGCCAGGGCATGATCCAGAACTTCAAGGCGTATCAGGACGTGCCGGTGCTGCAAACCACGACCTACGCCGCGCCGAAGCTCGACGCCCAGGGCAACCCCGTGAAGGACGCGAAGGGCAATCCCGAAACGGTGGATACGAAGGTCACGTCGCAAACGCTCGCCATGGGCCCGGTCGCCTCGCAGGTCGCGATCAAGATGCTCGGCACCAACGGCGGCGGGTTCTTCAACGCGAATTCGGCGCATCCGTTCGAAAATCCCACGCCGGTCTCGAACGTCGTGGAAATGTTGGCGATCCTGATCATTCCCGCGGCATTGTGTCTCGTGTTCGGCAACGTGGTGGGCGACCGCAGGCAAGGCGTCGCCGTGCTCGCGGTGATGACGATCGCGTTCGCCGTGGCCGTGGGCTGCGCGCTGTCGGCCGAACAGGCGGGCAACCCGGTATTCACGTCGCTCAACGTCGACCAGCACGCCAGCGCGTTACAGGCGGGCGGCAACATGGAAGGCAAGGAAACGCGCTTCGGCATCGCGCAAACGGGCATCTTCGTCGTCGCCACCACGGCGGCGTCGTGCGGCGCCGTGAACGCGGCGCACGATTCGCTCACGCCGCTCGGCGGCCTCGTCCCGATGCTCTTCATCCAGCTCGGCGAGGTGATCTTCGGCGGTGTCGGCTCGGGTCTCTACGGCATGCTCGTGTTCGCGTTGCTCGCGGTGTTCGTGGCTGGGCTCATGATCGGCCGCACGCCCGAATACGTCGGCAAGAAGATCGAGTCGTTCGAGATGAAGATGGTCTCGATCGTCGTGCTGCTCACGCCGCTGCTCGTGCTGCTGGGCACTTCCATCGCGGTGCTATCCGACGCGGGCAAGGCCGGCATATCCAATCCGGGCGCGCACGGCTTCTCGGAGATCCTGTACGCGTTCAGTTCCGCCGCCAACAACAACGGCAGCGCGTTCGCCGGTCTGTCCGTGAATACGCCGTTCTATAACTGGCTGCTCGCCATTGCCATGTGGTTCGGCCGCTTCGGCACGATCATTCCGGTGCTGGCCATCGCGGGTTCGCTCGCGAGCAAGAAGCGCATTGCGGTGACGGGCGGCACGTTGCCCACGCATGGCCCGCTCTTCGTCGTGCTGCTGCTCGGCACGGTGCTGCTGGTCGGTGCGCTCACGTATGTGCCCGCGCTCGCGCTCGGTCCCGGCGTGGAGCATCTGATCATGATGGGCGTGCATTGAACGGGGGCCTTCGCAACATGAGCGAAACGAAAATGAATCAGCATAGTGCAACGCGGTCCATGTTCGATCCGGCGCTGGTGCGTCCGGCTATCGTGGACTCGTTTAGAAAACTCAAGCCGCGCACGCAGTTGCGCAACCCCGTGATGTTCTGCGTCTACGTGGGCAGCGTGCTCACGACGATCCTCTGGATCGCGGCGCTCATGGGCCAGGCCGAAGCGCCCGCGGGTTTCATCCTCGCGGTCGCGCTCTGGCTGTGGTTCACGGTGCTGTTCGCGAACTTTGCGGAAGCGCTCGCGGAAGGGCGCTCGAAGGCGCAGGCAGCGTCGCTGCGCCAGGCCAAGAAAGACGTCATGGCCAAGAAGCTCAACGAGCCGCATCCGAAAGCGCCGATCCGCATCATGACGGCGTCCGACCTGCGTCGGGGCGACGTGGTGCTGGTCGAGACCGGCGACACGATTCCGGCGGACGGCGAAGTGATCGAAGGCGTGGCGTCGGTGGACGAATCGGCCATCACGGGTGAATCGGCGCCGGTGATCCGCGAGTCGGGCGGCGACTTTTCTTCGGTGACGGGCGGCACGCGCGTGCTCTCCGACTGGATCGTCGTGCGCGTCACGGCCAATCCTGGTGAAGCGTTCCTCGACCGCATGATCGCGATGGTCGAAGGCGCGAAGCGCCAGAAGACGCCGAACGAAATTGCGCTCACGATCCTGCTTGTCGCACTGAGCATCGTGTTGCTGATGGCCACTGCGACGCTGCTGCCGTTCTCGATGTTCTCGGTCGAAGCCGCTCATTTGACACATTCGGTGGGCCACGTGGTCACGATCACGGCGCTCGTGGCGCTGCTCGTCTGCCTGATTCCCACGACCATCGGCGGTCTGCTTTCGGCGATTGGCGTGGCCGGCATGAGCCGCATGATGCAGGCCAACGTGATCGCGACTTCGGGCCGCGCCGTGGAAGCCGCCGGCGACGTGGACGTGCTGCTGCTCGACAAGACCGGCACGATCACGCTCGGCAATCGTCAGGCGTCGATGTTCGTGCCGGCGCCAGGCGTGACCGAAGAAGTGCTGGCAGACGCCGCGCAACTCTCGTCGCTCGCCGACGAAACGCCGGAAGGCCGCAGCATTGTCGTGCTCGCGAAGCAGCGCTTCAATATTCGCCAGCGCGACATGCACTCGCTGCACGCCGTGTTCCTCGCCTTCAGTGCCCAAACGCGCATGAGCGGCGTGGACATGCCCGGCCGCGAAATCCGCAAGGGCGCCGCCGACGCCGTGAAGCATTACGTCGAAGCGCATGGCGGCCGTTTCCCCGGCGAAGTCGACAACGCCGTGGACGACGTGGCCCGCCGTGGCAGCACGCCGCTCGTGGTGGCCGAAATGCATGATGGCGCGGCACGCGTGCTCGGTGTGATCGAACTGAAGGACGTGGTGAAGGGCGGCATCAAGGAGCGCTTTGCCGAGCTGCGCAAGATGGGCATCAAGACCGTGATGGTGACGGGCGACAACCGCCTGACCGCTGCCGCGATCGCCGCTGAAGCCGGTGTGGACGACTTCCTCGCGCAAGCCACGCCCGAAACGAAGCTCGCGACCATCCGCGAACATCAGGCGCAAGGCAAGCTCGTGGCGATGACGGGCGACGGCACCAACGACGCCCCGGCGCTCGCGCAGGCCGACGTGGCCGTGGCGATGAACACGGGCACCCAGGCCGCGAAGGAAGCGGGCAACATGGTCGACCTCGACTCGAACCCGACCAAGCTCATCGAGATCGTCGAGATCGGCAAGCAGATGCTCATGACGCGCGGCTCGCTCACGACGTTCTCGATCGCCAACGACGTCGCGAAGTACTTCGCGATCATTCCGGCCGCGTTCGCTTCGACGTATCCGCAACTGCGCGTGCTCGACGTCATGCATCTGACCTCGCCGGCGTCGGCCATCCTCTCGGCGGTGATCTTCAACGCGCTCATCATCGTGATGCTGATTCCGCTCGCGCTCAAGGGCGTGAAGTACCGGCCGCTCGGCGCCGCGACGCTGCTGCGCCGCAATCTGCTGGTCTATGGCCTCGGCGGCATCCTCCTGCCGTTCCCGTGCATCAAGCTGATCGACATGGTGCTCGCCGCGTTCGGCTGGGTCTGAGCCGCCTGGACAGAGACACACACGGATAGATACATAGGAAGCCAAAATGAAATCGCAGTTTCGCCCTCTGATCGTGATCTTTGCCGTGCTGGCGGTCGTGACCGGCCTCGTGTATCCGGCCGTGATGACCGCGTTCGGCCAGGCCGCGTTCCACCGCCAGACCAACGGCAGCCTCATCGAAGTGAATGGCAAGGTGGTGGGCAGCGCGCTCATCGGCCAGCAGTTCGATGCGCCCCAGTACTTCTGGGGCCGTCTCTCGGCCACGTCGCCCATGCCGTATAACGCGCAGGGCTCCGGCGCCTCGAACCTCGGTCCGACCAACCCGGCGCTCGCCGACGAGGTCAAAGGCCGTATCGATGCGCTGAAGGCCGCGGGCACCGACGTGTCGCAGCCCATTCCGGCCGACCTCGTGACGTCCTCGGGCAGCGGGCTCGATCCCGAGATCTCGCCCGCCGCCGCCGCGTACCAGGTGGCCCGCGTCGCCCAGGCGCGACACCTGAGCGCGAACGACGTGCAGGCGCTCGTGGACCGCTACACGAAGGGCCGCCAGTTCGGCGTGTTCGGCGAGCCGCGCGTGAATGTGCTCGAACTCAATCTCGCGCTCGACGGTAAAGAGGCGAGCTGAGCCCAAAGACCTGGGCGCTGTTGAACCGCACCGCACGCACGGCGCTTCGAGCGGCGTGCGTGCGGTTCATTGCGTTTGCCGTTTATGCCGCATTTGCCATATCGGCGCCACGGTGAGACGATCTTTCGTGGTGCGTGACACCTGCGCGCAACCCCATCCATTTTCCGCATGAACCGCCCCGATCCCGACGAACTGCTCGACCGCCTGCAACGCGACGAAGAGAAACGCCGCCGCGGCAAGCTCAAGATCTTTTTCGGCGCCTCCGCGGGCGTCGGCAAGACCTATGCGATGCTGCAAGCCGCGCGCCGCCGCGCCGAGGAGGGTGTGGATGTCGTCGTCGGCATTGTCGAGACGCACGGGCGCAGCGAAACCGCCGCGCTGACCGATGGTCTCGACGTGATGCCGCGCCAGCGCATTGCCTACCGTGGGCGTTTGCTGGAGGAGTTCGATCTCGACGCGGCACTCGCGCGCAAGCCGCAACTCGTGCTCGTCGACGAACTCGCGCATTCGAACGTGGCTGGCGCACGGCACATGAAACGCTGGCAGGACGTCTATGAACTGCTCGACGCGGGTATCGACGTCTACACGACCGTCAACGTCCAGCACCTCGAAAGCCTCAACGACGTGGTGGGGCAGATCACGGGCATCCGCGTGTGGGAGACCGTGCCCGACCGCGTGTTCGACCGCGCCGACGAAGTCACGCTCGTCGACCTGCCCGCCGAGGAACTGCTCGACCGCATGCGCGACGGCAAGGTCTACATGCCCGCGCAGGCCGAGCGCGCGGTGCGCAACTTCTTTCGCAAGGGCAACCTGATCGCGCTGCGTGAACTGGCGCTGCGCCGCACGGCCGATCGCGTGGACGCGCAGATGCGCGAGTATCGCGCCGACCGCTCGATCCAGCATGTGTGGCAGGCGCGCGAGCGATTGCTCGTGTGCGTGGGGCCGGGGCCCGAGGCGAATGCGCTGGTGCGCGCCGCCGCGCGCCTCGCGGCGAGCCTCAAGGCGGACTGGATTGCCGTGTATGTGGAGACGCCGAAGCTTCAGCGCCTGCCCGACGCGGTTCGCGAGCGCACCCTAGGCGCGCTCAAGCTCGCCTCCGAACTGGGCGCCGAAACGGCGACGCTGGCAGGCGAGGACGCCGCCACCACGCTCGTCGGCTATGCGCGGCTGCGCAACGTCTCGAAGCTCGTGGCGGGCGGCTCGCTGCGCACGGGCTTTTCGCGCTGGCTCAAGCGCCCGTTCGGCGAGCGTCTGGCCGAAAAGGCCGGCGACGTGGATCTCACGCTCGTGCGCGCGAGCGCGGGCGAGGCGGTGCACGCGGGCGGCGAGCCCGGCGCTGCGAGCGCCGCTACGCGCGCCGCCAATGCATGGCGCGAGGCGCTCGCGGCGGGCGGCGCCGAGCGCTCGCCACCGCGCGCCTATGCGGCCGCGCTCGTGATCTGCGCGTGCGTGACGCTCATCGCGAGCCAGTTGATCGACCGTATCGACCTCGCGAATCTCGTGATGCTGTATCTGCTCGGCGTGATCTTCGCGGCGACGAAGCTCGGCCGGGGCCCCGGCGTCATGCTCTCGTTCGCGAGCGTCGCGGCGTACGACTTTTTCTTCGTGCCGCCGAGGATGTCGTTCTCGGTCACCGATACGCAATACCTGCTGACCTTCGTCGGCATGCTGCTCACCTCGCTCGTCATCAGCCATCTCACGTCGAGCCTGCGCCGCGAGGCAAGCGTCGCGCAGCGGCGCGAGCAGCGCACGGGTGCGATGTACGCGATGGCGCGCGAACTGGCCGCCGCGCTCACCACCGAGCAGATCGTGGCGATCGGCAGCCGTCACGTGAGCGAGGTGTTTGGCGCGCGCGTGGCGCTCCTGTTGCCGGACAGCGCGGACAAGGTGCAGCAGAAGATCGAGGACCCCGATCCGCAAATCATGCTCGACGCCGAAAGCCTCGATATCGACGTCGGCCAGTGGGTGTACGACCAGCAAAAGCCCGCGGGCAACGGCACCGACACGCTGCCCGCCGCTGTGGCGCGCTATCTGCCGCTCAAGGCGCCGATGCGCACGCGGGGCGTGCTCGCCGTCGTGACGCGCGACGCCCGCGAGCTACAGGTGCCCGAGCAGCAACGCATGCTCGACGCATTCGCGGCGCAGATCGCGCTTGCTCTCGAGCGCGTGCACTACGTGGACATCGCACGCGACGCGCTCGTCAACATGGAGTCGGAGCGCTTGCGCAATTCGTTGCTCTCGGCCATTTCGCACGACCTGCGCACGCCGCTCACGGCGATCGTCGGCTTTTCGTCGATGCTCGCGCAAACGCATGAGCCGCACGAGGCGCCCGACGCGCGCTCGGGCGAGCTGATCGAGGCGATCCACGACGAGGCACTGCGCATGACCGGCATCGTCACGAACCTGCTCGACATGGCGCGGTTGCAGGCGGGCAGCCTGAAACTCAACCGCCAGTGGACGCTGCTGGAGGAAACCGTGGGCGCGGCGCTCGCCGCGTGCCGCCGGGTGCTCGCGCGTCACCCGGTGCAGGTGAAGCTCGAAGCAGGTTTGCCGCTGCTCCAGCTCGACGCGGTGCTCATGGAGCGGCTCTTTTCGAACCTGCTGGAAAACGCCGCCAAGTACACCCCGGCGCATACGCCGCTCACCATCGCCGCGCGGCGCGTGGAGGAGGGCGGTCAGCCGTTCGTGCGCGTGTCGATCGAGGACAACGGGCCGGGCCTGCCGCCCGCCATGGGCGAGCGCGTATTCGAGAAGTTCACGCGCGGCGAGAAAGAGTCGGCCAAGCCCGGCATCGGGCTCGGCCTCGCGATCTGCCGGGCGATCGTCGAGGCGCATGGCGGTACAATCGGCGCGGCCAATCGCGTTGCCGCGGACGGCCATGTGGAAGGCGCGACGTTCTGGTTCGCGCTGCCCGTGGAGTCGCCGCCGCCGCTGCCCGCCGACGTGACGGACAGCGCGGACGACACCGACGACACGGATGCCGCCGACGCGCCCGAAGTCCCCGCATTACCCGCATTACCCGCAGCGCCTGAAACGCCTGAAACGCCCGCAGCGCTCACGCCGTCCGGCGAGGCGCAGCGCGCACCCGCCCCCGAGCAACCCTTCGATCCCAAACCCACCCATGAGTGACCCGAGCATCGCCGTTGTCCTGATCGAAGACGAGAAGCAGATTCGACGTTTCGTGCGCGCCACGCTGGAGGGCGAGGGCTTCGTCGTGCACGACGCCGAAACCGGCAAGCAGGGTCTCGTCGAGGCGGCCACGCGCAAGCCCGACCTCGTGATCGTCGACCTGGGCTTGCCCGACACCGACGGCCTCGACGTGATTCGCGAGTTGCGCGGCTGGAGCGACCTGCCCGTGATCGTGCTTTCGGCGCGCACCCAGGAAAGCGAGAAAGTGGCCGCGCTCGACGCGGGCGCCGACGACTACCTCACGAAGCCGTTCGGCGTTTCCGAGCTGCTCGCGCGCATTCGGGCGCAGTTGCGCCGTCGCAACCGCGGCGGGGCCAACGAAGCGCCGCAGGTGAGCTTCGGCGCCGTGAACGTCGATCTGGCGCTGCGCCAGGTCACGCGCGAGGGCGCGCCGGTCCATCTCACGCCCATCGAATACCGGCTGCTCGCCACGCTGGTGCGCGACGCGGGGCGCGTGCTCACGCACCGGCAACTGCTGCGCGAGGTCTGGGGGCCGTCGCACGTGGAGAGCAGCCACTACCTGCGCATCTACATGGCGCATCTGCGCCAGAAGCTGGAGCGCGATCCCGCGCAGCCCGAGCACATCATCACCGAAACGGGCGTGGGCTATCGGCTCGTGGGCGTGCAGTGACGCCGGGCGGCGCGATGCACCGTGATGGTGCTATAATTACAGAATCGTAAGGACGGCCTTACGGCTCTTCGTTTTCATCGGGGACGGCCCCATTTTTCAATGGAGCGTTCCCCATGTCCTGGTTTCTTCTTCTGATCGCCGGCCTGCTCGAAGTCGCCTGGGCCGCCGGTCTCAAGTCTTCCGACGGTTTCACGCGGCTTTGGCCCTCGGTGTTCACCGTGGTCACGGCGCTCGGCAGCTTCGTCTTGCTCGCCATGGCCATGCGCCAGTTGCCGCTCGGCACCGCCTACGCGGTCTGGACCGGCATTGGCGCGGTCGGTGCGTTCGTGTTCGGCATCGTGATGATGGGCGAGGCCGTGAGCGCGGCGCGCGTGGCGAGCGCCGCGCTGATCGTGCTCGGGCTCATCGGCCTGAAGCTCTCTTCGGCCGCCTGATCCAGCCCATGTGTCTGCCGCGCCTGCGCAACACCACTGCGGCGGCGCAGCGAGCATGGCTATAATGGAACGGTCATAACCCGATAACACTCCGCGCCGCTTGTGCGGCGAGCGTGTGCGCGCAGCGCCAGCGCTCCCGTCTTCAAGCGCGGAGCACCGGCGCCCGGCCGCGCCGCGTGAGGAGGCAGCCATGCTGGAACCACTTTCGCTAGCAGCGGGCCTGTCCTGGGGCAGTGGCCTGCGCCTCTATCTCACGGTGCTGATGGCCGGCGTGTTGCAGCGCCTCGGCCTCATTCATCTGCCCGACACGCTATCCGTGCTCGCTTCGCCCTGGGTGATCGGCATCGCCGCCGCGCTCACGGTGCTTGAATTCCTCGCCGACAAGGTGCCCGCGTTCGATTCGCTCTGGGACGCCGTGCACACCTTCATCCGCATACCGGCCGGCGCCGTGCTGGCAGCCGGCGCGCTCGGCCATGCCGATCCGGCCGTGCTGACGGTCGCCGCGCTCGCGGGCGGCACGCTCGCGGGCACCGCGCATCTGGCCAAGGCGGGCACGCGCGCGCTCATCAATCTGTCGCCCGAGCCGGTCTCGAACGTCGTCACGTCGAGCGCCGAGGACGGCATGACCTTCGTGGGCGTGCTGCTCGCGCTCTTCGTACCGCTGCTCTTTCTTGTCATGCTCGTGGCGTTCCTCGTGCTGGCCGCATGGGCGCTGCCGCGCCTGTGGCGCGGTGTACAGGGCGGCTTTCGCGGCATGGCGACGCATATGGTCTCGCGTCTTTCGCTGCGAGGTCGCCACGATTGAGCGGCGGCGCGCCTTCCTCTTCTTCCAACCCGAAGCCCCCGCGCAGCGAGGGCGGACCGGGGTTCGCGCAAGCTGAGCCGCCGGGGGCCACGGGCGGCGCAGGTGGACCGGGTGGACCGTCGCGGCCCGCAGCCGCGCGCGCGACGCCTGGCTGGTCCGATCTCGTGCAGCTTGCCGCGCGCATGACCGCGCGCGACTGGCGCGCCGGTGAACTCACGATGCTGCTGTTCGCGCTCGTGCTCGCCGTGGCTGCGCTCGCTAGCGTGGGCTTTCTTGCAGATCGCCTCCAGCGCGGGCTCGAACGCGATGCGCGGCGCATGATAGCCGCGGACTTCATCGTGCGCGCCGACCATCCCGTCAATCCGATGTTTGCGCGCGAGGCGAAATCGCTCGCGCTGCGCACGGCGACGACGGCGATTTTTCCGAGCATGGTGAGTTCGGGCATGGCCCCGTCCGCAGCGGTTGCGGCCGCATCGGGCGCTGTCGTTTCCACGGCCACGCGCCTTGCCGCCATCAAGGCCGTGTCGGCGGACTACCCGTTGCGCGGGGCGCTGCGCCTTGCCGCCGCGCCGGGCGCGCCCGATCACGCGGCGCAGGGCATTCCGCCACCCGGCACCGTCTGGGTGGACGACGAGCTGCTCGACGCGCTCAAGCTGCATGTGGGCGACACGGTGAAGGTCGGCACGCGCACCTTCACCGTGAACGCGCTCATCACAAAGGAGCTCGATCGCGGCTTTTCGTTCGTGAACTTCTCGCCGCGTCTCATGCTGCGCGCCGATGAGCTCGCGTCCACCGGCTTGATCGGCTATGGCAGCCGCGTGACCTACCGCCTGCTCGTGGCGGGCGCCGACCCGGCAGTCGCGCAGTTCGCCGCCTGGGCGCGCGAGCGCGTGGATGGCGGCAAGATGCGCGGCGTCGCGCTCGAATCGCTTCAGGACGGCCAGCCGCAGGTGCGCCAGACGCTCGATCGCGCACGCCACTTCCTCACGCTCGTTTCGCTCCTTACGGCGCTGCTCGCGGCCGTGGCGATCGCGATGGCCGCGCATCGCTACACGCGCCGCCATCTCGACGCCTGCGCGACGATGCGCTGCCTTGGCGCAAGCCAGCGCACGTTGCGCACACTCTTCGTGCTGGAGTTCGCGGGTCTCGGGCTGCTGGGCGGTGCGATCGGCGTTGCGCTCGGCTACGCGGGGCATCTCGCGCTGCTGGCGTGGCTCGGCAATCTCATCGACGTCGTGCTGCCGCAACCGGGGCCGATGCCGGTGATCGAAGGCATCGCCGCCGGCCTCGTGCTGCTGCTCGGCTTCGCGCTGCCGCCGCTGTTGCCGCTCACGCGCGTGCCGCCCGTGCGCGTGCTGCGCCGCGAGTGGGGCGACGAAGGGCGCGCCGCATGGGCCGCGTACGGCGTCGGCATCGCGTTGTTCGCGGGACTGCTCGTGATCGCGGCGGGCGAGCTCAAACTGGGCGGCATCGTTGCCGGCGGCTTTGCGATCGGGCTGCTCGTATTCGCGGGCGTGGCGCGCGTGGCGCTCTGGTGCGCGGCGCGTATCGCGCGCAGCGGGCGCTTCGGCGGCCAGGTGCGCGCGGGCGTGGGCTGGCGCTATGCGCTCGCGTCGCTCGAACGGCGGCCGGGCGCGAGTGCGTTGCAGATCACGGCGCTCGCGATCGGCCTCATGTGCCTGCTGCTCATTGCGATGACGCGCAACGATCTCGTCGAAGGCTGGCGCAAATCCACGCCGCCCGACGCGCCCAACGAATTCCTCATCGACATCCAGCCCGACCAGCGCGACGCCGTGGCCGCCTGGCTGCGCACGCATGGCATTGCGGGGGACGCCGACAGCGATCTCCAGCCGATGGTGCGCGGACGCCTCATCTCGATCAACGGCAAGCCCGTGAATCCCGATTCGTACAAGAGCGAGGACGCGCGGCGGCTCGTCGATCGCGAATTCAATCTCTCGTACACGACGAAGCTGCCCGACGACAACCGCATCGAAGCGGGCGAGTGGTATGGCGATTCGAGCGCGCCGCAGCTTTCCATCGAGCAGGGGCTCGCGAAGCTCATCAACGTGAAGCCCGGCGACGTGCTCAAGTTCGACGTGACCGGCCTCGAAGTGAGCGCGCCCGTCACGAGCGTGCGCAAGCTCGACTGGGGCTCGTTCAAGGTGAACTTCTTCGTGCTGATGCCGCCCCCGCTGCTGCGCGATTTCCCGGCAACCTACATCACGAGTTTTCATCTGCCGCCTGCGCAGCGCGGGGTCGTGGACGGCCTCGTGGCGCGCTATCCGAACGTCACCGCCATCGACATCGCGCCGATCCTCGCGCAGATCGAGCGCGTGCTGGAGCAGGTGATCGGCGCCGTGCAGTTCCTCTTCATCTTCACGCTCGCCGCGGGCGTGCTCGTGCTCTATGCGGCGCTCGCGGGCACGCGCGACGAGCGCATGCGCGAGTCGGCGCTGCTGCGCGCGCTGGGGGCGTCGCACCAGCAGGTGCGCGCGGTGCAGGTGGCCGAGTTCGTCTCGGTCGGGGCGCTCGCGGGCCTCATGGCGGCGATCGGCGCGCAAGTCGTGGGCTCGGTGCTCGCCACGCGCGTGTTTCAGTTCTATCTCGCTTTCGATCCGTGGCTCGTGCCGGCCGGCATTGCCGCGGGCGTGCTGTGCGCGGGCGTGGGGGGCTGGATCAGCTTGCGTCACGTGCTCGCGCGGCCGGCGTTGCAGTCGCTGCGCGACGCGTAGGGCGCTCAGGGCGCCAGCGCCGGTTCCACGCCGCTATGCGAAAATCGTTGGTTTACGGCTGCGCCTTCATTCGCATGGCCGTCCCTCATTTCGTACTCTTTTGACCGTATGACCGATCCAGCCGACGAAGCGCCGCAGAAACCCACGGCCTTCGAACTCGTCGGCGGCGAGGCGCGCGTGCGCGAACTCGTCGACCGTTTCTATGACCTGATGGACCTCGAAGCCGAGTTCGCGGGCATCCGCGCGATGCACCCGCAAACGCTCGACGGCTCGCGCGACAAGCTGTTCTGGTTCCTGTGCGGCTGGCTCGGCGGCCCGGACCACTACATCGAGCGCTTCGGCCATCCGCGCCTGCGCGCGCGCCATCTGCCGTTCGCGATCGCCTCCTCCGAGCGCGACCAGTGGCTGCGCTGCATGGCCTGGGCGATGGAAGACGTCGGCCTGCCCGAGCCGCTGCGCGAGCGTCTGCTGCACTCGTTCTTCGACACCGCCGACTGGATGCGCAACCGTCCGGGTTGAGTTCGCGCGCCGGATTGCGCCGGATTGTGCCGGTCCGTGCGCCGGTACAGTCCGGTGACCGCGCGTTCCGGTCGTGTGACAGGGTCTTTGGCCGTGCGCCCATAATGGTCCTTTGGCCGAAGCGCAGCCGCGCCGCCCGCCGCACGCAAAACAAGGAGACACCCACGATGACGACCACCCGCGCGCTCTTTCGCGAAGACGCCTATCTCACGCACTGCGAAGCGACCGTGCTCGCCGTGGGCGAAGACGGCGTGCGCCTCGACCAGACCGTGTTCTATCCGCTCGGCGGCGGCCAGGCCGGCGATGCCGGCGCGCTGGTGCTCGCCGACGGCACGCGCATCGAGATCGCCGACACGCGCAAGGCAAAGTTCGAAGGCGCGACGCCCGACGACGCGCTGCACGTTCCCGCGCCCGGCCAGGAAGCGCTCATCGCGCGCCTCGCCGCGGGCGAGCGCGTGCGCGCGGAGATCGACTGGGCGCGCCGCCATCGCCATATGCGCCTGCACACGGCGAGTCATTTGATGTGCGCGGTGCTGCCGTACGCGGTGGACGGTTGCAGTATCACGACCGACTACGCGCGCCTCGACTTCGCAACGGTCGAACCGATCGAGCGCGAGACCGTGGAGGCGCGGCTCGCCGCACTCGTGGCCGGCGCGCATCCCGTCGCGACCGAATGGATCACTGACGAGGAAATGGCGCAGCGTCCCGAACTCGTGCGCACGATGAGCGTGAAGCCGCCCATGGGTCTTGGCCGCGTGCGCCTGTTGCGTATCGAGAACGTCGATCTACAGCCTTGCGGCGGCACGCATGTGCGCAACACGCAGGAAATCGGCGCGCTGCGCGTGGCGAAGCTCGAAAAGAAGAGTGCGCGCACGCGGCGTCTCGTGCTGGAACTGGCCGGATGAGTCTCGATCCTCGCGCGCGCGACGTGCTCGACTTCTGGTTCGGCGCGCCGGATTCGGAGGAGTTCGGGCGTGAGCGCAAGATGTGGTTCCGCAAGCGCGCGGCGTTCGACGCCCAGTTGCGCGAACGCTTCGGTGCGCTGCTCGAAGCCGCCGCCGCGGGCGAGCTCGACGCGTGGCGCGCGACGCCCGAAGGGGCGCTCGCGCTCGTAATCGTGCTCGACCAGTTTTCGCGCAACTGCCATCGCGGCACGCCGCACGCGTTTGCCACCGACGAGCAGGCGCTTGCCGTCGCGCGCGAGATGGTGGCGAGCGGCGCCGACTTGCGTTTGCCGACCTTGCAGCATCGCTCGTTCGCGTATCTGCCGTTCGAGCACGCCGAAAGCGCCGAAGCGCAGCGCGAGTCGCTGCGGCTTTTCGGCGAACTGGCGAAAGAGCCGGAAGGTCAGGGCTACTACGATTACGCGCTGCGCCACGCCAAGGTCATCGAACGCTTCGGGCGCTTTCCGCACCGCAACGCCCAACTCGCGCGCGCCTCCACCGACGACGAAGCCGCGTTCCTGCGCGAACCCGGTTCGTCGTTCTAGCGTCCGCCGCTCACGTCGAGCAGGGCGCCCGTGACGTACGAAGCGGCGTCGCTCAGCAGCCACACGATCGTTTGCGCGACTTCTTCCGCGCTGCCGGGCCGCCCGAGCGGCGTTTGCGCACCGAGCACGGCGGCGCGGTCGGGCCGGCCGCCGCTGGCGTGGATCTCGGTGTCGATGAGGCCCGGGCGCACCGCGTTCACGCGCACGCCCTGCGGGCCAAGCTCCTTGGCGAGGCCGATCGTCATCGTGTCGACCGCGCCCTTGGACGACGCGTAATCCACGTACTCGTTGGGGGAGCCGAGGCGCGCCGCCGCGGACGACACGTTGACGATCGCGCCGCCGTCGCCGCCGCGATCCTTCGACATGCGCCGCGCGGCTTCGCGCGCGCACAGGAACGCGCCGTAGACGTTCACGTCGAACATGCGCTTCAGGCGCTCGGCGCTCATGTCGGCGACCTGGCTGCCGGGCGCGACGATGCCCGCGTTGTTCACGAGCGCGTCGATACGGCCGTAGGCCGATTCGAGCGCGTCGAACATCGCGACCACGTCCGCCTCGTTCGCCACGTCGCCGCGCAGCACGCGCGCGTGGCCGCCCGCGCGGCCCACCTCGGCGGCGGTTTCGTCGGCGGCCGGTTCGTTGTGCAGATAATTCACGCCCACGGTCCAGCCGTGGGCGCCGAGCAGACGCGCCGTCGCGCGCCCAATGCCGCGGCTCGCGCCGGTGATCAGGACAACCTTGCTCATTGCGATGCACTCATCGTAGTGACTCCAGTGTGTCTTGGGGCAACGGGGGGGCCAACAGCGGGCGCAACGGCGCGCGTTCGGATCAGACGTTCTCGCGCAGATCCGCCCACTTGTCCTTCGCGGGCGCGTGATAGCGCTGGAGCTTCGCGATCAGCGCGACCGGATCGCTGTCGGTTTGCAGCATGTCGAGGTAGGTCTCGCGCATGAAGCCTTCGCGCACCGTGTGGTCGAGCAGCGCCATGAGCGGGTCGTAAAAACCGCCGATGTTGAGCACGCCCACGGGCTTGCGGTGATAGCCGAGCTGGGCCCACGTGTAGACCTCGAACAGCTCTTCGAGCGTGCCCGCGCCGCCCGGCAGCGCGACGAAGGCGTCGGAGAGATCGGCCATCATCTTCTTGCGGTGATGCATGTCGGGCACCACGTGCAGCTCGGTGAGGCCCGCGTGGCCCACTTCCTTGTCGACGAGCAGTTCGGGGATCACGCCAATGGCGCGGCCGCCGCCGGCCATCACGGTGTCGGCGATCACGCCCATCAGGCCCACCTTGCCGCCGCCGTAGACGAGCGCAAGGTTCGAGGCGAGCAGCGCGCGGCCGAATGCCTGGGCCGCTTCGGTGTAAATGGGGCTGGCTCCGAGCGAGGAGCCGCAATATACGCAGACTGCTTTCATTCGTTTCTGACCTTGGGTGTTCAGTCCCGGTTGTCTTTCGCCGTACCGTCGCGCGGCGGCAGATAGTCGTAGAACTCGCGCTTGGGCAGCTTGCCCGAAACGAGGTCGTCGAACAGCTCGCGCGCGCGGCCGCGCAGGTACGGCGCCATCAGCGAGACGATCTGCACGCTCACCTGGTGCAGCTCGTCGCGAATCGCTTCCTGGTCGTTGTACTTGCGCGGATTCATCACGAACTGGTACGAGAGCCAATAGGTGGCGATCACGCCGATATTCGTGGAGATCACGTGAATCTCGGCGGGCGTGGCGACCATCTCGCCGTCTTCCACGAGCTGCTCGCAGAACTGCTTCGCGAAGTGCACCTTGTGGCTGATGATCTGCTTGAAGTGCATCTCCAGCGTGCGGTTGCGCGCGAGCAGATCGTTCAGGTCGCGATAGAGAAAGCGGTAGCGCCACGTGAAGTCGACCATGTACTGGAGGTAGGCCCACATCTCGTCGATGGTGGCGCGATGGTCTTCGGGAAAGCGCAGACGCTTTTCGATCTCCTGCTCGAACTGGCTGAAGATGCTGTTGATGATGTCGTCTTTGTTGCGGAAGTGGTAGTACAGGTTGCCTGGACTGATCTCCATTTCCTCGGCAATGGTCGTCGTCGTGACGTTCGGCTCGCCGATCTCGTTGAACAGCTTCAACGACAGTTCAAGAATCCGTTCGCGTGTACGGCGGGGAGGTTTGGCTTCCATGTCGTCCGGCCCTGAAAATGCTGTGCCGGGCCCAGACGCCCGCTTCGATGTTGCGGTGCGCGCGGCCCGGACGCGGTTGGTCGTTATAAGACTGTCGTTCGATTATAAACCGACGGCCCGCGCGTACAGGCACCTTGAAGTCGCTTGCTCAGGCAGGCAATGGGCGGGGCAGGCGCGGCCGCTGCCCGGCGGCCGCGTTGTTGCGCTAGAGCGCGCCGAGCCAGCGCAGCAGCGGCGGCCCGAAACGGGGCACGAGAATGAGCCCCCAGGTCATCACGCAGAGCAGCAACGCGACCGTCACGGCCGCGCTGCCGAGGTCCTTGGCGCGGCCCGAAAGCTCGTTGCGTTCGAGGCCGATGCGGTCCACGGCGTTTTCGATGCTCGAATTGAGCAGCTCGACGATCAGCACGAGCATGATCGAGCCGAGCAGCAGCACGCGCTCGACCGGCTCGACCGGAATGAACACGCCGATCGGCACGAGGATGGCCGCGAGCGTGAGTTCCTGGCGAAACGCGCTTTCCTCGCGGATCGCCGCGCGAAAGCCCTTGATCGAGTATTTGAGCGCTTTCCACGCACGCGTGATGCCGCGGTTGCCCTTGTACGGATTGAAGGGCAGCGGCGCGAGCGGATCGTCGGGGCCGAGCGGTTCATGCAGATGCGGGGGCTCGGGCGGTTCCGGGGCGACGGCCGGTGCGGCCGGAACCGGTTGAGCCGCTTGCCCCGCTTGAACCGGCGCGGAAGCGGCCTGTGGCGCATTGCCGGGCGCGGGCACAGGGGCAGGCGCGCGCGGATCCAGCGCTTCGGCGGCCCGCGCCGCACGCGCGGCGGCGCCGGCGCCGGTGCGGCCCGGCGGGCTCGCACTGTGGGCGCCGTGGGCACTTTGCGGCGGTGACGGTGGACGTGACGTCATGGTGGTGCGTGAGAGCACCCCAGTATCGCACGCATGGGGGGCGGTTGCGCCGGGGGCGTCAGTCTCCCCGGCGCGCTTGCGGACAGTCGTGGTGCGGACCATGGAGGGCGTCGCGCTCAGGCCGCGGCGCTCGAAGGCTCCATGCTCGCGCGCGAGCGCGGCTTGAGGTGCGAAGCGAACTGCTCCGAAGCCGCGCGCCACGAGAAGCGCTCGGCCCACGCGCGCGCTTCGCTGCGGTCGATCTTGAGCGCTTCGAGGCAGGCTTCGCGCAGGTCCTCGTTCATGGCGCCCGCGCCGCCCGTGCCGAGCACGTCGATCGGGCCCGTGACCGGGTAGGCGGCCACCGGCGTGCCGCAGGCGAGCGCTTCGAGCAGCACGAGGCCGAAAGTGTCGGTGCGGCTCGGGAACACGAACACATCGGCGGCGGCATAGACCTTCGCGAGTTCGGGCTGGTTCAGGACACCCAGGTAATTCGCCTGGGGATAGCGCGACTTCAGCTCGGCGAGCGCCGGACCTTCGCCGCAGACCCATTTCGAGCCGGGCAGGTCGAGCTTGAGGAAGGCTTCGACGTTCTTCTCCACGGCTACGCGCCCCACATAGAGGAAGATCGGGCGCGCCGTGTTGAGCACCTTCGACTCCATCGGCCGGAAGATGTCGAGGTCCACGCCGCGCGTCCACAGCACGACGTTCGTAAAGCCGAACTTCTCGAGGTCGGTCTTGACGACCGGCGTGGGCGCCATCACCGCGAGCGAGGGCTTGTGAAACCAGCGCAGGAAGCGGTAGGTCGCCGCGAGCGGAATGCCGAAGCGCGCCTGCACGTACTCGGGAAAGCGCGTGTGATAGGCGGTCGTGAACGGCAGGTCATGGTCGATCGCATAGCGGCGCGCGGCGAGCCCGAGCGGGCCTTCGGTCGCGATATGGATGGCGTCGGGGCCGAACGCGCTGACGCGCTCGCGCAGATGCCGCTTCGGAAAGAGCGACAGCTTGATTTCCGGGTAGGTGGGGCACGGCATCGTGCGGAACTCGAGCGGCGTGAGCATATCGACCTGGTGCCCAAGCGCGATGAGTTCGCGCGTCGTGTTCTTCAGCGTTCGAACCACGCCGTTGACCTGCGGCTCCCATGCATCGGTCACGATCATTACTTTCATCGGTCGTCGGCCCTCTTGTCGTTCGGTGGTGCGGTTATGGCTGCGTGGCGCAGATGGGTGCTGCGGTGCTCAGTCAATCGATCGGTAAATCGGGCAATCGGTCGATCGGTCGGTCAATCGGTTACGCGCGACCGCCACGGATCAGGCGGCGCTCACGCGAGCCTTGCGGGTGGAGGCCTGCGCCTCGGGCGCGCGCATCACGGTCCAGTAGACGATGCGCAATTCGCCCTCGAAGGTCTCGACGAGCGCGGTGAGGCTTTCCACCCAGTCGCCGTCATTGCAGTAGAGGATGCCGTCGATGTCGCGGATCTCGGCCTTGTGAATATGCCCGCACACGACGCCGTCGCAGCCGCGCCGGCGCGCTTCGTCGGTCATCACGCGCTCGAACGACGAGATGAAGTTCACCGCGTTCTTCACCTGGTGCTTGAGGTACTGCGAGAGCGACCAGTACTGGAAGCCGAGCTTCGCGCGAATGCGGTTGAACCAGCGGTTGAGCAGCAGGATCAGCGTGTAGGCCGAGTCGCCGAGATAGGCGAGCCACTTGGCATGCTGGATCACGCCGTCGAAGAGGTCGCCGTGCACGACCCACAGGCGCTTGCCCGAGAGCGTGGTGTGGAAGGCCTCTTCGCGCACATGGATGTCACCGAACGCGAGATTGCAGAACTGGCGCGCGGACTCGTCGTGGTTGCCGGGGATGTAGATGACCTGGGTGCCCTTGCGCGCCTTGCGCAGCACTTTCTGCACGACGTCGTTGTGCGCCTGCGGCCAGTACCAGCCCTTCTTGAGCTGCCAGCCGTCGATGATGTCGCCCACGAGGTACAGGTATTCCGACTCGTTGTGGCGCAGAAAATCGAGCAGATACGACGCCTGGCAGCCGCCGGTCCCGAGATGGATGTCGGAGAGCCAGATCGTGCGATAGCGCGTCGGATCGGGATGATCGTCGTCGTGGCTGCCGGTGTCGGGGTCGTTGTCGAGCGGCAGGGGCGGGGCCGGGAAACTGGCGCCGCCCCCGGGGGCCGGGTGGAACGTGGCGGAGTCGGTGCCTCGTCCGGTGGTTTGCCGGAACAGGGTGGTCGCTGACGTCTTTTGGGCCATGGCGCACGCGGCGGGTTTGTAATACGCGCATTGCGCCATGCGGGCGTGACGGCAACATGACAGTCACGAGAAGGTCTTGTTACGCAGTCCTGCGTTGTGCCTTCCGGCCGGCAGGAGAGGCTTATGCCGTCGCGCGTTGTGGCGTGACGGCGACGATGCGCGTGCCCGCGATGCGGTCGTGCAGGAACTGCCGGTCGCGGGCGAAGCGGGCGCTCGCGGCCCAGAGCGCGAACCACGCAGCGCAGAGCGCAAGCGTGTGCGCAACGGTGAGATGCAGGAGCGGATGCAGCACGAGCGGCGGCAGGAACCAGAGCCACGCGGCCCCGTAGCGCAGCGCCGCGCGCGCGAGGGTGGGCGGCGCGCCGCGCGGACCCACCACGCGCAGGCGCCAGGTTTTCATCGGCAGCGTCTGGCCGCCCTTGTGCCAGAAGCCGACGAAGTACACGCCGGCCACGAGGATGATCCAGGCCGCCATCAGGTTGTGGTACGTGTAGCCGTTGCGCTGCTGCATGACGAGGCTGAACGCGAGCCCTGCGGCGAAGACCACGCCAAAGAGCAGCACGCTCTCGTAGACGAACGCGGCGAGGCGGCGTCGAATCGAGACCGGAGGCGCTTCGGTGGGAGTGGTCGCGGCGGCGGGCGGGAGGGCGGCGGCTTGGGCGCTTTCGGACACGATGGCGTCGGTTGGGAGACGAGTTGTGGACGAGGACGCCCCAAGCATAACCGCGAAAGCGCGCACGGCGATACGGCGGCAAGGCCGCTACGGGGTTAACGATGGCGAGGCGATGCTCCGCGGGAATGACGGCGGGGTGACGCGCCGGGGGGCTTCAGGAGCCCTTGAACGCCGCGGGGGCCTCAGCGGGCGAAACCGGAATCGGCGTGGCGGGCACGAAGCTGCCGGCAGCGGGAATGCCCGCGGCGAACGACGATGCCGCCGGTGGCTCACCGGGTGCGCCCGGCGTGGCGGGTGCGAGCCCCGAGCCTGTGCTGCTTGCGCCTGCGGCACCCGACGCGCCCGTGACGCCGGGCGGCGCATGGGGCAAGCCGCGCCGGTCGCGCTCGTTGACGAGCCGCTCGATATCGCGAATCTCGCTCTTGTTGCCGCTGGGCGGCGCGCTGACGACGGTCGGGCGGCGCTTGTGCTCGCTGGCGGCGAGGCGCGCCTTCTGCTCTTCGGAAAGCTGCTGATACGCCTTCCAGGCGCGCTGACGCGCCTGCGCCGGCAGTTCCTTGGACACCTGGTAGTTCTCGCGCGCGACGCGGCGCTGCTCGGGCGTCATGCGCACCCATTCGGTCATGCGCTCATGCAGTCGCTTTTGCGCTTCGGGTGACATCTTCGGGTAACGTGACGCGATCTTTAGCCATTTCCGCTTGCGCTCGTCGCTGAACTGGTCCCAGTCGGTGGCGAAGGGGGCGAGTGCGGCGTGCTGGGCTTCGCTCAGGCGCGCCCATGCGAGCGGGCTGTCCTGGCCGGGCAGCGGCGCGAACGTGGTCGCGAGCGAACTGTCGGGCGTGGGGGCTTTCGCCTGCGTGGCGACACCGGCCGCGGGCTCGCCAGCCGGCTCGGGATGAAAGCGCGGGTAGGTCGCCACATACGACACTACCGCCGCGACCACAGATCCAATGACAACGGCCAGGCCGCGCTTGTAACTCACCCCGTCAGTCTCCCGCTTAAGCGTTTTTCCTTAGTGCGCGCGCGTCAGATACGCGTTGAACCCGTGATCGAGATAGGCGGTGAGCGGCAGGTCGTCGCTCAACATGGCCGCGTCGATATCGGCGAGTTCGGCAGTGCGTTGCTGATCTTCGAAGTACGCGATGGCAAAGAGTCCCGCCACCAGCGCCGCGAGCGGCCAGGCGAGCGCGAAGCGCGCGAACGCCGAGCGGCGGCGCTTGGGCAGGCTCATATCCGCGCCGCTCATGCTGCCCACGCCCGGCGCGGCAAGCGCCGGCGCGCGCACGAGCACGAACTCGGCCTTTTTGCGGGCGAGCGCGGCCTTGCGGGCGGCGGCGAGTCGGGCAGTGGTGGGAGCGGGCAGGCTGGCGGCACTCTCGTCGAGCGCGCGACGCATCTCCTGCACGAACGCTAATTCTTTGTTTTCGAGGGCGGAGCTCATAGCGTGATTCCTTTGGCCTTGAGCGCATGAGCCAGCGTGTGGGTGGCCCGGGAGCAGTGCGTTTTCACACTGCCTTCGGAGCACCCCATGGCGGCGGCAGTCTCGGCGACATCCATATCCTCCCAGTAACGCATCAGAAACGCCTCCCGTTGACGTGCCGGTAATTTCTGGATTTCGTCGTCGATCATCTGGAGCACCTGGGCGCGCTCGATCTGCTGCTCGCTGCTTTCGGCGCCGACTGTGCCCTGCTGGGCCTCGAAGGTCTCGAGGGGGTCGAAGTCCTCGTCGTCGGCGTTGCCGAGCGACGAAAACAGGCTCACCCACGTATTGCGTACTTTCTGCCGACGAAAATAGTCGTGCATCGTATTTTGCAAAATACGCTGGAAGAGCAGGGGGAGTTCGGCGGCCGGACGGTCTCCGTATTTTTCCGCGAGCTTGATCATCGCGTCCTGCACGATGTCGAGCGAGGCGTCGTCGTCCCTTACGGCGTAGACCGTCTGCTTGAACGCGCGTCTTTCGACGCCTGCCAGAAAGTCGGCGAGTTCCTTGTCTGATGCCATCCGTTGCAGGGCGCCGCCACCAGCGTACGCGTAATCGTTCGAAAAATGTCGTAAAACTCGCGGATCCTAGCAAATTTTCGCGCCTACAGGGTAGCGGGAAGGCCGTGAGAATGCTTCGCATCATGGATGTGCGTGCCTTGGCGGCCGCTTGCTAGCCGCTCGCCAGCCTCTTTGTGGGCCGTTTTACCGGCCTTCGTCGGCGCCGCGAGGTGTGCGCGCTCGCGCAACGTTCATGCCCGGCTTCTCAATAATTGCTTGACCGAAAGGCGGCGAGCCGCTATCTTCGACGGTTCGCAACATAAGTGACTTGTCTCAATTCAGGTGTGGCCCATGAGGCTCATCTGTCAACTGGACGCGCCGCTTGAACCCGAGCCACAAGCCCGGCAGAGAGCACCCGATCAATTTTTTGCCGAAAATTCGAAAGGTCAATGATGAATATGCCCAGCGCGGAATTCTCCACGTCGGTCCCCCCTTCGCAAGAATCTGACCCCCAAGCTCATACCTCCATCGGCGGAACCGTGCTGATGAAAGCGCTCGCCGACGAGCAGGTCGAATTCATCTGGGGTTATCCCGGCGGCTCGGTACTCTACATTTACGACGAGCTGTACAAGCAGGACAAAATCCAGCACGTTCTCGTGCGCCACGAACAGGCAGCCGTGCACGCGGCCGACGCCTACGCGCGTTCGACCGGTAATGTCGGCGTGTGTCTCGTGACCTCGGGACCTGGCGTCACCAATGCGGTGACGGGCATCGCGACGGCCTATATGGACTCGATCCCGATGGTGATCATCAGCGGCCAGGTGCCTACCGCCGCGATTGGTCAAGACGCCTTCCAGGAGTGCGATACGGTCGGCATCACGCGTCCCTGCGTGAAGCACAACTTCCTCGTGAAGGACGTGCGAGACCTCGCCGCTACCGTCAAGAAGGCTTTCTACATTGCGCGCACCGGCCGTCCCGGCCCCGTGCTGATCGACATTCCGAAGGACGTGTCGAAAACGCCGTGCGCGTATGAACCGATCAAGAGCGTCTCGCTGCGCTCGTACAACCCGGTCACCAAGGGCCACTCGGGGCAGATCCGCAAGGCGGTGTCGCTGCTCCTCTCGGCCAAGCGTCCGTATATCTACACCGGCGGCGGCATCATCCTCGCGGATGCGTCGCGCGAACTGAACCAGTTCGCCGATCTGCTCGGCTATCCGGTCACGAACACGCTGATGGGGCTGGGCGGCTATCGCGCAAGCGACCGCAAGTTCCTCGGCATGCTCGGCATGCACGGCACGTACGAAGCCAACATGGCGATGCAGCACTGCGACGTGCTGATCGCGATCGGTGCGCGCTTCGACGACCGCGTGATCGGCGACCCGGCGCACTTCGCCTCGCGTCCGCGCAAGATCATTCACATCGACATCGACCCGTCGTCGATTTCGAAGCGCGTGAAGGTCGACATCCCCATCGTCGGCGACGTCAAGGAAGTGCTCAAGGAGCTCATCGAGCAACTTCAGCACGCCGAACACGGCCCGGATACGGCCGCTCTGGCCGACTGGTGGAAGGACATCGAAGGCTGGCGCGAGAAGAACTGCCTGAAGTTCGACCGTTCGAGCGAAATCATCAAGCCGCAGTACGTGGTGGAAAAGGCGTGGGAACTCACGGGCGGCAACGCGTTCGTGTGTTCGGACGTCGGCCAGCACCAGATGTGGGCTGCGCAGTTCTACCGCTTCAACCAGCCGCGCCGCTGGATCAACTCCGGTGGCCTCGGCACGATGGGCTTCGGCCTGCCGGCGGCGATGGGCGTGAAGATGGCGCACCCGGACGACGACGTGCTGTGCATCACGGGCGAAGGCTCGATCCAGATGTGCATTCAGGAGCTGTCGACCTGCAAGCAGTACGACACGCCCGTGAAGATCATTTCGCTGAATAACCGCTACCTCGGCATGGTCCGCCAGTGGCAGCAGATCGAATACAGCAAGCGCTATTCGCATTCCTATATGGATGCGCTGCCTGACTTCGTGAAGCTCGCCGAAGCGTTTGGCCACGTCGGCATGCGGATCGAAAAGACTGCGGACGTCGAGCCGGCGCTCAAGGAAGCGCTGCGCCTGAAGGACCGCACGGTGTTCCTCGATTTCCAGACCGACCCTTCCGAAAACGTCTGGCCGATGGTACAGGCCGGCAAGGGCATCACCGAGATGCTGCTCGGCTCGGAAGACCTGTAACGGTATTTGCACGGCGCCGTTTCGACCTCGCGCGGCGCGCGTCCACACAACGGGCGCGCGAGTTCGCGGGGGAGGGCGGCACCCAGGCTAACTGGATAAATCGCGGATCACATCATGAGACACATCATTTCCGTTCTGCTGGAAAACGAGCCTGGCGCGCTCTCGCGCGTGGTTGGCCTCTTCTCCGCACGCGGCTACAACATTGAAACCTTGACGGTGGCGCCGACCGAAGACCGTTCGCTCTCGCGCATGACCATCGTTTCCATTGGCTCGGACGACGTGATCGAACAGATCACGAAGCATCTGAACCGCCTGATCGAGGTGGTGAAAGTGGTCGACCTTACCGAGGGCGCCCACATCGAGCGCGAGCTGATGCTGATCAAGGTAAGGGCGGTCGGCAAGGAACGTGAGGAGATGAAGCGGATGGCGGATATTTTCCGCGGACGCATCATCGACGTCACCGAAAAGACCTACACGATCGAACTGACGGGCGCGAGCGACAAGCTCGACGCGTTCATCGAAGCGATCGACGCAACCGCGATTCTCGAAACCGTCCGTACGGGCGGCTCGGGCATCGGGCGCGGAGAGCGCATTCTGAAGGTGTGACCCGACCACAGTCGATCTTGCACCGGAACTTGACCGGATGCGTCTTTAATCGCATCCGGTGCAGCAAAAGCTAATAGCATTACCGAAATTCACCAGACTCTCGCCAAGGAACCAACATGAAAGTTTTCTACGACAAGGACGCCGATCTCTCCCTCATCAAGGGCAAGCAGGTCACGATCATCGGTTACGGCTCGCAAGGCCACGCCCACGCGCTGAACCTGAAAGACAGCGGCGTGAACGTCACGGTCGGTCTGCGCAAGAACGGCGCATCGTGGAGCAAGGCTGAGAACGCCGGCCTGCAAGTCAAGGAAGTGGCTGACGCGGTGAAGAGCGCTGACGTTGTCATGATGCTCCTGCCCGACGAGCAGATCGCCGATGTCTACGCGAAGGAAGTTCACGCGAACATCAAAAACGGCGCAGCCCTCGCATTCGCGCACGGCTTCAACGTTCACTACGGCGCGGTGATCCCGCGTGCGGATCTGGACGTCATCATGATCGCGCCGAAGGCGCCGGGCCACACGGTTCGCGGCACCTACTCGCAAGGCGGCGGCGTGCCCCACCTGATCGCTGTCCACCAGGACAAGTCGGGCGCAGCACGTGACATCGCCCTGTCGTACGCAGCAGCGAACGGCGGCGGCCGTGCCGGCATCATCGAAACGAACTTCCGCGAAGAAACGGAAACCGACCTGTTCGGCGAACAGGCTGTTCTGTGCGGCGGTACGGTCGAGCTGATCAAGGCTGGCTTCGAAACGCTGGTGGAAGCCGGCTACGCGCCGGAAATGGCGTACTTCGAGTGCCTGCACGAACTGAAGCTGATCGTCGACCTGATCTATGAAGGCGGCATCGCCAACATGAACTACTCGATCTCGAACAACGCCGAGTACGGCGAGTACGTGACGGGCCCGCGCGTCGTCACGGCAGAGACGAAGAAGGTCATGAAGGACGTTCTCAAGGACATCCAGACCGGCGAATACGCCAAGAGCTTCATCCTGGAGAACAAGGCCGGCGCACCGACGCTGCAATCGCGTCGCCGCCTGGGCGCCGAGCACCAGATCGAAACGGTCGGTGCGAAGCTGCGCGCGATGATGCCGTGGATCGCTGCAAACAAGCTCGTCGACCAGTCGAAGAACTAATCTGACGGTTTCGGGCTGATTGCGCGTGCGGTTTTATGTAGTCGCGCAGCAGCTTGATCTGAGTCAGACCCGAAAAAGCCGCCCAGGTGGGATGAACCCTGGGCGGCTTTTGCTATCCTACGGTTTTTAAAATAACAGCGAAGCCACCATGAATTACCCTCATCCGATCATCGCGCGCGAAGGCTGGCCGTTCATCGCCATTGCGGCCGTCGTGGCGCTCTTGATCCATGCGGTCGCAGGCTTCGGACTCGCATGGCCCTTCTGGCTGATCCTGATCTTCGTCGTGCAGTTTTTCCGCGATCCGCCGCGCCCGATCCCGAGCCAGCCCAACGCCGTGCTGTGCCCGGCCGACGGCCGCATCGTCGCCGTGGAAACCGCGCATGACCCGTATGCAAACCGTGAAGCGCTGAAGATCAGCGTGTTCATGAACGTCTTCAATGTGCACTCGCAGCGCTCGCCCGTGGACGGCGCCGTCGCCAAGGTCGAGTACTTCCCGGGCGCGTACCTGAACGCCGCCATCGACAAGGCTTCGACCGAAAACGAGCGCAACGCGGTGGTCCTGACGATGGCCGACGGCACGACCGTCACCTCGGTACAGATCGCGGGCCTGATCGCGCGCCGCATTCTCTGCTACGTGCGCGCCGGCGAGCCGCTTTCGCGCGGCCAGCGCTATGGCTTTATCCGCTTCGGCTCGCGTGTGGACGTCTACCTGCCGGTGGGCAGCCGCCCGCGCGTGTCGATTGGCGAGAAGGTGTCCGCCTCGTCGACGATCCTCGCCGAACTGCCGACCCAATCGGCATAAAGGAGGGCAGCGATGGCCGGATTCAAACAGCGTCGACCCCGTAACCCGGCCGGCGCGCCGCTGCCGCGGCCGTTTCGGCGCAACAAGGCCGTGCAGGAGCCCATGGGCGTCGCCGCGAGCCGGCGCGCGGCGCGCCAGGAATTCCTGAAAAAGCGCGGCATTTACCTGTTGCCCAACGCGTTCACCACGGCGGCGCTCTTCTGCGGCTTTTTCGCGGTCGTGCAGGCCATGAACGTGCGCTTCGAGGTGGCGGCGATCGCCATTTTCGTGGCGATGGTGCTTGACGGCATGGACGGACGCGTCGCGCGCATGACGCACTCGCAAAGCGCGTTCGGCGAGCAGTTCGACAGCCTCTCGGACATGGTGTCGTTCGGCGTGGCGCCCGCGCTCGTGATGTACGAGTGGGTGCTCAAGGATCTCGGGCGCTGGGGCTGGCTGGCGGCTTTCGTCTACTGTTCGGGCGCGGCATTGCGTCTCGCGCGCTTCAACACGAACATTGGCTCGGTCGACAAGCGCTTCTTCCAGGGCCTGCCGAGCCCGGCCGCAGCGGCGCTCATTGCCGGCTTCGTCTGGCTCGCCACCGACAACCGCGTGCCCGTGAAGCTGTCCTGGCTGCCGTGGGTGGCCTTCGTGCTGACCATTTACGCGGGCGTGACCATGGTGTCGAACGCGCCGTTCTACAGCGGCAAGGCGCTCGACGTGCGCCACCGCGTGCCGTTCGCGGCCACGCTGCTCGTGGTGGTGGCGTTCGTGCTGGTGTCGTCGGACCCGCCGCTGATGCTGTTTGGCCTGTTCGTGCTCTACGGCCTTTCGGGCTATGTGTTCTGGGCGTATCAGGCCATGCGTGGACGCAACAATCCGGCCCGCTCGTCGCCGCGTGAGCGGTAGGGCGCGCGCGCGGGATCGATGAAAAAGAGGGCTGTGCGTGAGCGCGGCCCTTTTTCTTTTTCCGGTCGGCCGCGCTGGTCGCTTCCAATTGCGCTATCGGCGGATTCCGGCTATAGTCGGCGGCATGGACACCATCCAGTTCCCCCTCTTTTCCCTTCAAGCCGGCGCGCTACTAAGCACGCTAGCGCTAGCGCGCCTGCCGCGCTGATCTCGCTCGCCCTCCGTAAGCCTCGTTCATTGTCAGCGTCGCCATCGGTGGCGCGAACACCCAAAATCCGTTTTAGACACTGAACAAGTCCCCCTGGAGACCCGAAATGGCAGCAGACAAGCTCATCATCTTCGATACGACGTTGCGTGACGGTGAACAGTCGCCCGGCGCGTCGATGACGAAGGAAGAGAAAATCCGCATCGCGAAGCAGCTCGAGCGCATGAAGGTCGACATCATCGAAGCCGGCTTCGCGGCCAGCTCGAACGGCGACTTCGACGCGATCCACACGATCGCCGGCATGGTCAAGGACAGCACGATCTGCTCGCTCGCCCGCGCGAACGACAAGGACATCCAGCGCGCCGCCGACGCGCTCAAGCCCGCCGACCACTTCCGCATTCACACGTTCATCGCCACCTCGGCGCTGCACATGGAGAAGAAGCTGCGCATGTCGCCGGAACAGGTGCTCGAGCAGGCCAAGCTCGCGGTGCGCTTCGCACGCAAGTTCACGAACGACGTGGAGTTCTCGCCCGAAGACGGCAGCCGCTCGGACATGGACTTCCTGTGCCGCGTGCTCGAAGCCGTGATCAACGAAGGCGCGACCACGATCAATATCGCCGATACGGTCGGCTACGGCATTCCGGAGCTCTACGGCAATCTCGTGAAGACGCTGCGCGAGCGCATTCCGAACTCGGACAAGGCCGTGTTCTCGGTGCACTGCCACAACGACCTCGGCATGGCCGTGGCGAACTCGCTGGCCGGTGTGCAGATCGGCGGCGCGCGCCAGGTGGAGTGCACGATCAACGGTCTCGGCGAGCGCGCGGGCAACACGTCGCTCGAAGAAATCGTGATGGCCGTGAAGACCCGCAAGGACTACTTCGGCCTCGACCTCGGCATCGACACCACGCAGATCGTGCCGGCGTCGAAGCTCGTTTCGCAGATCACCGGTTTCGTCGTGCAGCCGAACAAGGCGGTGGTGGGCGCGAACGCGTTCGCACACGCTTCGGGCATCCACCAGGACGGCGTGCTCAAGGCGCGCGACACTTACGAAATCATGCGCGCGGAAGACGTGGGCTGGAGCGCGAACAAGATCGTGCTCGGCAAGCTTTCGGGCCGCAACGCGTTCAAGCAGCGTTTGCAGGAACTGGGCATCCAGCTCGACAGCGAAGGCGAATTGAACAACGCATTCGCGCGCTTCAAGGAACTGGCCGATCGCAAGTCCGAAATCTTCGACGAAGACATCATCGCGATCGTCACGGAAGAGTCGGCGCAGGCGCAGGACCAGGAACACTTCAAGTTCATCTCGCTCGCGCAGCACTCGGAAACGGGTGAGCGTCCGCACGCACGCGTGGTGTTCTCGGCAGACGGCAAGGAAGTGACCGGGGAAGCCGCGGGCAACGGCCCGGTGGACGCCACGCTCAACGCGATCGAAACCGAAGTGGGCAGCGGCTCGGAACTCCTGCTGTACTCGGTGAACGCGATCACGACGGGCACCCAGGCGCAGGGCGAAGTGACGGTGCGTCTCTCGAAGGCCGGCCGCATCGTCAATGGCGTGGGCACCGATCCGGATATCGTCGCCGCTTCGGCGAAGGCGTATATCTCGGCGCTCAACAAGCTGTACTCGGGCGACAAGGTGAATCCGCAGCGCTCCGAAGCGTAACAAGCGCTATCAGCGAAGGCGAGGCAATCCGCCTCGCCTCGTCACGCAAAATGAAAAACCCCCGGGCGCTGCAAGCGCGCGGGGGTTTTTGTTTCTGTGTCGCGAAATCAGAACGTGCTGCGACGGTCCGGGTCGTGCAGCGGGTCGGGCGTCTTCTGCGTGAGCCGCAAAATGCCCTGATCGTCGAAGTAGAAGCTGTAGAGCATGTACCAGACGTTGTCTTCCTGGTAGCGGTAGGTCCAGGCTTCTTTCTTCATCAGCGGGAAGTAGGCGGTTTCCACCGGGCGGCCGAAGTTCACGAGCACGTCGGTGCGCGTCCATTTGCCGATTTCGGCGCGATAGAACTCGTTGGGTTGCAGCACCTGGCGCACGTTCATGACCTTGCCGCTCGCGTCGATGTCGGCGGCGGTGGTGGTTTCGCCCATTGGCTGGGTCGGCCACATGAGGCGCTTGCCGCCGTCGGGCAGGTCGTAGACCTCGGCCGGCGGCCCGAAGCGCGCGATGACGGATTGCGCGTCGTCGCCGGCGTGGAATTGCTGCCACGGCTGCGCGCAGCCGGCTAGCGCGAGGGCGCCCACGCCTGTTACGAGGGCGAGGCGCGCGTGGCGCGAGACGAGGCGCAGACGCGTGGCAAGCGAGGTTGAAAGGCGCGTGTGCATGATGTCCCCCGTTTGGCCTGGTTCCCGTGATCCAGTGGCCGCCGTGAATGTGGATCTCTTATTTTGACACGGCGCGCCGAGAGCGCGGGGCCCGGCTGTCTCGTTCTGTCTCGTTGCGTGGCGCAGGCCGGTCTTGCCGTCGCGCGCGCTCGCGGCCTATGATCCGCGCTTCGAATGGAAATCCGCTTGGCGCCATCCCGGCATCAAGTCGGCATCAGAAACGAGGGAAGAGCGCATGAAGGCACGAATGACGCGCGCCGCGGCGGCGATGCTCGCCATGGCGGCGGCGCTGGCAACGGGGTTGGCAGCCTCGCACAGCGCGCAGGCGGACGAGGCGCCCACGGGCAAGCCCATCCAGTTGGCGCTGATCGAGGGGATGTCCGGGCCGTTCGCCGACGCGGGCGCGGCCGTGGAGCGCAACCTGCGCTTCGGCGTGGAGCGCGTGAACGCGCGCGGCGGCGTGACGCTCGGCGACGGGCGCCATCCGCTCGAACTCGTCGTGCTGGACAGCAAGGGCAGCACCGAAGCGGCGCTCGTGCAGTTGCGCGCGGCCCAGGATCGCCACATCGGCTATGTCATGCAGGGCAACAGCTCGGCGGTGGCGGCGGCGCTCGTCACGGCGATCGACCGCCAGAACGCGCGCGAACCCGACAATCGCGAGCTTTTCCTCAACTATTCCGCCGACGATCCCGCGCTCACCAATGCGAACTGTAGCTTCTGGCACTTCCGCTTCGACGCGCACGCCGGCATGCGCATGGACGCGCTCGCGGACGTGATCGAGGCCGACAAGTCGGTGAAGAAGGTCTATCTGCTGAACCAGGACTACAGCTTTGGCCACGACGTGAGTACGCTCGCTCGCGCGGCGCTGGCGAAGGACCGGCCGGACATCGCCGTCGTTGGCGACGAGTTTCACCCGATCGGGCGCGTGAAGGACTTCGCGCCGTATATCGCCAAGATCCGCGCGGCCGGCGCGGACGCCGTCATTACGGGCAACTGGGGCAACGACCTCACGCTGCTCGTGAAGGCCGCGCGCGAGCAGGGGCTCGACACGAAGTTCTACACCTTCTATGGCAACAGCCTCGGTGCGCCGGCCGCGCTCGGCGACGCGGGCGTGAAGCGCGTGATCGCCGTGGCCGACTGGCATCCGAACGCGGGCGGTGCGGCCTCCGACGCCTGGTACAAGGCATTTCGCGCGCGTTATCCGGCGGCCCAGGACGACTACCCTGTGCTGCGCATGTCGATGATGGTGGAAATGCTCGCCCAGGCCATGACGAAGGCCGGAACGGCCGACCCCGTGGCGGTCGCGAAGGCGTTGGAGGATCTGCACTTCCAGGGGGACGAAAGCGGCTTCCACCCGATGTGGATGCGCGCCGACGACCACCAGGCGATCCAACCCCTTTACGTCATGCAGATGGACAAGCAGGGCACGGCTGGTGTGCGTTACGACAACGAGGGTTCCGGCTACGGCTTTCGCACGATGCTGGCGCTGCCCGCGCAGCGCACCGTGCCGGCCACATCGTGCAAGATGAAGCGCCCTTGACGGCTTCTTGTGTGCGGGTTCGCGGCAAATCGGGGCTGTGCTACAATACGCCCCTTGTCGCAAATCCGCGGCAAGGCAGTAAAGAACCAAGCCACGGCACGGCCTTTCTTCCGTGACCGCTCGTTTGTTTTAAAGGAAAAGCAAAATGTCCGTAGCAGATATCAAGAAGTCCGAAGTCGTCGCGCAATTCGCGCGCGGCACCAATGACACGGGTTCGCCCGAAGTTCAGGTTGCGCTCCTGACGTCGCGTATCAACGAACTGACCGCGCACTTCAAGTCGCACGCCAAGGATCACCACAGCCGCCGCGGTCTGCTGCGCATGGTGAGCCGCCGCCGCAAGCTGCTCGACTACCTGAAGGGCAAGGACGCTGATCGTTACCGCGCGCTGATCGAAAAGCTGGGTCTGCGCAAGTAACCGGAAGGTCTTTCACAAAGATGCCTGTGTCAGTTCCGCTGATGCAGGCATTTTGTTTTTGAACGGCGCGCTTCGTACACGTATTCGTACAAGTTTCACGCGCAGCGCGCCGGGTCAAAACACACGGCATCACCACGCAGCATCAGCAGTACAAGCAGCAGGGCCGGGCCTCGAGGCAGAGCTTTGTGTCATTCCAGCGGATCGTGCGCGCCTGTGTCGCAAGGTCGCGACCCGCTGGAATGGCATAACACTCCTCTACCTGTGCGGTGCCGGAGCCTGTCTTGCCGCAGCGCCCGCGTGTGCGGGCGCCGCATAACAAATGAGTAAGGAGTGAGTGACCATGACCATGTTCAATAAAGTCGTGAAGGAATTCAAATGGGGCCAGCACAATGTGCGCCTCGAAACCGGTGAGATCGCCCGTCAGGCGAGCGGTGCCGTCATCGTCGACGTCGAAGACACCGTCGTGCTCGCGACCGTCGTCGGCGCGAAGACCGCCAAGCCGGGCCAGGACTTCTTCCCGCTCACCGTCGACTACATCGAAAAGACCTATTCGGCCGGCAAGATCCCCGGTGGCTTCTTCCGCCGCGAAGGCCGTCCGTCGGAAGGCGAAACGCTGATCTCGCGCCTGATCGACCGCCCGCTGCGTCCGCTCTTCCCGGAAGGCTATTACAACGAAGTCCAGGTCGTGATCCACGTCCTGTCGATCAACCCGGAAGTCCCGGCTGACATCCCCGCGCTGATCGGCGCGTCGGCTGCGCTGGCGATCTCGGGTCTGCCGTTCAACGGCCCGGTGGGCGCCGCACGTGTGGCCTACATCAACAACGAGTACGTGCTGAACCCCACGCGCGCGCAGATCAAGGAATCGCGCCTCGACCTCGTCGTGGCCGGTACCGAGCGCGCCGTGCTGATGGTGGAATCGGAAGCCGACCAGCTGCCGGAAGACGTGATGCTCGGCGCGGTCGTGTTCGGCCACGAGCAGATGCAAACGGCTATCGACGCCATCCACGAACTGGTTCGTGACGGCGGCAAGCCCGAGTGGGACTGGACGCCGGCGCCGAAGGACGAAGCGCTCATCGCGCGCGTGACGGCCATCGCCAACGACAACCTGCTCGCCGCGTACCAGTTGCGCGACAAGCAACAGCGTTCGACCAAGCTGAAGGAAGTCTACGCAGCCACGTCGGCCAAGCTCGAAGAAGAAGCGGCAGCGGCCGGCACGACGGCGGCCGACAAGGCCACGGTCGGCAACGTCATGTTCGACCTCGAAGCGAAGATCGTCCGCTCGCAGATCCTGAACGGCGAGCCGCGTATCGACGGCCGCGACACGCGCACGGTTCGTCCGATCGAAATCCGCACGGGCGTGCTGCCGCGTACCCACGGTTCGGCGCTCTTCACGCGCGGCGAAACGCAGGCGCTGGTTGTGGCGACGCTCGGCACCAAGGGCGACGAGCAGATCATCGACGCGCTCGAAGGCGAATACCGCGACCGCTTCATGCTCCACTACAACATGCCCCCGTTCGCGACCGGCGAAACGGGCCGTGTTGGCTCGCCCAAGCGCCGTGAAATCGGCCACGGCCGTCTCGCGAAGCGCGCGCTCGTCGCGTGCCTGCCGAGCGCCGAAGAGTTCGGTTACTCGATCCGCGTGGTGTCGGAAATCACCGAATCGAACGGTTCGTCGTCGATGGCTTCGGTGTGCGGCGGCTGCCTCGCGCTGATGGACGCAGGCGTGCCGATGAAGGCGCACGTCGCCGGCATCGCGATGGGCCTGATCCTCGAAGGCAACAAGTTCGCGGTGCTGACCGACATCCTCGGCGACGAAGATCACCTCGGCGACATGGACTTCAAGGTTGCCGGTACGGAAGCCGGCGTGACCGCGCTCCAGATGGACATCAAGATCCAGGGCATCACCAAGGAAATCATGCAGGTCGCCCTCGCGCAAGCGAAGGAAGGCCGTATGCACATCCTCGGCAAGATGACCTCGGCGGTGTCGGGCGTGAACACGGAGCTGTCGGCTTACGCTCCGCGCATGATCACCATCAAGATCAACCCGGAAAAGATCCGCGACGTGATCGGCAAGGGCGGTTCGGTGATCCGCGCGCTGACGGAAGAAACCGGCACGACGATCGACATTTCGGACGACGGCGTTGTGACGATCGCTTCGACGTCGAGCGAAGGCATGGCCGAAGCGAAGAAGCGCATCGAGAACATCACGGCCGAAATCGAAGTGGGCCAGGTGTACGAAGGCGCGGTCCTCAAGCTGCTGGACTTCGGCGCGATCGTGAACCTGCTGCCGGGCAAGGATGGTCTGCTGCACATCTCCGAGATCGCCAACGAGCGCATCAAGGACATCAACGACTATCTGAAGGAAGGCCAGGTCGTGAAGGTCAAGGTCATCCAGACGGACGAGAAGGGCCGCGTGCGCCTGTCCGCCAAGGCGCTGCTCAACGAGCAAGCCAGCGGCGCACCGCAGGGCGAACCGCAGGAGTAAAGCGGTAAGCTCCAACGGCCGGCAGCGTGCAGAACGCGCCGGCCGTTTTTTATGACAATGAGGGTGAATGGCCTTGCGCACGCGTCGATCATGTCGCGTGCGCAACGCCATCCAGACAGGGGCGCGGAGCTCTGAGGAGAGGTGACATGAAGGCAGTCGAGATTACCGAATTCGGTGCGCCGGACGTGCTCAAGCTGGCCGAGCGGCCGACCCCCGAGCCGAAGGCGGGCGAGGTGCTGATCAAGGTGGGCGCCTCGGGTGTGAACCGTCCCGACGTGTTTCAGCGCAAGGGTTCGTATGCGCCGCCGCCGGGTATTTCCGACCTGCCGGGCCTCGAAGTGGCGGGCGAGATCGTCGGCGGCACGATCGACGAAAAGAACAATCCGTTCGGCCTGAAGATCGGTGACCGCGTGTGCGCGCTGATCGCGGGCGGCGGCTACGCCGAATACGCGGTCGCGCCGCTCGGGCAGTGTCTGCCCGTGCCGAAGGGGCTCACGGACGTCGAGGCGGCGTCGCTGCCCGAAACCTTCTTCACGGTCTGGAGCAACGTGTTCCAGCGCGCCTATCTCGGCAAGGGCGAGGGCGGCGAGAACGAAACGCTGCTCGTGCAGGGCGGGTCGAGCGGCATTGGCGTGACGGCCATCCAGATCGCGCATGCGCTCGGCTTTCGCGTGTTCGCGACCGCGGGTTCCGACGACAAGTGCCGCGCCTGCGAGGCGCTCGGCGCCGATCGCGCCATCAACTATCGCACCGGCGATTTCGTGGAGGTCGTCAAGGCGCTCACGAACGATCGCGGCGTGGACGTGATTCTCGACATGGTGGCGGGCGGCTATGTGTCGCGCGAACTGTCGGCGCTGGCTACCGGCGGCCGTATCGTGCTGATCGCGACGCTGGGCGGCTCGAAGGCTGAGTTGAACATGGGCGAGATCCTGCGTCGCCGCCTGACGGTCACCGGCTCGACGCTGCGCGCGCGTTCCGTCGAGTTCAAGGCGCAGATCGCGCAGGAACTGAAGACGACGGTCTGGCCCCTGATCGAAGAGGGCCGCATCAAACCCGTCGTGTTCCGCGTGTTCCCCGCGACGCAGGCTGCCGAGGCCCATGCGCTGATGGAAAGCAGCGAGCATATCGGCAAGATCGTGCTCGATTGGAGCAGCGCGGCCTGAGTCCAGCCTGATCGCGGCCCGGCGCGAGCGGCTTGCGCCGGCTCGCCGCGGTTCATGCTTGATTATTCGGGATTTTTTCGGGTATTTTTTGCGCCTCGCGGACGGTGTGGTTTGACCCGCCTGGATTTCACGCAGTAAAATTATGTGTTTTGCGTCCGCTTTTAACAGCAACCGGAACAATGACGAAACAACGATCGAAGCTCGTAGTCGGTAACTGGAAGATGCACGGCCGCCTCGCGGCCAATGCGGCATTGCTCGAAGGCGTCGCACGCGGCGCGCAGGCGCTGCCCGCGGACGTGCGCGTAGGCGTGTGCGTACCGTCTGTCTACCTCGCGCAGGCGCAGGCGCTGCTCGGCGGCAGCCGGGTCCTGTGGGGCGCGCAGGACGTGTCCGCGCACGAGCAGGGCGCGTACACGGGCGAAATCGCGGCGGGCATGGTCGCCGACTTCGAAGCCGCTTTTGCGATCGTTGGTCACTCGGAGCGCCGCGCTTACCATGGCGAAAGCTCCGAACTCGTCGCGCAGAAGGCGCAGCGCGCGCTCGCGGCTGGCGTCACGCCCATCGTCTGCGTAGGCGAAACGCTCGAGGAGCGCGAGTCGGGTGCGACCGAGCGCGTGGTCGGCGCACAACTCGACGCGGCGCTGGCGGTGTTGTCGGCCGACGAGGCGGCGCGCATCGTCGTCGCCTATGAACCTGTCTGGGCGATCGGCACGGGCAAGAGCGCGACCTCGGAGCAGGCTCAGCAGGTGCACGCGTTCCTGCGTGGGCGCCTCGCGGCCAAGGGCGCCCAGGTGGCGGACGTGCCGCTGCTCTACGGCGGCAGCGTGAAGCCGGAAAATGCGGCGGAGCTCTTCCGTCAGGCCGATATCGACGGTGGCCTGATCGGTGGTGCATCGCTGAAAGAAGGGGATTTCCTCGCGATCTGCGCGGCCGCTGCGGCGGGCGCCAGCGTTGCGGGCTAAAGGCTTGCGCACGGCTCGCTCGGGATAGAGCGAGTCATGCGGGCTGCTTATGCGTTTGCCTCGGCCAGGGGCGGGCGCTCAACCAGGACTCAGGTGAGTGTGATGCTGTATTTGAAAACGTTGATTATCGTCGTCCAGCTTCTGTCGGCGCTCGGGGTGATCGGCCTCGTATTGCTGCAACACGGCAAAGGCGCGGACATGGGCGCGGCTTTCGGCAGCGGCGCCTCGGGCAGCCTGTTCGGCGCGAGCGGTTCCGCGAACTTTCTTTCGCGGACTACTGCCGTTCTCGCAACGGTGTTTTTCGTGTCGACCCTTGCATTAACCTACCTGGGGTCGTATCATGCGAAGCCTTCGGCGGGCGTGCTTGGCGCTGCGGCACCAGCCCCTGTCGTGGCCTCGGCTCCGGTTGCTTCGGCACCCGCGGCGGCTTCTCCGGCGGCGGCTTCTCCGGTTGCAGCAGCCTCGAACCCGGGCAACGACGTGCCGAAATAATTCTGAAAAACTTGTTTTTGTGCGTTGAACAAAGAACGGAAACAAGTTAGAATTTAAGTCTTGAAGCGATTCGCGGGTTGCAAGAATTTGTTGTCCCGGATTGCATGTAGTGCCGACGTGGTGAAATTGGTAGACACGCTATCTTGAGGGGGTAGTGGCGAAAGCTGTGCGAGTTCGAGTCTCGCCGTCGGCACCAATGTTATCTAAAAAATGCCAGCCGCTTGCTTCAGCTTCGGCTGGCATTTTTGCTTCTTACGTCGTGTTCGTTTTCTGTTCGCAGCGCGAAGTACGTGAAGTGATTCCCGCGGAGCGATGCAAGTTCCTGCGGAACCTCAGAACCAACCGATATAGAGGATAGCCTTGAACCTCGCTGCCTATTACCCCGTCCTTCTATTCCTCCTCGTAGGTCTCGGTCTGGGCATAGCGCTAGTGACAATTGGCAAGGTCCTCGGTCCCAACCGGCCAAACAGCGAAAAAAATTCGCCGTACGAGTGCGGCTTCGAAGCGTTCGAAGACGCGCGCATGAAGTTCGACGTACGCTACTACCTGGTCGCCATCCTTTTCATCATCTTCGACCTCGAAACGGCATTCCTGTTTCCGTGGGGTGTGGCCCTGCGCGACATCGGTTGGCCCGGTTTCCTGTCGATGATGCTGTTTCTGCTCGAATTCCTGCTGGGCTTTGCCTACATCTGGAAGAAGGGTGGTCTCGACTGGGAATAATGGGTTAATCGCCGGATAGCATGGGCGGCACTGCGGGGAAACTGTGGGCTGTCCGTCTGGAGTGGAAAGCACATGAGTATCGAAGGGGTCTTGAAGGAAGGGTTTGTCACCACCACGGCTGACAAGCTGATCAACTGGACGCGCACTGGCTCGCTGTGGCCGATGACGTTCGGTCTGGCGTGTTGCGCGGTCGAGATGATGCACGCGGGCGCGGCCCGCTACGACCTCGACCGTTTCGGCGTGGTGTTCCGCCCGAGCCCGCGTCAGTCGGACGTCATGATCGTCGCCGGCACGCTGTGCAACAAGATGGCGCCCGCGCTGCGCAAGGTCTACGACCAGATGGCCGAGCCGCGCTGGGTCATTTCGATGGGGTCGTGCGCCAACGGCGGCGGCTACTACCACTATTCGTATTCGGTCGTGCGCGGGTGTGATCGCATCGTGCCGGTCGATGTCTATGTGCCGGGTTGCCCGCCGACAGCGGAAGCCCTGGTCTACGGGGTGATCCAGTTGCAGGCGAAGATTCGCCGCACCAGCACCATCGCCCGTCAATAAAGGCCGCGGCCTCCCCACAATATGGCAAGCAAACTCGAGACCCTGAAAGCGAACCTCGAAGCGGCCCTTGGCGCGCGCATCGTCAGCCTCACCGAGGCACTTGGCGAGCTGACGCTGGTCGTCAAGGCGGGTGAGTACCTCGGCGTGGCCAAGGAGCTGCGCGACAACCCCTCGCTGCGCTTCGAGCAATTGATCGACCTGTGCGGCGTCGACTATCAGACCTACGGCGACGGCGCATGGGAAGGCCCGCGTTTCGCGGCTGTGTCGCAACTGCTCTCCCTCACGAACAACTGGCGCCTGCGCCTGCGCGTGTTCGGCCCCGACGACGATGTGCCCATCGTGCCTTCGGTCGTCGAGATCTGGAGTTCGGCGAACTGGTACGAGCGCGAGGCGTTCGACCTCTTCGGCATCGTCTTCGAAGGCCACCCCGACCTGCGCCGCATCCTGACCGACTATGGCTTCATCGGACACCCGTTCCGCAAGGACTTCCCGATTTCGGGTTACGTCGAAATGCGTTACGACCCGGAGCAGAAGCGCGTGGTCTACCAGCCGGTCACGATCGAGCCGCGCGAGATCACGCCGCGTGTGATCCGCGAGGATCGCTACGGTGGTCTGAGGAAACACTAAGAGGGTCGCATGTCAGAGATCAAGAACTACACGCTCAACTTCGGCCCGCAGCACCCGGCAGCGCACGGTGTGCTGCGCCTCGTGCTCGAGCTCGACGGCGAAGTGATCCAGCGCGCCGATCCGCATATCGGGCTGCTGCATCGCGCGACGGAAAAGCTTGCCGAGAACAAGACGTTCATCCAGTCGGTGCCGTACATGGACCGTCTCGACTACGTGTCGATGATGGTCAACGAGCACGGCTATGTGATGGCCATCGAAAAGCTGCTCGGCATCGAAGTGCCGGTCCGCGCGAAGTACATCCGCGTGCTGTTCGACGAAGTCACGCGCGTGCTGAACCACCTGATGTGGATCGGCTCGCACGCGCTCGACGTCGGCGCGATGGCGGTGTTCCTCTACGCGTTCCGCGAGCGCGAGGACCTGATGGACGTGTACGAGGCGGTGTCGGGCGCGCGCATGCACGCGGCCTACTACCGTCCGGGCGGCGTGTACCGCGATCTGCCCGACGCGATGCCGCAATACAAGGCTTCGAAGATCCACAACGAGAAGGCGCTCGCGCGCATGAACGAGGCGCGCCAGGGTTCGCTGCTGGACTTCATCGACGACTTCTTCACGCGCTTCCCGGGTTGCGTCGACGAGTACGAAACGCTCCTCACCGACAACCGGATCTGGAAGCAGCGTCTTGTCGGCATCGGCGTGGTGAGCCCCGAGCGCGCCATGCAACTCGGCCTCACGGGTGCGATGTTGCGCGGTTCGGGCATCGAGTGGGATCTGCGCAAGAAGCAGCCGTACGAAGTCTACGACCAGATGGACTTCGACATTCCGGTGGGCGTGAACGGCGATTGCTACGACCGTTACCTCGTGCGCGTCGAGGAAATGCGCCAGTCCACCCGTATTGCGAAACAGTGCATTGAGTGGCTGCGCAAGAATCCGGGTCCGGTGATGGTCGACAATCACAAGGTTGCGCCGCCTTCGCGCGTGAACATGAAGTCGAACATGGAAGAGCTGATTCACCACTTCAAGCTCTTCACGGAAGGCTTCCATGTGCCCGAAGGCGAGGCATATGCTGCCGTCGAACATCCGAAGGGTGAATTCGGCATCTACCTGGTGTCAGATGGCGCGAACAAGCCTTATCGTCTGAAGATCCGTGCGCCGGGTTATGCCCATTTGTCCGCGCTCGATGAAATGGCGCGCGGCCACATGATTGCCGACGCGGTGACGATCATCGGTACGCAGGACATCGTGTTCGGTGAAATCGACCGCTAGGTAGCAAGCTGCCGGCGCGCTTCGCAGGAGCGGAGCGCACGGCGAAATACCGGGAACGCCAGGACTGTCGCAGCGAGCAGGAATGCGCAACGCGCGGCAGGGGTTTGTCTGGCGGGAATTGAAACGGTAGGAATTGAAAGAGTCGTGTCTGAAAATGATCTCAGCTGAAGGCCTGAAAGAAATCGATCGCGCGTTGACGAAGTACCCCGCCGATCAGCGACAGTCCGCCGTGATGGCGGCTTTGGCCGTGGCTCAAGAAGAGCAGGGCTGGCTGTCCCCCGAAATCATGCAGTTCGTGGCCGACTACATCGGCATGCCGCCTGTCGCGGTCCAGGAAGTCGCCACGTTCTACACGATGTTCGAGACGAAGCCGGTCGGCAAGCACAAGATCACGCTCTGCACGAATCTGCCGTGCCAGCTCGGCCCGGATGGCGGCTCGGAGAGCGCCGCCGACTACCTGAAGCAGAAGCTCGGTATCGACTTCGGCGAAACCACGCCCGATGGCAAGTTCACCTTGAAGGAAGGTGAGTGCATGGGCGCGTGCGGCGACGCACCGGTGATGCTCGTGAACAATCACCGCATGTGCAGCTTCATGAGCCGCGAGAAGATCGACCAGCTGCTCGAGGAGCTTTCGAAATGACTTCGTTGCACGACCGTCACATCAAACCCCTGATTCTCGCGGGCCTGAACGGCGAGAACTGGCATCTCGAAGACTACGTCGCGCGCGGCGGCTACAAGCAGCTGCGCCGTATCCTCGAAGAAAAGATTCCGCCCGAGCAGGTGATCGCCGACGTGAAGGCCGGCGGCCTGCGCGGCCGAGGCGGCGCAGGCTTTCCGACCGGCCTGAAGTGGAGCTTCATGCCGCGTCAGTTCCCGGGGCAGAAGTATCTCGTCTGCAACTCGGACGAGGGCGAGCCGGGCACGTTCAAGGACCGCGACATCCTGCGCTGGAATCCGCATAGCGTGATCGAAGGCATGGCCATCGGCGCGTACGCCATGGGCATCACCGTGGGCTACAACTACATCCACGGCGAAATCTTCGAGGTGTATCGCCGCTTCGAGGCGGCGCTGGAAGAAGCGCGCCAGGCGGGTTACCTCGGCGACAACATTCTCGGCACGGACTTCTCGTTCCAGTTGCACGCTCACCATGGCTATGGCGCGTACATCTGCGGCGAGGAAACCGCGCTGCTCGAGTCGCTCGAAGGCAAGAAGGGCCAGCCGCGCTTCAAGCCGCCGTTCCCGGCGAGCTTCGGCGTGTACGGCAAGCCCACCACGATCAACAACACCGAAACGTTCGCCGCGGTGCCGTTCCTGCTGACCGTGGGTCCGCAGACGTATATGGAACTCGGCAAGCCGAACAACGGCGGCACGAAGATTTTCTCGGTGTCGGGCGACGTGGAGCGTCCGGGCAACTACGAGATTCCGCTCGGCACCCCGTTCGCGAAGCTCATGGAGCTCGCAGGCGGCGTGCGCGGCGGCAAGAAACTGAAGGCCGTGATTCCGGGCGGCTCGTCGGCGCCGGTCATTCCGGGCGACCTGATGATGCAGACGGACATGGACTATGACTCCATCGCCAAGCAGGGCTCGATGCTCGGCTCGGGCGCGGTCATCGTTATGGACGAAACGCGCTGCATGGTGCGTTCGCTGCTGCGTCTCTCGTACTTCTACTACGAAGAGTCGTGCGGCCAGTGCACGCCGTGCCGCGAAGGCACGGGCTGGCTGTATCGCGTGGTGAACCGCATCGAGCACGGCGAGGGCCGCCAGGAAGACCTGGACCTGCTGAATTCGGTGGCGGGCAACATCATGGGCCGTACGATCTGCGCGCTGGGCGACGCGGCGGCCATGCCGGTGCGCGGCATGCTCAAGCACTATTGGGACGAATTCGAATATCACGTGCACAACAAGCGTTGTCTCGTCGGCGGTCATGCCGGCTCGCACGCGGCCTCGGAAACGGTGGCTGCCTAAAGGGCGAAGGACAGCGCGTTGTGTGCGAACCGCGTAGCACGACGCAACGGCGATGTGACGGGGAATGCCGCTGTGAAATTGAGCGGTAACAGGTTAGGGACGATTAACCATCATGGTTGAACTTGAAATAGACGGCAAGAAGGTGCATGTGCCCGAGGGCAGCATGGTGATCCAGGCTGCGCAGCGGGTGGACACGTACATTCCGCACTTCTGCTATCACAAGAAGCTGTCGATCGCGGCCAACTGCCGGATGTGTCTCGTCGATGTCGAGAAGATGCCGAAGGCCGTGCCCGCGTGCGCGACGCCGGTGTCGCAAGGCATGGTCGTGCGCACCATGTCGGACAAGGCCGTGCAGGGTCAGCAAGCCGTGATGGAGTTCCTGCTGATCAACCACCCGCTCGACTGCCCGATCTGCGATCAGGGCGGCGAATGCCAGCTTCAGGATCTGGCCGTCGGTTACGGCAAGTCCGCTTCGCGCTACAGCGAAGAAAAGCGCGTGGTGTTCCACAAGAACGTCGGTCCGCTCATCTCGATGGAAGAGATGTCGCGCTGCATCCACTGCACGCGCTGTGTGCGCTTCGGCGACGAAATCGCCGGCGTGATGGAGCTCGGCATGCTCGGTCGCGGCGAGCACTCGGAAATCACCTCGTTCGTCGGCAAGACGGTCGACTCGGAGCTCTCGGGCAACATGATCGACCTGTGCCCGGTCGGCGCGCTCACGAGCAAGCCGTTCCGCTTCTCGGCGCGTACGTGGGAACTGTCGCGCCGCAAGTCGGTGAGCCCGCACGACGCAACGGGTGCGAACCTCGTCGTTCAGGTGAAGAACAACCGCGTGATGCGCGTGCTGCCGTTCGAGAACGAATCCATCAACGAATGCTGGATCTCGGACAAGGACCGTTTCTCGTACGAAGGCCTGAACGCCGAAGACCGTCTCACGCGCCCGATGATCAAGCAGGGCGGCCAGTGGGTGGAAACCGACTGGCAGACCGCGCTCGACTACGTCGTGAAGGGCATCAAGGGCATTAGCGACGAACACGGCGAGAGCCAGCTCGCGCTGCTCGCGAGCCCGCACAGCACGACCGAAGAACTCTATCTCGCGAAGCAGTTCGCAGACGCGATCGGCACGCCGAATGTCGACTTCCGCCTGCGTCAGAGCGACTTCTCCGCGCCGCTGGAAGGCGCGCCGTGGCTCGGCACGAAGATCGCCGACCTTTCGTACGCCGACTCGGCGTTCGTGATCGGCTCGTTCCTGCGCCGCGATCACGCGCTGTTTGCCGCACGCCTGCGCCAGGCCGCGAAGGGCGGGGCACAGGTCACGTTCCTGAACGCGACCGCCGACGGTTCGCTGATCCCGAACGCGCAACGCATCGTCGCCGCGCCTTCGGCATGGCTCGACGAACTGGCCTCGATCGCGGCGGCGGTTGCCGAAGCGAAGGGCGTTGCGGTGCCGGAAGGCTTCGCGGGCGCCCAGGCCAGCGAAGCCGCGAAACAGGTTGCCGCATCGCTTGCGAGCGGCGAGCGCCGCTTCGTGCTGCTCGGCAACGCCGTGGTTCAGCATCCGGAATTCTCGCGTCTGCACGCAGCCGCGCAGTTCATCGCCGAAACGACGGGCGCAAGCCTCGGCTTCCTCACGGAAGCGGCCAACACGGTTGGCGCGCACCTCGCGGGCGCACTGCCGGGCCGCGACGGCCTGAATGCGCGCGAAGCGTTCGAGCAGCCGCGCAAGGGCTATCTGCTGTTCAACGTCGAGCCGGAATTCGACACCGCGAACCCGGCCGCCGCACGCGCCGCGCTCGCGCAGGCCGAAATGGTCGCCGTGTTCTCGCCGTACAAGACGGGCCTCGACTACGCGGACGTGCTGCTGCCGATCGCGCCGTTCACGGAAACGTCGGGCACCTTCGTCAACGCCGAAGGCACGGCTCAGACCTTCAACGGCGTCGTGCGCCCGCTCGGCGAAGCGCGTCCGGCCTGGAAGGTCCTGCGCGTGCTGGGCACGCTGCTCGGCGCCCCCGGCTTCGAATACGACACCGCCGAAGAAGTGCGCCGCAAGGCGCTTGGCGACGGCAGCTTCGAAGGCCGCCTGTCGAACAAGGCGAGCGCCACGATCGCCCGCGGCAGCCTCGCCAAGGCAGCCGCAGGCCGCTTCGAGCGTATTGCCGACGTGCCCATCTATCACGCCGACCCGATCGTGCGCCGCGGCGAAGCGCTGCAACTCACGATGGCCGCCCGCGTGGCGAACGCCGTCGGCCTGCCCGCCGCGTATTTCGACGAACTCGGGCTGAAGGAAGGCGACGCCGTGCGCGTGCGCCAGGGCGAACTCTCGGTGAGCGCGCCGGCAACGCGCGATGCGAATCTTGCGCCGACGGTGGTGCGCGTGTCGGCGGCGACGCCGGCCGGTGCGCAACTCGGCAGCCTGTTCGGTGAACTGCTGGTGGAGAAGGCGTAAATGAGCTTGTTCGATACGATCAATGCGGGCGGCAGCCAGCTGCTCGGCGTGGCCTGGCCCACCGTGTGGGCGCTGGTGCGCATTCTCGTCGTCGCGGTGGTGATCCTGCTGTGCGTCGCGTACCTGATCCTGTGGGAGCGCAAGCTGATCGGCTGGATGCACGTGCGTCTCGGTCCGAACCGCGTCGGTCCCGCCGGTCTCTTGCAGCCGATCGCCGACGTGCTGAAGCTGCTCCTCAAGGAAGTCATCCAGCCCGCGCAGGCGAGCCGCTGGATCTACATGGTCGCGCCGATCATGGTGGTGGTGCCGGCCTTCGCGGTCTGGGCGGTGATTCCGTTCCAGGCGGGCGCGGTGCTCGGCGACATCAACGCGGGCCTGCTCTACGCGATGGCGATCTCGTCGATCGGCGTGTACGGCGTGATTCTGGCGGGTTGGGCCTCGAACTCGAAGTACGCGTTCCTCGGCGCGATGCGCGCCGCGGCGCAGATGGTGTCGTACGAAATTTCGATGGGCTTCGCGCTTGTCGTCGTGCTGATGGTGTCGGGCAGCCTGAATCTTTCCGTGATCGTTGAAGGCCAGATGCGCGGCATGTTCGCGAACTGGGGCATCACGTTCCTCTCGTGGAACTGGCTGCCGCTGCTGCCGATGTTCGTCGTCTACTTCATCTCGGGCATTGCCGAAACGAACCGTCACCCGTTCGATGTGGTGGAAGGGGAGTCGGAAATCGTCGCGGGTCACATGGTCGATTACTCGGGTATGGCGTTCGCGCTGTTCTTCCTCGCCGAGTACATCAACATGATCGTGATCTCGGCGCTTGCTTCGGTGCTGTTCCTTGGCGGCTGGAGCGCCCCGTTCGGGTTCCTCGACTTCATCCCGGGCGTGTTCTGGCTGGTGCTGAAGGTCTTCTGCCTGCTGTCGGTCTTCATCTGGGCCCGCGCGACGTTCCCGCGCTATCGCTATGACCAGATCATGCGTCTGGGCTGGAAGGTGTTCATTCCGGTGTGCATCGTGTGGCTGATCGTGGTCGGCTTCTGGTACATGTCGCCGTTGAGCATCTGGAAATAAGGGGCGAACACAACCATGAACGCTATCCAAAGCTTCTTCAAGACGTTTTTTCTGACCGAGCTGCTCAAGGGGCTCGCGCTGACGGGTCGTTACGCCTTCAAGCGCAAGTTCACCGTGCAGTTCCCGGAAGAAAAGACGCCCATTTCCCCGCGTTTTCGCGGTTTGCACGCGCTGCGCCGCTATGAAAATGGCGAAGAGCGCTGCATCGCGTGCAAGCTGTGCGAGGCCGTGTGCCCCGCGCTCGCGATCACGATCGAATCGGAAGTGCGCGAGGACAACACGCGCCGCACGACGCGTTACGACATCGACCTGACCAAGTGCATCTTCTGCGGTTTCTGCGAAGAGAGCTGCCCGGTCGACTCGATCGTCGAAACGCACATTCTCGAGTATCACGGCGAGAAGCGCGGCGACCTGTATTTCACGAAGGATATGCTGCTGGCCGTTGGCGATCGCTATGAAACGCAGATCGCGGCGAACAAGGCAGCGGATGCACCGTACCGTTGATCTTTCAGTTTGACGCTGCATCGGCCCGCGGTTCGGGCCGGCTGTTGGGAACGCGTGTGCCAGATGGGCCGCGCATGACCTCAGCCTGACCGCCGCGGCGCGACGCTCACTGGTCTGGCCGCCAGTTTGCGCCGCGCAATCCGCCTCACGAAGGCCTCAACGATGAACCAGTAATCATGGAATTCACGACCGTCCTGTTTTACATCTTCGCGCTGCTGCTCACGCTGTCAGGGCTGAAGGTGATCACCTCGCGCAATCCTGTCTCGTCTGCGCTCTTCCTCGTGCTCGCGTTCTTCAACGCGGCCGCGATCTGGATGCTGCTCGAGGCCGAATTCCTTGCGATCCTGCTGGTGCTCGTCTACGTGGGCGCGGTGATGGTGCTGTTCCTGTTCGTGGTGATGATGCTGGATATCAACATCGACGTGCTGAGCCGCGACTTCAAGCGCTTCATCCCGGTGGCGACCATCGTGGGCGCGATCATCGTGATCGAAACCGCGCTGATCCTGTGGCACGGCTACGGTGCGACGAGCACGCCGGTGCCCGACACCACGCCGGCTGCCGCCGCCGCGATCTCGAACGCGCACCTGATCGGCAAGATCATCTATACCGACTACATCTTTGCCTTCGAAGTCGCCGGCCTCGTGCTGCTGGTGGCGATCGTCGCGGCCATCGCGCTGACCGTGCGCGAGCCGAAGGACTCGAAGCGCCAGGACGTGTCGAAGCAGGTCAGCGTGCGTCGCCAGGACCGCGTGCGCCTCGTGAAGATGCAGGCCGTCGTGGAAGTGCCGGAGCCGGCGGAACCGGCGCAAGCCGAAGCCGGCGCTGCACCCGCGGCGGCCGCCGCACCGGCTGCACCGGCAACGAAGAGCTAAGCGCGAAGGAGCGAACCATGCTGACACTGGCCCATTACCTCGTCCTCGGCGCGATCCTCTTTGCGATCTCGATCGTTGGCATTTTTCTCAATCGGCGCAACGTCATCATCATCCTGATGGCGATTGAGCTGATGCTGTTGGCGGTGAACACGAATTTCGTCGCGTTCTCGCATTATCTCGGTGACGTTCACGGACAGATTTTCGTGTTCTTCGTGCTAACTGTTGCGGCAGCGGAAGCCGCGATTGGTCTGGCTATTCTTGTGACTCTGTTCCGCAGCCTCGACACGATCAACGTCGAGGACCTCGATCAGCTCAAAGGCTAAGGCAGGCTGCTATGGCAACAACACTCAACGAATCCTTATTGCTGGCGATCCCGCTGGCGCCACTCGCCGGATCTCTCATTGCCGGTTTGTTCGGCAAGACGGTCGGGCGCGCGGGCGCGCATACGGTGACCATTCTGGGCGTAGCGATTGCGTTCGTGCTTTCGTGCATCACGTTGCTCGACGTGATGGGCGGCGCGAGCTTCAACGCAACGGTCTACGAATGGATGTCGGTTGGCGGCCTGAAGTTCGAAGTCGGCTTCCTCATCGACTCGTTGACGGCGCTCATGATGGTCATCGTGACCTTCGTGTCGCTGATGGTGCACATCTACACGATCGGCTACATGGCGGAAGAAGAGGGCTACCAGCGCTTCTTCTCGTACATCGCGCTGTTCACGTTCTCGATGCTGATGCTCGTGATGAGCAACAACTTCTTGCAGCTGTTCTTCGGCTGGGAAGCGGTGGGTCTCGTCTCGTACCTGCTGATCGGCTTCTACTTCAAGCGTGAAAGCGCCATCTACGCGAACATGAAGGCGTTCCTCGTGAACCGCGTGGGCGACTTCGGCTTCCTGCTCGGCATCGGTCTGCTGCTCGCGTACGGCGGCTCGCTGAACTACAACGACGTGTTCGCGAAGGGCCACGAAATCGCCGCGCTGACGTTCCCGGGCACCTCGTGGAACCTGCTCACCGTTGCGTGTATCTGCCTCTTCATCGGCGCGATGGGCAAGTCGGCGCAGTTCCCGCTGCACGTGTGGCTGCCCGATTCGATGGAAGGCCCGACGCCGATCTCCGCACTGATCCACGCGGCAACCATGGTGACGGCCGGTATCTTCATGGTCGCGCGCATGTCGCCGCTGTTCGAGCTTTCGGAAGCGGCGCTCTCGTTCATCGTCGTGATCGGCGCCATTACCGCGCTCTTCATGGGCTTCCTCGGCATCGTCCAGAACGACATCAAGCGCGTGGTCGCGTATTCCACGCTGTCGCAGCTCGGCTACATGACGGTGGCGCTCGGCGTCTCGGCCTACCCGGTCGCGATCTTCCACCTGATGACGCACGCGTTCTTCAAGGCGCTGCTGTTCCTCGGCGCGGGTTCGGTCATCATCGGCATGCACCACGACCAGGACATGCGCAACATGGGCGGCCTGCGCAAGTACATGCCCATTACGTGGATCACGTCGCTGGTCGGTTCGCTCGCGCTGATCGGCACGCCGTTCTTCTCGGGCTTCTACTCGAAGGACTCGATCATCGACGCCGTGAAGCTCTCGCACCTGCCGGGTTCGGGCTTCGCCTACTTCGCCGTCGTGGCCAGCGTGTTCGTCACGGCGCTGTACTCGTTCCGCATGTACTTCCTCGTGTTCCACGGTGAAGAGCGCTTCCGCGGTCCGAAGCATCCCGAGTCGCCGATGGGCATCGAAGCCGCACACTCGGCTCACAACGGTCATGGTCACGGCCACGACGATCACCACGCGCACGTGCCGCACGAGTCGCCGTGGGTGATCTGGGTGCCGCTCGTCCTGCTCGCGATTCCTTCGGTGATCGCCGGTGCGTTCGCGATCCAGCCGCTGCTCTTCGGCAACTTCTTCTCCAATGGCGTGGCGTTCCAGAACGTCATCTTCATTGGCGAGAACCACGAAGCGCTCGCGGAAATGGGCAAGGAGTTCCAGGGCTGGGCCGCGATGGGCGCGCATGCGTTCTCGGGTCTGCCGGTATGGCTCGCACTCGCGGGTGTGGTGGTGGCGTGGTTCTTCTACATGAAGCGCCCGGAACTGCCGGCCGTGGTGTCGCGCACGTTCTCGCCGGTCTACAAGCTGCTGTCTAACGCGTATTACCTCGACAAGATCAACGAAATCGTCTTCGCTCGCGGAGCGGTCGCTATCGGTCGCGGTCTGTGGAAGGAGGGCGATGTCGTCGTGATCGACGGCGTCGTGAACGGGAGCGCCAAGTTTATCGGCTGGTTTGCAACTGTCATTCGTTTCCTGCAATCCGGCTATATCTATCACTACGCATTTGCCATGATCATTGGCATGCTTGGCCTCCTTACCCTGTTTGTAACGCTCAGCGGCAAATAAGGCGAGGAAACGCATGCACGCAACTCCGATTCTCAGTATTGCGATCTGGATGCCGATCGTATTCGGCATCATCGTTCTTGTAGTGGGTTCCCGTCGGAACCCGAGTGCGGACCGCTGGCTCGCACTCATCGGTTCGGTGCTTAGTTTCCTCGTCACCCTTCCGCTCGTTGCGGGCTTCGATACGACCACGGCTTCTCTTCAGTTCGAAGAGAAGTCGGTCTGGATCGAGCGGTTCAATATTTCGTATCACCTGGGCGTCGACGGCATTGCGATGTGGTTCGTGGTGCTCACGGCGCTCATCACCGTGATCGTCGTGATCGCGGGCTGGCAGGTCATCACGAAGAACGTCGCGCAGTACTACTCGGCGTTCCTCATCCTGTCCGGTTTGATGATCGGCGTGTTCTGCGCCGCCGACGGTCTGCTGTTCTACGTGTTCTTCGAAGCCACGCTCATTCCGATGTACATCATCATCGGCGTGTGGGGCGGCCCGAACCGCGTGTACGCCGCGTTCAAGTTCTTTCTTTACACGCTGGCCGGCTCGCTGCTCATGCTGGTTGCGTTGCTGTACCTGTACCGCATCACGGGGACCTTCGATCTCGCCACCTGGCAGGATGCGAAGATTGCAATGACGCCGCAGATCCTGCTGTTCATCGCGTTCTTCTTCGCCTTCGCCGTCAAGGTGCCGATGTGGCCGGTCCACACGTGGTTGCCGGACGCGCACGTGGAAGCGCCTACGGGCGGCTCGGTCGTGCTGGCCGCCATCATGCTGAAGCTCGGCGCATACGGTTTCCTGCGTTTCTCGCTGCCGGTCGCCCCGGACGCGAGTCATTACCTGGCGCCGGTCATCATTACGTTGTCGCTGATCGCCGTGATCTACATCGGCCTCGTGGCGATGGTGCAGGCGGACATGAAGAAGCTGGTCGCGTACTCGTCGATTGCCCACATGGGCTTCGTCACGCTCGGCTTCTTTATGTTCGGCCCGTCGAGCCAGCTGGCCGTGGAAGGCGCGCTGATCCAGATGATCTCGCACGGCTTCGTCTCGGGCGCCATGTTCCTGTGCATCGGGGTGCTGTATGACCGCATGCACACGCGCGATATCGCCGACTACGGCGGTGTGGTCAACACCATGCCGAAGTTCGCCGCGCTGGCCATGTTGTTTGCGATGGCCAACTGCGGCCTGCCGGGCACCTCGGGATTCGTCGGCGAATTCATGGTGATCCTGGCGGCTGTGAAGTTCAACTTCTGGATCGCATTCGGGGCGGCGTTCACGCTGATCCTGGGCGCGGCCTATACGTTGTGGATGTACAAGCGGGTGTACTTCGGCGCCATCGCGAACGATCATGTTCGCGAGCTGAAGGACATCAACTGTCGCGAATACTTCATTCTTGCGGTGCTCGCGCTGTTTACGCTTTTCATGGGCATCTACCCGAAGCCCTTTACCGATGTGATGCACGTTTCCGTGGAAAACCTCCTCTCCCACGTCGCAGTGTCGAAACTGCCGCTGTCACAGTAATACCGAGCGGAGGAACAAAAGATCATGCCAAACGCCCCTTTGAACGCTCTGCTACCCGACGCCCTGGTGATGACCGGCCTCGTCGTCGCGTGGATCAACGACACGTTCTCCGGCCCTTCGGGCCGTCGCACGACCTATTTCATCGCGCTGCTGACTACGGTCGTGGCCGGCATCTGGTTTGCGGTGAACGCGTTCGATCCGCAAGTGCACTACTACTTCACGCGCATGTACGTGGTCGACCCGTTCGCCAGCGCGATGAAGTCCGTGGTCACGCTCGGCTACGCCGTGTCGATCGTGTACTCGCGCAAGTACCTCGAAGACCGCGACATGTTCCGGGGCGAATTCTTCCTGCTTGGCATGTTCTCGCTGCTTGGCCAGATCTGCATGATCTCGGGCAACAACTTCCTCACGCTGTACCTCGGCCTCGAGCTGATGTCGCTTTCGCTCTACGCGGTCATCGCACTGCGTCGTGATGCGGCGCAGTCGAACGAAGCGGCGATGAAGTACTACGTGCTCGGTGCGCTGGCTTCCGGCTTCCTGCTCTATGGCATCTCGATGCTGTACGGTGCGACCGGTGCGCTCGAACTGAACGAAGTGTTCAAGGCCGTCGCCTCCGGTCACATCAACGATATCGTCCTGCTGTTCGGCGTGGTGTTCATCGTCGCGGGCGTGGCGTTCAAGATGGGCGCAGTGCCGTTCCACATGTGGGTGCCCGACGTCTATCAAGGCGCGCCCACGGCCATGACGCTGCTCACCGGCGGCGGCCCGAAGGTCGCGGCATTCGCCTGGGCCGTGCGCTTCCTCGTGATGGGTCTGCTTCCGCTGGCCGTGGACTGGCAGGAAATGTTGATCATCCTCGCGGCGCTGTCGATGATCGTCGGCAACATCACGGGTATCGTGCAGCGTAACGTCAAGCGGATGCTCGCGTACTCGGCCATTTCGAACATGGGCTTCGTGCTGCTCGGCCTGCTCGCCGGCATCGTCGACAACAAGGCGACGGGCGCGGCCAGCGCGTACAGCTCGGCCATGTTCTACAGCATCGTCTACCTGATCACGACGCTCGGCGCGTTCGGCGTCGTCATGCTGCTGACCCGCCGCGACTTCGAGGCGGAAACGATCGACGACTTCAAGGGCCTGAACCAGCGCAGCCCGGTGTTCGCGTTCGTCATGATGCTCATGATGTTCTCGCTCGCCGGCATTCCGCCGACGGTCGGCTTCTACGCGAAGCTCGCCGTGCTCGAAGCGACCATGAACGCGGGCCTCACGTGGCTTGCCGTGCTCGCCGTGATCACGTCGCTGTTCGGCGCGTTCTACTACCTGCGTATCGTCAAGCTGATGTACTTCGACGCGCCGCAGGACACCGCGCCGATCGAGAGCCACGCATGCAACCGCGCGCTGCTCACGCTCAACGGCGTGGCGGTGCTCGTGCTCGGCATCATTCCGGGCCCGCTGATGTCGCTCTGCTTGCAGGCCGTTTCGCATACGTTGCCGCTCTGATGTCGGCAGCGGGCTGGTTTATCGTGCTGTTGGCGCTCGCGGGCGCCAACCTGCCGTTCCTCAACCAGCGATTGTTCGGCGTCGTGCCGCTTCGCGCACCGAAGAAGAGTGCGTGGATTCGCATCGCTGAAATGATCGTGCTGTATTGTGTGGTCGGTGCGTTCGGCTTCCTGCTGGAAGCGCGCGCCGGCAACCGCTTTGACCAGGGCTGGCAGTTCTACGCGATCACCTTCAGTCTTTTTGTCGTGTTCGCGTTTCCCGGCTTCACCTGGCAATATCTCGTCAAACGCCGCACGGCGTGACGCGCGCGGCCCGGCCTGACGGCCGGCGCGCGGCGTTCGATCGAATCCCGTTCAAGCGGCGCGCCCGCAATTTCCCGACTTCTTGAGCACCCACGAGGCTGAACATGGCTGAACATCATCAACACGATCCGGCGCTCGCCGAGACGTGCGTGGAAAGCACGACACTTTACGCGGGCAACTTTCTGACCCTCAAGCGCGACACCGTGGCCCTGCCTGACGGCAAGCACGCCACGCGCGAGTTCGTTCAGCATCCCGGCGCGGTGATGGTGATTCCGCTGTTCGACGATGGGCGCGTGCTGATGGAGCGCCAGTACCGCTATCCGCTCGCGCGCGTGATGACGGAGTTCCCGGCCGGCAAGCTCGATCCGCAGGAGGGTGCGCTCGCTTGCGCGATCCGCGAACTGAAGGAGGAGACGGGCTACACGGCGCGCGAGTATATCTATCTCGCGCAGATCCACCCCGTGATCTCGTACTCGACCGAGTTCATCGACATCTATCTGGCGCGCGGCCTGACGGCGGGCGCGGCGCAACTCGACGACGGCGAGTTTCTCGAAACCTTCACGGCGACGGTTCCCGAATTGCTCGAATGGGTCCGCACGGGCAAGATCACCGACGTGAAAACGATCATCGGCACGTTCTGGCTCGAAAAGGCGCTCTCGGGCGCATGGCCACTCGCGCAGCCGGAGCAGGGCTGACACGCGCGGCGTGCATCGATTTTCCGGTAGACGGCGGCCCGCGTGGCCGCCGTTTTTCATTGAGGCAACCGTATGGAGCAAAGCGGAAGCCGAAGCACCTTCAGCGCGCCCGTGCCAGCGGAGCTACAATCGATCGCCCGCGATAATCCGTGGTGGTTGGCCGCAAGATTTGTTTCGAACGGTCGTTCACAAATTTACGTTTTGCGCTACACTCAACGCAAGCCTCGATTCCCATGAAGGTCCTCGATTTACAGTGTCCAGACGGCCACCGGTTTGAAGGCTGGTTCGCATCGGTTGACGACTTCGAGTCGCAACTGTCCCGCAAGCTGGTCGAATGTCCGATGTGCGGCGCCACCCATGTGACCCGCGTGCCGTCCGCGCCCCGGCTGAACCTCTCCGGCGCGAGCGAAACGCCCAAGGCGCCGCCTCGCGATCAGGCGGAGCAGTGGCAGGCGCATGCGATGCGAGTGATACGCGAGGTCCTCGAGAAGACGGAGAACGTAGGCGACCGTTTCGCCGAGGAGGCGCGGCGCATTCACTATAACGAAGCGCCGTCGCGCAACATTCGTGGAGTCGCTTCCGCGGAAGATGCGCAAGCTCTCGTCGAAGAAGGCATCGATGTGATGCCGCTGCCGGTTCCGGCCGCGCTGAAGGGTCCGCTGCAATAACGTCACGCGGGTCTTCGCCGCGGCGCGGGTTCGATCCGCACCGGCCGCGGCCAGGAGACACTGCGCATGGATCTGGACTACACCCCCGCCGACGACGCGTTTCGCGCCGAAATCCGCGCCTGGCTCGAGGCTAACCTGCCTCAAGCGATGCGCGACAAGGTTCTCAACCACAAACGCCTCACGCGCGACGACATTGCCAGCTGGCACAAGCTGCTCGGCAAGAAGGGCTGGTCCGCGCCCGCGTGGCCCGTGGAATGGGGCGGCCCCGGCTGGAGCGAAACGCAACGCCATATCTGGGACGCCGAGTGCGGCCGCATTGGCGCGCCGATGGTGCTGCCGTTCGGCGTTTCGATGGTCGCGCCCGTGCTCATGAAGTACGGCAACGAGGCCCAAAAGCGTCGCTATCTGCCGCGCATCCTGTCCGGTGAGGACTGGTGGTGCCAGGGCTACTCAGAGCCGGGCTCCGGTTCCGATCTCGCCTCGCTGCGCACCCGCGCCGTGCTTGTCAAAAGCGGCGAGGGCGACCACTACGTCGTCAACGGCCAGAAAACCTGGACCACGCTCGGCCAGCACGCCGACATGATGTTCTGCCTCGTGCGCACCGATCCGGCAGCGAAGAAGCAGGAAGGCATCTCGTTCATCCTCGTCGACATGAAGACGCCCGGCATCACCGTGCGCCCGATCATCACGCTCGACGAAGACCATGAGGTCAACGAAGTATTCTTCGAGGACGTCAAGGTGCCCGTCGAGAATCTCGTCGGCGAGGAGAACCGCGGCTGGACCTACGCGAAGTATCTGCTCGGCCATGAGCGCACGGGCATCGCCCGGGTGGGCGCCTCGAACCGCGAACTCGCCTTCCTCAAGGGCGTCGCGCTCAAGCAGAAGAAGAACGGCAAGCCGCTGCTCGACGATCCCGTGTTCGCCGCGCGCGTGGCGGCCGTCGAAATCGAGTTGATGGCGCTGGAAGTCACGGCCGAGCGCGTGATCGCGAGCGCGTCCAACGGGCGCGGCCCCGGCCCCGAGGCGTCGATGCTCAAGATCAAGGGCACCGAGATCCAGCAGGCGCTGACCGAGTTGATGGTCGATGCGGTCGGCCCGCTTGCGGCGCCGTTCGATCCGGCCTTCCTGGAAGGTGAGCGCGCCCACGCGGCAGGCGGCGACGACGACGCGGCACCGCTCGCGGCGTACTACTTCAACTATCGCAAGACGTCGATCTACGGCGGGTCGAACGAAATCCAGAAGAACATCATCTCGCAGATGATCCTGGGGATTTGAGGAGCGGCGCAATGAACTTCAATTTCACCGAAGAACAACAGCAACTCGCCGACGCGCTGCGTCGCTATCTCGACAAGAACTACGGCTTCGAAGCACGCCAGGCGATCGTGAAGTCGCCCGCGGGCGTGTCGAGCGAGCACTGGAAGGCGTTCGTCGAACTCGGCCTCACGGCCTTGCCGGTGCCTTCGGAGCAGGGCGGTTTCGACGGCACGCCGTTCGACATGCTCGTGGTCATGCAGGAGTTGGGCCGCGCGCTGGTCGTGGAGCCGTACTGGGCGAGCGCCGTGGGCGTCGAAGCGCTCAAGCTCGCCGGTGCCTCCAACGCGGAAAACGCGGCGCTGCTCGAACGGGTCGCCTCGGGCGAGGTCAAGCTCGCCGCCGCGTTCCACGAACCGCAGGCGCGCTACGACCTGTTCTCGCTCGATACGCAGGCGCAGGAAACCGGCGACGGCTTTGCGCTCTCCGGCACGAAGTCGGTCGTGCAGCACGGCGCCCAGGCCGACTACTGGATCGTGCCGGCGCGGCTGGCTGGCGAGGTGGCGCTCTTCATCGTCGCTCGCGACACGAAGGGCGTCGAGGTGAGCGACTACCGCACGATCGACGGTCAGCGCGCCGCGACGCTCACGTTCAGGGACGCGCACGCGCGCCGTCTGGGCGACGCGCACACCGGCGCCGCCACGTGGGAGAAGATCGCGGACTACGCCACCTTCCTGCTGTGCGCGGAGGCGGTGGGCGCGATGGACGCGCTCAACCATGCGAGCGTCGAATACACGAAGACGCGCCAGCAGTTCGGCGTGCCGATCGCGCGCTTCCAGGCATTGCAGCACCGCATGGCGGAGATGCTGATCCACGCGGAGCAGGCTCGTTCGCTCACGTACCTCGCCGCCGCACGTTACAGTAGCGAGTCGCCCGACGAGCGGCGTCGCGCCATCTCGGCGGCGAAGGTGCGCGTGGGGCAGGCGGCGCGCTTCGTCGGCCAGCAGGCCGTGCAGTTGCACGGCGGCATGGGCGTCACCAACGAAGTCGCGGCGGCGCACCTGTTCAAGCGTCTCGCGATCATCGAAACGACGCTTGGCGACGTCGATCATCATCTTGCGCGCTTCGCGTCGCTGCCCGGCTTTGCGCGGGCGGCGTGAGGCGCGGTGGCAGCACGGCATACAAGCGGAGAGTCTGGGATGGGCCTGAGTTACGAAGATCTTGAAGTCGGCAAGCGCTATGTGATCGGTTCGCACACGTTCGGGCGCGACGAGGTGGTGCAGTTCGCGGAGCAGTTCGATCCGCAGCCGTTCCACCTGAGCGAAGCGGCGGGCGAAGCGTCGATGTTCGGCGGGCTCGTCGCGAGCGGCTGGCACACCTGCTCGATCATGATGGGCATGCTCGTGCGCAACTTCCTGAGGGACTCCACGTCGATGGGTTCACCCGGTGTCGACGAGATCCGCTGGCTCAAGCCCACGCGCGTGGGCGACACGCTCACGATGACGAATACGGTCGTGAGCAAGCGCGTGTCGCAGAGCAAGCCCGATCGCGGCATCGTCGAAACGCTGTGGGAAGGGCACAACCAGCATGGCGAACTGATCGTGACGGTGCGCTCGAAGGCGCTGTTCGGCCTTCGCCATCCGGGGGCCGCATCATGAGCGAAAGTGACGTGATGCAGATCGCCGACGCAGCCGCGTTGCGCGCGCTGATCGGCGCGCCCGCGCTCGTGAGCGGCTGGCGCGTGGTGACTGAAGCGGACGTGCAGGGTTTTGCCGATGCCACGGGCGATCACCAGTGGATTCATATCGACGCGGAACGCGCGCGCCGCGAGTCGCCGTTCGGCGGCCCGATCGCGCACGGCTTCCTCACGCTCTCGCTCATTCCCGCGCTGCTCGGCGAGACGCTGCATATGCGCCAGCGCATGGGCGTGAACTACGGCCTGAATCGCGTGCGCTTCACGCAGCCGGTGCCGGTGGGCGCGAAGGTGCGCGCGCGGATCGCGGTGAAGGAAGCGAGCGACGTGGAAGGCGGAGGCGTACAGGTCGTGTGGGATGTGAGCATCGAGCGCGAGGGCGGCGAGCGGCCCGCTTGCGTGGCCGAATTCATTACGCGCCACTACTTCTAGGAAGGTTGCGCGCGCAATAAAAAGGGGCGCTCCGCTGCAAGGCGGGCGCCCCTTGTTTTTACCGCGCGGCGATCAACCTGCCGCGTGCTTCGCGTACTGGGTCGCGCCGAACAGCATTTCCTTCGCCTTGTCGTCCATCAGCGGCTTGCGCGCGTTCGCGAGCACCTCGACGCCGCGCTTGACCGCCGGACGCGCTGCGATCGCTTCGTGCCAGCGCTTCACGTTGGGCAGCGCGTCGAGATCGACGCCCTGGTTCTGCCAGGAGCGCGTCCACGGGAACGCGGCGATGTCGGCGATGGTGTACTCGTCGCCCGCCAGATACTCGGTCTTTTCGAGCTGCGTTTCCATCACGTTGTAGAGGCGCTTCGCCTCGTTCGTATAGCGATTGACCGCGTAGTCGATCTTCTCGGGCGCGTAGATGCGGAAGTGGTGCGCCTGGCCGAGCATCGGCCCGAGGCCGCCCATCTGGAACATCACCCATTGCAGCACGTCGTAGCGCGCGGCGAGATCTTCGGGCATGAAGCGGCCCGTTTTCGCGGCGAGATAGATCAGGATCGCGCCCGACTCGAACAGCGAGAACGGCTCGCCGTCTGCCCGGCGCGGGCCTTCGGAGTCGGTGATGGCGGGAATCTTGTTGTTCGGGCTGATGGCGAGGAATTCGGGCTTGAACTGGTCGCCGGCGCCAATATCGACCGGATGCACGCGGTACTCGAGGCCGGTTTCCTCGAGCATGATATGGACTTTGTGACCGTTCGGCGTGGCCCAGCTGTAGACATCGATCATCGTGGCTCCTTGGCACCAGTGAGGGAGGGCGCCGCGACACCTGGCGCGACGCCGGATCTGGCGCAAATTAGCATAGATCGGGGGGCGGCGCTGAGCGTGCTCCAGTGACCTCAATCGCCTCATGGGTTCCTTCTGCGCCGCTGACTGGCATCATGGCGTTTATCGTTCAAACACAGTGGTTCGCACAAGGTCTGTGATGGTCGAGCAAGCGACGCCTTTGACACGTTTTCTGCCCAGTCATACGTTTTATGAGCGCCATGAAGCGCCGGTAGCCGGGGCCTCGTCAGCGCACATTATCGATGCCGTCGCGAGTCTCGATATGCGCTCCGATCCGGTCATCAATGGGCTCCTTCATCTGCGCGAGTGGCCAGATCGCCTTGTCCGGCGCAGGCACGCGAAGCCGTATGAGCCCTTCGGCTTCGGCACGTTCACGCTGCTTCAGCGCGATGACCACGAACTCTCGCTCGGGCTCGCGGGTCGCTTCTGGCGGCCCGATTTCGGGCTGCTAGAAGTGGCCGATGCCGACGCATTCGCGGCGCTCGTGCGCCCCGATGTCGCGAAACTGGTTTTGCGTTTTCGCGTGGCGACGTTGGGGCAGGGGAATGCACGCCTTGTGACCGAAACATTCGTTCATTGTCCATCGTGGCGCACGAGAGCGATGATGACGCCCTACTGGTTCGCCATTCGCTTATCGAGCGGGTGGATCCGGCGCCGCACGCTGGCCATGGTGGTGAAGGCACTCGCCGTGCAACCGTGACGAGCGCCTCGCATTGCATCGGGCCGCTTCGCGTGACGCGAAGGCCGTGCCCGATGCAATCGCACGTTGACCTGCTTACGACCGCGTAACCGGCATCTCCACGCGCGAGGCCGCACCCGCGTCCATGTAGCGCGCGAGTTCGAGCTTGGCGATGGCGTTGCGGTGCACTTCGTCGGGGCCGTCGGCGAAACGCAGTGTGCGCGCCGAGGCGTACGCGTAAGCCAGCGGGAAGTCGCCGCTCACGCCCGCCGCGCCGTGCACCTGGATTGCCCAGTCGATCACCTGGCAGGCCATGTTCGGCGCCACCACCTTGATCATGGCGATTTCGCCGCGCGCGCCCTTGTTGCCCACGGTGTCCATCATGTACGCGGTCTTGAGCGTAAGCAGGCGCGCCTGCTCGATCATGCAGCGCGCCTCGGCAATGCGCTCCTGCGTGACGGTTTGCTGGGCGACCGCCTTGCCGAACGCCACGCGCGAGAGGGCGCGCTTCGCCATGCATTCGAGCGCGCGTTCGGCCAGGCCGATCAGGCGCATGCAGTGATGGATGCGGCCGGGCCCGAGCCGCCCCTGCGCGATCTCGAAGCCGCGGCCCTCGCCGAGCAGAATGTTCGAGGCGGGCACGCGCACGTTGTCGAGCTTGATCTCCATGTGGCCGTGCGGCGCGTCGTCGTAGCCGAATACGGTGAGCGGGCGGCGCACGGTGATGCCGGCGGTGTCTGAGGGCACGAGGATCATCGACTGCTGCGCATGGCGCGGTGCGTCGGGATCGGTCTTGCCCATCACGATGTAGATCGCGCAGCGCGGGTCGCCCGCTCCCGAGGACCACCACTTCGTGCCGTTGATCACGTACTCGTCGCCATCGCGCTCGATGCGCGTCTGGATGTTGGTCGCATCCGATGAGGCCACGTCGGGCTCGGTCATCAGGAACGCCGAGCGGATCTGGCCTTGCAGCAGCGGCGCGAGCCATTGCTGCTTGTGCGCTTCGCTGCCGTAGCGCTCGATCGTCTCCATGTTGCCGGTGTCGGGCGCGCTGCAATTGAACACTTCGGGCGCCCAGTGCACGCGGCCCATGATTTCGCACAGCGGCGCGTATTCGAGGTTCGTGAGGCCCGCGCCGCGCTCCGAGGCGGGCAGGAACAGGTTCCACAGGCCCGCTTCGCGCGCCTTCTCCTTCAGTTGCTCGACGATTTGCGTGGGCACCCACGGGTTGCCGTCCGCACGATTGCGCTCGATTTCCTCGTGGAATACGGCTTCGTTCGGATAGATATGTTCGTCGAAAAACGCGAGCAGCTTCTCGCGCAGCGCCTGCACTTTCGGGGAGTAATCGAAATTCATCGGTGGCCTCGCAATGCGATGCAATGACTATGAAGAGGAAGAGGAAGAGGGCGTCGTGCTCGAATGAGTTTCAGCGAACCTTCTGCGCGTAGCGCCACGCGAGTTCGGCCATCGGTCGGGCGCGCCGGCCGGCGTCGATGGCCTGGGCGCTCGCGGCCGTGCCGTCCACCACGCGTTTCATGATGCCCTGAAGGATCGCCGCGATCCGGAACATGTTGTATGCGAGGTAGAAGTTCCAGTCGCCGCGAATCTCGAGACCGGTGCGCGCCTGATAGCGCTGCACGTAATGCGCTTCGTCGGGAATGCCGAGCGCCTGCCAGTCGAGCCCCGCGATGCCGCGGAACTGCGCGGGATCGACGTGCCACGCCATGCAGTGATAGGAAAAGTCGGCGAGCGGGTCGCCGAGCGTGGAGAGTTCCCAGTCGAGCACGGCCAGCACGCGCGGCTCGCTCGGGTGGAAGATCAGGTTGTCGAGCCGGTAGTCGCCGTGCACGACCGAAACGCGCGCGCCGCCGTCGCCGGTTTCGTCGGGCATGTGCTGCGGCAGCCACGCGATCAGGTGATGCATTGCGTCGATGCGCTCCGTTTCGGAGGCCTGATACTGGCGGCTCCAGCGATCGATCTGGCGTGCGAAATAATTGCCGGGCTTGCCATAGTCGGCAAGACCCACCGCCTCGGGCTTCACGTTGTGGAGCGCGGCGATCACGCGGTTCATTTCGTCGTAGATCGCGCCGCGTGCTTCGCGCGTCATGCCGGGCAGCGACTGGTCCCAGAGCACGCGGCCCTCGACGAACTCCATCACATAGAACGCGCGGCCGATCACGGCTTCGTCGTCGCAGAGCGCGAGCATCTTCGCAACGGGCACATCGGTCGCGGCCAGCGCGTCCATCACCCGGTATTCGCGCTCGATCGCGTGCGCCGAAGGCAGCAGCTTCGCCTTCGGGCCAGGCTTGGCGCGCATGACGTAGGTGCGGCCGGGCGTGACGAGCTTGAACGTGGGGTTCGACTGGCCGCCCGCGAACTGCTCGACCGTGAGCGGGCCCTCGAAGCCTTCCACGTGGGCCGTGAGCCAGGCGGCGAGCGCGCCGGCGTCGAAGCGCTGCCGCTCGGCAACCGGGCGCGTGCCTTCGAACGCCGAGTAGTCGGTGCGCGTTTGCGCGTTGTCCTTCGTGTCTCCATCCGGGGTGGCTTGCGCCATGGTTGTCTCCCTTCTCGTGTGTCTCCTGTGGGCCGCCGCGCGCTACGCGCCCGGTCGATAACGCAGGTACTGCGCGTAAAGCATCTCCATCGTCGTGTTGCGGACCTCGCTGTGCAGCGGCGAGGGCGGCGCGTAGTTGAGCGTGCGCACGACCCAGTCGCGCGGCGCGCTGCCGACATCGAGCGCGTTGATGCAGCCCGTGGCCTGCGCGAGATGGCCGAAGAACGTGCGGCCGCCCGCCGTGATCGCGTGCGAGAGAATCGCGCGGTTCACGCCGCCGTGCAGCACGAGCAGCGCCGTGTCCCATGCGGGATCGTCACGCAGCGCGCCCAGCGCCGGCAGCACGCGGTCGAGCAGCTCGCCGATGGTCTCGCCGCCCAGAAAGCGCGTGTCTTCGGGCACGATGCCGTCGAACACGCGCAGGAACGCATCGCCGACTTCGGCGGGCGTAATCGAGGCGAGGCGCCCGCCGCGAATCTCCTCCCACGCGGGCTGCACTTCGAGTTCGACCGACTGGCCCGTTGCCGCGAGCACGTGCTGCGCGGTTTCGACCGTGCGGCGCAAGCCGCTCACGATCACACGATCGAAGCGCACGCCCTGCGAGGCGAACGCCTCGCCCGCCGCGCTTGCCTGGGTGCGGCCGTTCTCGTTGAGCGGCACGGTGTCGGGGTCGATCGCGCGACCCGAGTCGTCGAAGTAGGTGACGTCGCCGTGCCGCATCAGATAAATGCGGCGGCGCTTGGGCAACTGGTATTCGCTCATGGGCGTGTCGGTCTCGCGTTTTACTTGTAGACGGGGGCGCGTTTCTCGAGGAACGCCGAAATGCCTTCGAGGCCGTCGCGGTGGTGCAGCGACGCGACGAAGCTGTCACGTTCGGAGGCGAGCTGCGTTTCGAGCGGCTGCGTGTCCGCCCCGTTCGTGAGGCCCTTGATGCGCGCCACCGAGTTGGGCGAAATCTTCGCGAGCTCGTCGGCCCAGGCGAGCGCCGTGTCGAGCGCCGTCTGCGGCTTCGCGAGCCGGTTCACGACACCGAGCTCGGCGAGACGCGCCGCGCCAATCGGCTTGCCTTCGACCATCAGTTCGAACGCGAGCGAGCGTGGCAGCGAGCGGGCGAGAAACCACGAGCCGCCGCCGTCGGGCGTGAGGCCCACGCGCGAATAGGCCATCACGAACTTCGCGTCGTCGGCGGCGACGAGCAGGTCGGCGGCGAGCGCGAGCGAAAAGCCCGCGCCGGCGGCCGCGCCTTCCACGGCTGCGATGATCGGCTTGCTCGACTGGCGCATGGCCGTGACCCACGCGGCCAGCATGTCGATGCTGGCGGCCTGCACAGACGGATCCTTCGCGCGGTTTTCCAGCAGGCGGTTCAGATTGCCGCCCGCGCAGAAGAAGTTGTCCGCGCCGGTGAGGACGATCGCGCGCAGCGACGAATCGCGCTCGGCGGCGTCGAAGGCCTCGATAGCGGCGGCGTACATGTCGGGGTGCAGCGCGTTGCGCGCGCCCGGGTTCGACAGCGTAAGAACGAGTGTCGATTCGTGACCTTGCGGGCGGGTGCTGCGGAGTTCGGCGCTCATTGCGGTGCCTCGTTCGATGCGTTGATGTCGGTTGCTTCGGATGCTTCTGCGCGCGTCAGCGAAAGGCCGAGCTGCGCGCGGCGTGCGAGCCATGGCGAAGGGCGATAGCGCGGATCGCCGAGCACGGTGTGGATATTGCGCAGGATCGTGAGGATCGTGCTCGCACCCAGCGCGTCGCCGAGCGCGAGCGGGCCGCGCGGGTAGCCCAGGCCGAGCGTGACCGCGAGGTCGATATCGCACGGCGTGGCGATCTGCTTTTGCGCGATATCGCAGCCGATGTTGACGATGGTCGCGACGATGCGCTGCGCGACGAAGCCTGTCGAATCGCGGATCACCGTGACGGGCACGCCGTCGGCGGCGAAGAGCGCGTGGCCGGCGTCGCGCGAGGCGCGCGTGGTGGCGGGCGTCGTCATCAGCGTGCGGCGCTTCGCGGTGTCGAGCGGGAACAGCGCGTCGATGGCGACGACGCGGCGCGCGTCGAGTTGCTCGTCGAGCGCGGCGGTCGTGGCGTCGAGGCCGAGCGGCGCGATCACGATCAGCGCGTCGGCGGCGGGCGTCTCGGCATCGTCCACGGGCACACCCGCTTGCGCGGCGAGCGCGATCACGGCGTCACGCGCGGCGGCGTGGCGGCGGCTCACCCACACGCGCGCGGGCAGGACGGTGGGCGCGGCCGGTTCGTCGGGCGCCTGCTGCTTGCCGTCGACATAGCGATAGAAGCCTTCGCCTGTCTTGCGGCCGACGAGTCCGCCCGCAAGCCGCACGCCGGTAATAGGCGAGGGTGTGAAGCGCGGCTCCTCATAGAACTGGTGATAGATCGACTCCATCACCGGATGCGAGACGTCGAGCGCGGTCAGGTCGAGCAGTTCGAACGGCCCGAGCCGGAAGCCCGCCTGCTCGCGCATGATGCGGTCGATCTCGACGAAGCTCGCCACGCCTTCACCGGCCACGCGCAGGCCTTCGGTGTTCATGCCGCGGCCCGCGTGATTGACGATGAAGCCCGGCATGTCCTTTGCGCGCACCGGCGTGTGGCCCATACGGCGCGCGAGCGCCATCAGCGCGTCGCCGGCGGCGGGGTCGCTGCGCAGGCCGTCGATCACTTCGACCACCTTCATGAGCGGCACGGGGTTGAAGAAGTGATAACCCACGACGCGGGCCGGGTCGCTGCAAGCGGCGGCGATGGCGGTGATCGACAATGAGGAGGTGTTCGAGGCGAGCACGCAACGCTCACTCACCACGGTTTCGAGTTCGCGAAAGAGTGTGCGCTTCGCTTCGAGGTTCTCGACGATCGCCTCGATCACGAGATCGCAGCCCGCGAGTTCGTCGAGCGTATGCGCGCCGCTCACGCAATCGAGCGCGGCCTTGGCGGCGGGCTCGTCGAGCTTGCCTTTTGCCGCGAGTTTCGCGAAGGTGTCGGCGAGATAGTCGCGCGCGGCGGCGATGGCCTGGGGGTTCGTATCGTAGAGGCGCACCGCAAGGCCCGCCTGCGCGGCGATCTGGGCGATGCCGCGGCCCATTGCGCCGGTGCCGACGATGCCGATTGTCTCAATGTTGAAATGATGTGAAGTCATTGGAAGCCTGGCTCCATGATTGGCCTAGAATAGCACGGTCGTACAATTTTATGAAAATGGTTCGGCGGCGCCGCCACGCGTAGCGCCGCTTTCAAGGAGGCAATGAGGATGATCAAGCTGCATGGTTTCGCGCTCTCGAACTACTACAACAAGGTCAAGCTCCTGTTGCTCGAGCATGACATTCCGTTCGAGGAGGTGACAACGAAACTGCCGCTCGACGAGGCGCTGCTCGCGCAGTCGCCGGGCGGCAAGGTGCCGTTTATCGAAACCGAACAGGGTTTTCTGTGCGAGTCGGAAGTGATCGTCGAGTATCTGGCGGCGCGCTTTCCGGACAAGCGCATTTTCGTGGCGGACCCGTGGCAGGCGGCGAAAGAGCGCGAACTCATCACGTTCATCGAGACGCACCTCGAACTCAACGCGCGTGAGCTTTACGGCGAGGCGTTCTTCGGCGGGAAGGCGAGCGACGAGGTCAAGGCCGCGATGGAGAAGCGTCTGCGCCGCTATGTGGCGAGCTTCAAGCGGCTCGCGAAGTTCGCGCCTTACGTGGCGGGCGAGCAGTTCGGCGTGGTGGATGCGGCGGCGTTCGTGAGCCTGCCGCTCGTGGGCCGCGCGACGCAGGCGGTCTATGGCAGTGACTTCCTCGCCGATGCGGGCATCGACTGGAAGACGTATATCAAGCTGATCGGCGAGCGGGCAACGGCGCAGCGCGTCAACGCCGACCGCAAGGCGTACATCGAAGCGAGCGCGTAAGCGCGGCGAGACTGCGCGCGATGATCGGGAACGCTTTGCCGTTCGCGGATTCATCGCGCGCACAAGGGCGTCAGAGCCGGGCGAGCCGCTCGAGCGCGGTCGCGAGCGTGCTCTCCTGCTTGGCGAAGCAAAAGCGCACGACGCCCGATTCGTGCGGCTCGTGATAGAACGCCGACACAGGAATGGCGGCCACGCCGATTTCCGTCGTGAGCCACTTCGAGAATTCCGCCTCGGGCAGATCGCTGATCGCCGAGTAGTCCACGCACTGGAAGTAGGTGCCGGTGCACGGCAGCAGCTTGAAGCGTGTGTTGGCGAGACCGGCGCGGAAGAAGTCGCGCTTTTTCTGATAGAACGCGGGCAGTTCCAGATACGGTTTCGGATCGCGCAGGTATTGCGCGAGGCCGTACTGCATCGGCGTGTTCACGGTGAACACGTTGAACTGGTGCACCTTGCGGAATTCCGCCGTGAGCGGCGCGGGCGCGGCCACGTAGCCCACCTTCCAGCCGGTCACGTGATAGGTCTTGCCGAAGCTCGACACGATGAAGCTGCGCGCGGCCAGTTCGGGGTAGCGCGCCACGCTCTCGTGCGGCTGGCCGTCGTAGACCATGTGCTCGTACACCTCGTCCGAGAGGATCAGCACGTTGGTGCCGCGCACGATATCTTCGAGCTTTTTCATGTCCTCGGCGCGCCACACCGTGCCCGTCGGATTGTGGGGCGTGTTGATGAGGATGAGGCGCGTTTTCGGCGTGATGGCCGCGGCGAGGCGGTCGAACGGAATCGCGTAGTCGGGCGCTTCGAGCGTCACGAACACGGGCTTGCCGCCTGCCAGCTCGATCGACGGCAGATAGCTGTCGTAGGTCGGTTCGACCACGATCACTTCGTCGCCTGCGTGCACGGTCGCGAGAATCACCGTGAGCAGGGCCTGCGTGGCGCCCGCCGTTACGGTGATCTCGCTGTTGGCGTCGTAGCGGCGGCCGTACACCTGCTCGATCTTGTCCGCGATCGCCTCGCGCAGCGCGCCGACGCCCGCCATCGGCGGGTACTGGTTGTGGCCCTCGCGCATGGCTTGCGCGACCGCGTCGACGATGCGCGTGTCGCAATCGAAGTCGGGAAAGCCCTGGCCCAGGTTCACCGCGCCCTTTTCGGCGGCGAGCGCGCTCATCACGGTGAAGATCGTCGTGCCGACATTGGGCAGACGCGACGGAAAAGAGGGCGTGAGCAGGGTGTCCTGCGAATTCTGCGTGGGATGCGGTGCGTTCATGTCGCGGGCGGTCAAGGGACGTGGGAACGGGAAAGGTTGATTGTAGGCAAATCGGCGCGGCTGCGGGGCGCAGGGCGGGCGCGCTCGCTTTATCAGGCTATTAGGCCTGCGCCGCTACCGTGGCGCCTGGCACGCATTCGGCGACAAACACGTCGGGTGTCGCGATGCGAAAGCCGAAGTCGCGCGCCACGCGCCGCGCAAGCTTGAGCACCGCGCGATCTTTCGAGACGAGCCACTGCGCGCCGCTTGCGCGCGTGAGTTCGAGAAACTTCTGGTCGTCGCGGTCGCGGCATTGCGGCAGGGGCCGCACGTCGGCGGGCAACTCGGGCAATTCGACCGGCTCCACGAGCGCGGCCAGCGCGGCGAGGGCGTCCGCCTTCTCGACGCCGCGTCCGGCGAATTGCGGGTAGTCGAGCACGTGGGCCAGTTCGGCCTGGCAGCGTGCGTCGATCAGCGCCCGGAGCGCGCCGCGCTCGAGTGCCGCGCGAATCGGGCGCGTGTGCGGATCGTCGAACACGAGAATATCGAGCCAGACGTTCGAGTCGAGTACCACGGGAAGCGCCGCGGCGGCGGCGCAAGAGAGGGGGGCTGAGGTTGGGGGCGTGAGGCCGGTCATTCGTGAATTCGCTACAATCGGGCTTTCGCCTTTGAACATCGGCACGCTCGTGCCTGCAAGCCTCTATGATAATCGTTCTGTCGCCGGCCAAATCGCTCGACTATGACACGCCGGCGCACATCGAAACCCACACCATCCCCGATTTCGTCGACGACGCGGCCGAACTCATTGCCGGCCTGCGCCGCCTCTCGCCGCAGCAGATCGGCTCGCTCATGAGCATCTCCGACCCGCTCGCGCGTCTGAACTTCCAGCGCTATGCCGACTGGTCGAAGCAGTTCAGCCAGGTCAATGCGAAGCAGGCCGTGCTGGCGTTCAACGGCGACGTCTACGAAGGCCTGGATGCGAAATCGCTCTCGCTGGCCGATCTCGACTATGCGCAGCAGCACGTGCGCGTGCTCTCCGGGCTCTACGGTCTGCTGCGTCCGCTCGATCTGCTCCAGCCTTATCGCCTGGAAATGGGCACGCGTTTCGAAAACGCGCGCGGCAAGGATCTCTATGCTTTCTGGGGCGAGCGCATCACGCACGCGCTCAACGCGCAGATCGAGCACAACCACGCGAAAGCGGCCAGCGGCGCGCGCGTGCTCGTGAACTGCGCATCGAACGAATACTTCAAGGCCGTGAAGCCGAAGCAACTCGCGGCGCCTGTCATCACGCCCGTGTTCGAGGACTGGAAGGGCGGCCGGTACAAGATCATCAGCTTCCACGCGAAGCGCGCGCGCGGGTTGATGGCGCGTTATGCGGTGGAGAACCGCATCGCCGAGCCCGAGGCGCTCAAGGCGTTCGATGTGGAAGGCTACGCATTCGATGCGGACGCATCGAATGATTCGACCTATGTATTTCGTCGGCGCATCGCCGAGTGATTGACCCGATCGACCCGATCTACACGATACGTGACCCGGCCAGCGGGAAGGAAACTACCATGACGATTGCCATCTCCAGCCAGTTCGATGCGGGCGCGATCGAGGTTCTGTCGTGCGAACGCGCTGACGATATCCGCTTGCGCGTGCGGGCGGACAACCAGTCGGAATTCGCGCAGTGGTTCTATTTCCGTTTGTCGGGCGTGCGCGGCGAGCGGTGCGTGATGACGTTCGAGAATGCCTCGGCCTGCGCGTTTGCCGAAGGCTGGCGCGACTACCAGGCCGTGGCGAGCTACGACCGCGTGAACTGGTTCCGCGTGCCGACCACGTACGACGGCAAGCAGTTCGTGATCGACCACACGCCCGACTTCGACAGCATCTATTACGCGTACTTCGAGCCGTACAGCGAGGAGCGTCACGCGGAGTTCCTCGGTGCGCTGCAACAGCTGCCGCAAGCGGCGCTCACCGAACTGGGCCAGAGCGTGCAAGGCCGGCCGATGTCGCTGCTTTCGCTCGGCATGCCCGGCGACACCGCGCCCGACGGCAAGCCCAAGAAAACGGTCTGGATCATCGCGCGCCAGCATCCGGGCGAGAGCATGGCTGAGTGGTTCGTGGAAGGCCTCGTCAAGCGCCTGGCGGGCTGGGGCGACTGGGCGGGCGATCCGGTCGCGCGCAAGCTCTACGACCGCGCCGTGTTCCATATCGTGCCCAACATGAATCCGGACGGCAGCGTGCTCGGCAATCTGCGCACCAATGCCGTGGGCGCGAACCTGAACCGCGAATGGATGGAGCCGGACGCGCAGCGCAGCCCCGAAGTGCTGGCCGTGCGGGACGCGATCGAGGCTACGGGTTGCGATCTCTTCTTCGACATTCACGGCGATGAGACGCTGCCTTATGTGTTCGTCGCGGGCTCCGAGATGCTGCCGGGCTTTACCGACCAGCAGCGCGTCGAGCAGAAGGCGTTCATCGAGGCATTCAAGGTGGCGAGTCCCGACTTTCAGGACAAGCATGGCTACGAGGCGAGCCGTTATCGCGAAGACGCGCTCAAGCTCGCTTCGAAGTACATCGGCCATCGTTATGGTTGCCTCTCGCTCACGCTCGAGATGCCGTTCAAGGACAACGCCAATCTGCCTGACGAGCGGGTCGGCTGGAACGGCGAACGCAGCGCCGCTCTTGGCGCCGCCATGCTGCAAGCCATCCTGCATCACGTCGAAACGTTCGCCTGATGCGCGCGGGTAGGTGACGCGGGTAGGTGACGCAAGTCACGCCCGCATGAAGAAAGGGGAAGCGGTCTGGCCGCTTCCCCCTTTTTGTTTCAGATTCTCTCGCGGCTTCAGTGAGCCGTCGTGGACTTCTTCTTCGAAGCGGTTTTCTTCGTCGTGGATTTGCTGGCCGGCTTTGCGCCGCTGCTCGACGACTTGTGGCTCGACTTGCTCGACGTCGCCTTCTTCGAACCCTTGCCGGTGGCCTTCTTCGTCGAATGCTTGCCCTTCACATGAGCGGTGCCGGTCGAGGCCGTGCTGCGCTCGCTGTGCGCGCGCGCCGGCGGCACCGGATCGTTCCAGCTGAATGCGAGCATCTGCTGGCCCACATAGCCACAGCGAAACTTCAGGTCGTAGGGCGAGTTGCCGCTTTCCTTCGGAATACCGATACCGTCGACGGTCACGATCGTGTCGACTTTCACGCGCTGCTTGCCTTCATCGAACGAGTCGTTCCACGGCGTCACGCTCGCGTGCGCAGTGTCGAATGAACTGGGCGGGAACTCGACGTGATCGAGCGCCGCGGAGGTGTTCGCGACGAAGTCGCCGTGCGCCGCGCAATCCGCGACGAGCGGATCGGCGTGCATCTGGGTGACGAACTGGGTGACGAGATCGTTGTGCCGATCGAGTTGATCGGCTTGGGCGGCGGGCGCGGCGATGAGCATAAGGCTCGCGGCGCACGCGGCCAGTTGGCCGGCTACGATCAGCAGCCGGCGGGATGCATGGTTGCAGTCCATCTGCTTCTTACGGAAGAGGGGTGTGACGTCAGGCCAGGTAAGATGCCGCGCGATGGGGATGAGTTCAATCTGGAAACAATTATTTTCGCGCGTCTGACACAAGTGTTTGGAGCAGACGCCGCGCCGCGCGTACGGCAGCGGCCCGATCGCGACCTGTCGTCGCGCCCGGCGCCTTGGGCTGGCGCGCGAGCGGGGAGATCGATCCGGGTGCTATTTCAGGCGACGCTCAGGTGCGCGGGCCGCCCAGGCGATAGCGGCGTACGTCATACGTGGTGACCCACGCGGGCCGATAGACGGCGATCAATGCCGTTGCCATGCCGGTGAACCAGGCTTCGCCGGACGCGAGCAAAAATACGCTGAATGCATAGCCCGCCGGCACAGTGAGCGCCGAGCCGCTGTTGAGCGCGACATGGGTGCCGAGCGCCAGATAGGCGGCGGCAGAAACGGCGATAGCGGGCGACACGAAACCCTGGCCCACGATGAACATGAAGAGGTTGCGCGGCAGCCACGCCGTGAAGGCGCGTTGCAGCAAGGCCGAAATCAAGACCGGAAAGGCGCCGAATACCAGGAAGGTCAGGGCGACCCCTTCCCATGTAGCGTCGAAGACCAGCGCCGCGAGCCCGACGACGGCGCCCATGGCGACGAGCGCGAGCCCCCAGTCGAATAGCGTGACCACGAGCGTGGCCCCGAGCAGGTGCAGCACGGTGCCGTCTTCGAGCCACGCGTTGCTCGCCCACAGCACGGAGATCGCGACGACGATCGCAAGCCACACGTGCTGGAGCGTTGCGTCCTGAAGACGCTTGAAGGGGTTCTTCCATAGCGCGAACGCGAGCAGGCCCACGGTGACAATCCATGCACCGATAGCGGCCCAGAGCGGAAGCGGTGTAAATAGGAACCCCATGTGCTTCATATTACTCGTTGGAAGGCAAACCGTGTGTGCGAGCGGGCAATGGCGTTTCCTCCGCGGGGCTTTCAGCGGCCTCGCCAGGCTGTTCCAGCACCACCTGCTGCGCCGGCGCCGGGTCGCCGTAGGGTGCGTCCGGCTCCGCGGCGATGGGCAGCGGCTCCACACTGTCGCCTGCCAGCAACGGATAGCGGAACGTCAGGGCCTCGCGTGTGCGCAAGGGCACCGGGCCGTGCTCGCCGTGCTTCGGTTTGGGCGCTCGCTCGGCCTGGGCGCGCAGCACCTGTAGCTGGTTCGCAAGCAAGCCGTTATAGATCGCCACCGCCGCCGCGCGATTGGGCGCACCGAGTTGCTGAAAGATGCTTGTTAGATGGACTTTCACCGTGCCCTCGCTGATGCCTAGCGCTCGCGCGATCATCTTGTTCGTGTTGCCCATATGGACACAGCGGAGGATCTGCTCCTGGCGCGGCGAGAGATGGACCTTCGGCCGCAGCTTGCGGGCTTGCGCGGCACTCTTGGCGTTGCGCCGCGGTGGCAGCGGCCACGGCGCGTACGGGCCGAGCACATCGGCGGGCAAATGGTCGCCGCCGAGCAGGATGAGCTCCAGAAACTTCACGATCAGAATGGAATCCGTGGTGCGGCGGATGATGCCGCGCGCGCCTTCGTCGATGAGCGCCCGCACGGTAACGGGTGTTTCCGTGCCATCGATCAGCACCGCAACGGGCAGGCTGCGATGCCGCGCAACGAAGTGGCGCAACTCACCTGCACGTATGCCGTCGTGCCAGTCGATCGCAATGAGGTTGGGCGTGAAGCGTTGCATTGCGCGCTCGGCGCTGCGCCAGTCCGGCGCGTCATTGAAGCGTGCGCGACGATCGATTTGTCTTAACAGCGCCTTGAGCCCTTCGCGCCGTTCGGCGTCCGGATTGAGTACAACGAACCGCATGGGTATGCCCTCCTCTCGTTGACAGCCTCTCGAAATGTTGTGCACCGCGCACCGCTTCTATATGGCGGTGAACCAGACCAACAGCACCATGATGGCAAAAAGGTTGCGCGCTGGCGGCCTGTCCAAAAGGCATAAGACATAGGGCAAAAAAAAGTCCCGCACACAGGCGGGACCGGGTAGGAATTCTGGAGTTGTCTTAGTGGAAGTGTGGCTGTACGGGCTCAGCATCTTCCGGCATCTCGGCGTGGACGATCTCGCCTAGTGGATCCGCATACAGCGGCACGCCGCAGTCATCGCAATATTCCGGCTCGAAACGGCCCGCGTGGCGACGGATGTCGGTGATGCCCGATTCCTTCAGCAGCGCAACGATCTCTTCGAGCGGACCGCTGCTCACGTTTTCCTCGGTCGGTTCCTCGTCGATGTCGGCGTCGCCGTTCTCGCGGCCATAGAGCGGCCAGACCACGCCGTACAGCACGTCATTGCTGCCGCGCTTCGTGAAGCCGATGCGGTATTCGTCGATGCGGCGTTCGCCGAAACCCGCGACCACGGCGCGCAGGTCCTGGGCGCCGGCGCCGATCGTGTCGAGCAGGTAGCGCACGGCGGTGCGGATGGTGTGCGGGCGCACGCGTTCGTCCGCGTCGCGGCAGGCGGAGTAATAAGCGTCCGGGAGCAGGCATTCGAACTCGCAGCCGGGCATGACGACGGCAAGGTTCGCGCCGCCCTGGGTCGCCCACTGCTCGAGGCACTGGCCGCGCTCGATGCGCGAGCCGCCTTCTTCTTCCTGCCAGCGAAAGAGCGGGGCGCCGACCGGCGCGGCAACCACGGCAAGCAGGAAGCGCGGATCGGCGAGGATCGGCGACGTTTCGGGCAACTCGCCCTGACTGATCTTCGCCGGGCCGCCGCTTAGCGCCGCTTGCGAGAGTTGCTGCGCGAGCCGCCAGGTCTCGACATGGTGGCGCGGCAACTGGTCGATGCTATAGAGATAAGGCGCCATCGCCACGCGCGTGCCGCTTGCGAGCACATGGGCCTGGAGGTGCGTGCGCAGGGCGTCGGACGCGTCGACCTTCAGCGGACCCGAAGGAATCACGTAGCGCGTCCAGGCGAGCACCGGCGCGGCGACGAGCAGTGCCTCATATTGCGCGCCTTCGTGTTCGACGATGAACGATTCGCTGTGCGTTTCGGCCATATCGGCGAGCGCGCCGTACGCGTCTGGGTGGTTCTGCTGCAAATGATCGAGCGCGGCGTCGAGCGTAGTCTGATTGCCGTTGCGCACGACTTTCGCGAGCAGCGTGTCGAGCTTGGCCTCCCAGAAGCGGTCTTCGGTGCGGCTGCCCGAGGCGAACAGGGCGAGCGACAGGCCGACGAGCTTGTCGGCGTCAGGAGGGAGGCGTTTGGCGATTCGCGAGCGCATAAATCTGTGAGTTGGGGGGCAGAGAACCCCATATTCTAGTCGGTTCCGTGCGCGCCATCGGATTGGGGAGCAGGGGCGCGTCGGATGGGCGCGGGCGCGATGCCGGAACGCGGCTGCGATCCGGCCGCCAGGCGCTGGCCGGAGGGGGTATGACGACTGCTATATAGTGCGCTTGTGGCGGCGCACTTGCCTCTCACTTGCCTTTCATTTGCCCGTTTGCTAGCGCGTCAAAAAACCGCTTGCAAGATGTCACTTGCGTGACTAGAATTCCGGTCTTTCGCGCTTTCGATGAAGGCGCGGGGGAGACGGGAAGCCCAGGCGAAAGCCTTGTGGCGACTGGGTCTGCGGGCGGTTCGAAGTTAAGCGGCAGGTTAAGCGAAGTAAAAAAACCTGTTGACAGATCGCCCGGTAGTCTTCATAATCTCATTTCTCTGCTGCTGACGCAGCAACGCAGAAAGAAGCCGGTAGTCAAGCAGTTCTAACGGCAACTTCGCGATCGATCTTTAAAAATTTACAGCCGATAAGTGTGGGCGCTTGATGCGGTGATGCGGCCTGACCTTGTTCTTCGGAGCGAAGTCGGGAGTAGCGAAAGTATCAAGAGTCTCACACTAAAGTAAGTCAGGTTTTTGAATTTATTCAGAACCTGTCAGCTTTGAGTGAGCGACTG
>NZ_QEOB01000020.1:0-1061 GCF_003096875.1 Paraburkholderia unamae
GACCAGGACGTTGATAGGTCAGGTGTGGAAGCGCAGTAATGCGTTAAGCTAACTGATACTAATTGCCCGTAAGGCTTGATCCTATAACAGGTGTGTCTTCCTCCCGGAGTGGAGTGTGGAGCGCACAGGTTGAGATCATGTGTTGTGCCAGAAACAACACAACCCCAATTGAGCAACACCTCTTTACGCTTCTTCCCGATTGGCTGTGGCGCTCACAAAGCGACGCAGCAACCCGTCATGCCTGATGACCATAGCGAGTTGGTCCCACCCCTTCCCATCCCGAACAGGACCGTGAAACAACTCCACGCCGATGATAGTGCGGATTGCCCGTGTGAAAGTAGGTAATCGTCAGGCTCCTTATTGCGAAACCCCGGCCCTAAAAAGCCGGGGTTTTTGCTTTTTCGCTCTCCCTATAAGTGAGAGCGTTGTGGTTCGGCGCCGAATAAAGTGCTTGACACGGTTCGGATGTTACACCATAATCATCAGTTCTCTACGGAGGGGTGCCCGAGTGGCTAAAGGGGGCAGACTGTAAATCTGTTGGCTTACGCCTACGTTGGTTCGAATCCAACCTCCTCCACCAGAATTCAGCTGTAGTCAGGTTAGTGTCGGGAATCGACAGTAGTCAGAAAACTTAGCGGGTGTAGCTCAATGGTAGAGCAGAAGCCTTCCAAGCTTACGACGAGGGTTCGATTCCCTTCACCCGCTCCAGCAAAGCAAAAAAGCAGTTCCAGAGCAGTTTTCGCCCATGTGGCTCAGTGGTAGAGCACTCCCTTGGTAAGGGAGAGGTCGGCAGTTCGATCCTGCCCATGGGCACCAGCCGGTATTTGGCAGGCCTCCAGAGGCCTCGCATCGAGCAGGTAGCAGCAAGCCAGTGATTGTTTGCGCGCCCCGCGCAACGTACGGAAAAATCCTCTTAGGAGTCGAAAATGGCCAAGGGTAAGTTTGAGCGGACCAAGCCGCACGTGAACGTGGGCACGATCGGTCACGTTGACCACGGCAAGACCACGCTGACGGCAGCGATCACGACGGTTCTGACCAAGAAGTTTGGCGGTGAAGCCAAG
>NZ_QEOB01000020.1:1158-170088 GCF_003096875.1 Paraburkholderia unamae
TGAACGTGGGCACGATCGGTCACGTTGACCACGGCAAGACCACGCTGACGGCAGCGATCACGACGGTTCTGACCAAGAAGTTTGGCGGTGAAGCCAAGGCGTACGACCAGATCGACGCGGCACCGGAAGAAAAGGCACGTGGTATTACCATCAACACCGCGCACGTCGAGTACGAAACGGCTAACCGCCACTACGCACACGTCGACTGCCCGGGCCACGCTGACTATGTGAAGAACATGATCACGGGCGCGGCACAGATGGACGGCGCAATCCTGGTGTGCTCGGCCGCTGACGGCCCGATGCCGCAAACGCGTGAGCACATCCTGCTCGCCCGTCAGGTTGGCGTGCCTTACATCATCGTGTTCCTGAACAAGTGCGACATGGTCGACGACGCCGAGCTGCTCGAGCTGGTCGAAATGGAAGTGCGCGAGCTTCTCTCGAAGTACGACTTCCCGGGCGACGACACGCCGATCATCAAGGGTTCGGCCAAGCTGGCGCTGGAAGGCGACACGGGCGAGCTGGGCGAAGTGGCGATCATGAACCTGGCCGACGCACTGGACACGTACATCCCGACGCCGGAGCGCGCAGTTGACGGCGCGTTCCTGATGCCGGTGGAAGACGTGTTCTCGATCTCGGGTCGCGGCACGGTGGTGACGGGTCGTATCGAGCGCGGTCTGGTCAAGGTCGGCGAGGAAATCGAAATCGTCGGTATCAAGCCGACGGTGAAGACGACCTGCACGGGCGTGGAAATGTTCCGCAAGCTGCTCGACCAGGGTCAGGCAGGCGACAACGTGGGTATCCTGCTGCGCGGCACGAAGCGTGAAGACGTGGAGCGTGGCCAGGTTCTGGCGAAGCCGGGTTCGATCACGCCGCACACGCACTTCACGGCTGAAGTGTACGTGCTGAGCAAGGACGAAGGCGGCCGTCACACGCCGTTCTTCAACAACTACCGTCCGCAGTTCTACTTCCGTACGACGGACGTGACGGGCTCGATCGAGCTGCCGAAGGACAAGGAAATGGTCATGCCGGGCGACAACGTGTCGATCACGGTGAAGCTGATCGCTCCGATCGCGATGGAAGAAGGTCTGCGCTTCGCAATCCGCGAAGGTGGCCGTACCGTCGGCGCCGGCGTGGTTGCAAAGATCATCGAGTAAGTTTTTTGCCAGTCTCGTTGATCGACTAAGTGGTTTCGGGGTTGGCTTTGCCGCCAACCCCAACATGGTTTAGGGGTATAGCTCAACTGGCAGAGCGTCGGTCTCCAAAACCGAAGGTTGGGGGTTCGATTCCCTCTGCCCCTGCCAACTTCCCGCGCTCAGGCGCGTTGTTCTTTAAGGTGTTATGGCGAATCCTTCCGTCGAAACTGTTAATACTTCCAGCGACAAGCTGATGCTTGTAGCGGGTGTATTGTTGGTTGTGGCCGGGTTCGTAGGGTTCTACTGGCTCGGTAGCCAGGAGTGGTATGTCCGCGGTGCAGCGCTCGCAGTGGGCGTGATCGCGGGGGTGGTAGTCGGTCTTCTCTCGGCGCCCGGCAAGAGCTTCATCGCATTTGCCAAAGACTCGTACAAGGAAGTTCGCAAGGTCGTCTGGCCGACTCGCAAAGAGGCCACGCAAACGACGTTGGTGGTCTTCGGTTTTGTGCTGGCAATGGCCATCATTCTGTGGGTTTGCGACAAATCCATCGAGTGGGTGATTTTCTCGGCGATTCTGGGTTGGAAATGATATGAGCGATACACCGGCACCCCCGAGCGGAAAGCGTTGGTATGTGGTGCACGCCTACTCCGGCATGGAGAAGAGCGTGCAACGTGCGCTTCAAGAGCGTATCGAACGTGCTGACATGCAAGATAAGTTTGGCCAGATCCTCGTTCCGACTGAAGAAGTGGTCGAGGTGAAGGGTGGTCACAAATCGGTGACCGAACGTCGTTTCTTCCCGGGCTATGTCCTGGTTGAGATGGAAATGACGGACGAAACGTGGCACCTCGTGAAGAACACGGCAAAGGTGACCGGTTTCGTCGGCGGGGCACGCAATCGCCCGAGCCCGATTTCGCCGCGCGAAGTCGAAAAGATCATGTCGCAGATGCAGGAAGGCGTTGAGAAGCCGCGCCCCAAGACCCTGTTCGAAGTCGGCGAGATGGTCCGCGTGAAGGAAGGTCCGTTCACGGACTTCAACGGCAGCGTCGAAGAAGTCAACTACGAAAAGTCGCGCGTCCGGGTCTCTGTTACCATTTTCGGTCGCGCCACACCGGTCGAACTCGAATTCGGCCAGGTCGAAAAGCTATAAATCGAATACGACGGATCGCACTTTTGGTGCGGTCCGTTTTTCCGCGCTTACGGTCCGCGTCATGGCCGTAGAGGAGCGCCAGTAGTCCTGTCGGCTGTAGATGTAGCCAAAGCAGTTGGCACAGCGAAGATTGCGGCGAACGCGCGCTACCACTCACCAGAACGCTCACGCGTTCCAAAGAGGTTTTCAACATGGCAAAGAAAATCATCGGCTTTATCAAGCTGCAGATTCCTGCAGGTAAAGCCAATCCGTCGCCGCCGGTCGGCCCGGCACTGGGTCAACGCGGCCTGAACATCATGGAGTTCTGCAAGGCGTTCAACGCGCAGACTCAAGCGATGGAACCGGGTCTGCCGATTCCGGTCGTCATCACCGCGTTCGCGGACAAGAGCTTCACGTTCGTCCTGAAGACGCCGCCGGCTACGGTTCTGATCAAGAAGGCAGCGAAGGTCGACAAGGGTTCGGCCAAGCCGCACACCGACAAGGTCGCCACGATCACGCGCGCGCAAGCCGAAGAAATCGCCAAGACCAAGATGCCGGACCTCACGGCAGCCGATATGGATGCAGCGGTCCGCACGATCGCTGGTAGCGCCCGCTCGATGGGCATCGTCGTGGAGGGCGTGTAAATGGCTAAGGTTTCCAAGCGTCAAAAGGCACTGGCCGCCAAGATCGACCGCCAGAAGCAATACCCGATCGGCGACGCACTGTCGCTCGTGAAGGAATGCGCCACGGCGAAGTTCGACGAGTCGATCGACGTTGCAGTGCAGCTCGGCATCGATGCGAAGAAGTCGGACCAGGTCGTTCGCGGCTCGGTCGTTCTGCCCGCTGGTACCGGCAAGTCGGTCCGCGTTGCAGTGTTCGCGCAAGGTGAAAAGGCTGAACAAGCCAAGGCAGCAGGCGCTGAGATCGTCGGTATGGAAGACCTCGCCGAGCAGATCAAGGGCGGCAACCTGAACTTCGACATCGTGATCGCTTCGCCGGACACGATGCGCGTCGTCGGTACGCTCGGTCAGATCCTCGGCCCGCGCGGCCTGATGCCGAACCCGAAGGTCGGGACGGTCACGCCGGACGTCGCCACCGCGGTCAAGAACGCGAAGGCTGGTCAGGTGCAATTCCGTGTCGACAAGGCCGGTATCATCCACGCGACCATCGGCCGTGCTTCGTTCGAGCCGACCGCGCTGCGCAGCAACCTGGACGCGCTCCTCGAAGCGCTGACCAAGGCCAAGCCGGCAACGAGCAAGGGCGTGTACCTGCGTAAGGTCGCTGTTTCGAGCACGATGGGTGTTGGCGTTCGCGTCGACCAGTCGTCGCTGGCAGCGTAAGCTTCGCGAAAAGTTTTGCCGCGTTGACGCTCGATTGGGCAGCAGCGCGGATTTAAAGGGCTTTGGGCGGTTGCGCGGTGGCAAGTACCGCATCGCGCAGCCGGTTGTCAAAGACCGTTGGCGGAAGTGCAGCAGTTGGGCGCTTCCTTAATGCAAAGCCAACGCAGATGGCGAACCCGAAAAGGTTTTGAAGTGCTGATGTGAGCGGGAGCGGGCGGCAACGCCCGAAGATGCAAGCTGATTTACTCCGGACTGGTCGGTCGCCGTTGTTGAACGCGGCATCTGGCGCAACTGCGTTGGGTGTCGAATCTGGAGGTTAACCGTGCCACTGAACAAAGAAGGTAAGCAGGCCGTCGTGGCTGAAGTCTCCGCGCAAGTCGCGAAGGCTCAGACCGTCGTGTTGGCCGAGTATCGTGGAATCGCGGTTGGCGATCTGACCAAGCTGCGCGCGAAAGCGCGTGAGCAACAGGTGTACCTGCGCGTGTTGAAGAACACGCTGGCGCGTCGCGCTGTCGAAGGTACCCCGTTTGCTTCGCTGGCAGAGCAGATGACTGGCCCCCTGATCTACGGCATCTCGGAAGATGCAATTGCTGCTGCGAAGGTCGTCAACGACTTCGCAAAGAGCAATGACAAGTTGGTCATCAAGGCTGGTTCCTACGAAGGCAACGTGATGGACAAGGCAGGCGTGCAAGCGCTGGCCAGCATCCCGAGCCGCGAAGAACTGCTCTCGAAGCTGCTGTTCGTTATGCAAGCTCCTGTCTCCGGCTTCGCGCGTGCACTCGCCGCGCTGGCAGAGAAGAAGCAAGCAGAAGAAGCTGCCTGATTTCAGGCAGTCGAACAAGCAAGAGCGAGCGAAGATCGCTAGCTGTTTCCGAATTCAAATCTGGAGTAATTTCAAATGGCAATCGCAAAAGAAGACATCCTCGAAGCCGTTGGCTCGATGTCGGTTCTCGAACTGAACGAACTGGTCAAGGCATTCGAAGAGAAGTTTGGCGTGTCGGCAGCTGCTGTGGCAGTCGCTGGCCCGGCAGGCGGCGGCGCTGCTGCTGCTGCTGAAGAGCAGACCGAATTCACGGTCAACCTGCTCGAAGCAGGCGCAAACAAGGTTTCGGTCATTAAGGCTGTTCGCGAACTGACGGGTCTCGGCCTGAAGGAAGCGAAGGACCTGGTTGACGGTGCACCGAAGCCTGTTAAGGAAGCTGTGCCCAAGGCTGCTGCTGAAGAAGCCAAGAAGAAGCTGGAAGAAGCCGGCGCGAAGGCTGAAATCAAGTAAGTTTCAGCGCGCTGTGCGAAGGCTGGCGGTTTTTACACCGCCGGCCTTTTTGTGCTTTGTGGGTTCTGCGTTTTTGTGTTCGATTTTTTGCAAGTCGGAGGCGTGAATGCGGGACCGAGAAGCCAAAGAAAATCGTCTTTCGCTGCGTGAGGTATGCGTGGGGGGCGGCGCTTCTCTTTGTCTTCTGAAGCGACTGCAGAAGGCAAGTTTGGTCGGGCAGCGGGCACGTTATGACAAGCCGAAATCCGTTGCCGTCAGCCAGCGGTTGGTAGAGGCCAACCACCAAGCTTCCAGGGCTCGCGAAGCCATCGGGTCTCAGTCGGTGAACACTCGGGTCGTCCTACCCGCCGTGATTCGGAGATCGTATGCACTATTCCTTCACCGAGAAGAAGCGTATTCGCAAGAGTTTCGCGAAACGCCCCATCGTTCACCAGGTTCCTTTCCTGCTGGCCACCCAGCTTGAATCATTCAGCACGTTTCTGCAAGCAGAAACGGCGACCGCACAACGCAAACCGGAAGGTCTGCAAGCTGCGTTCTCGTCCGTTTTTCCTATTGTTTCCCATAACGGCTTTGCTCGTCTAGAGTTCGTGAGCTACATGCTCTCGCCGCCGGCATTCAACATCAAGGAATGTCAGCAGCGTGGCCTCACGTACTGCTCGGCGCTGCGCGCCAAAGTCCGTCTCGTCCTGCTCGACAAGGAATCGCCGAGCAAGCCGGTCGTGAAGGAAGTGAAGGAACAGGAAGTGTACATGGGCGAAATTCCGCTCATGACGCCGACGGGTTCGTTCGTCATCAACGGCACCGAGCGTGTCATCGTCTCGCAGCTGCACCGCTCGCCTGGCGTGTTCTTCGAACACGACAAGGGCAAGACGCACAGCTCGGGCAAGCTGCTCTTCTCGGCCCGTATCATTCCTTACCGCGGCTCGTGGCTCGACTTCGAATTCGATCCGAAGGACGTGCTGTACTTCCGCGTGGACCGTCGCCGCAAGATGCCGGTCACGATCCTGCTGAAGGCGATCGGCCTCACGCCGGAACAGATCCTCGCGAACTTCTTCGTGTTCGACAACTTCACGCTGATGCCGGAAGGCGCGCAGATGGAGTTCGTGCCGGAGCGTCTGCGCGGTGAAGTCGCGCGCTTCGACATCAGCGATCGCGAAGGCAAGGTCATCGTCCAGAAGGACAAGCGGATCAACGCGAAGCACATTCGCGACCTCGAAAACGCGAAGACCACGTACATTTCGGTCCCCGAAGATTATCTGCTCGGCCGCGTGCTCGCGAAGAACGTGGTCGACGGCGACACGGGCGAAGTGATCTCGAACGCGAACGACGAGATCACGGAAAGCGTGCTCGACAAGCTGCGCGAAGCGAAGATCAAGGACATCCAGACGCTCTACACGAACGATCTGGACCAGGGTCCGTACATCTCGTCGACGCTGCGTATCGACGAAACCGCCGACAAGATGGCTGCGCGCATCGCGATCTACCGCATGATGCGTCCGGGCGAGCCGCCGACCGAAGAAGCGGTCGAGGCGCTGTTCAATCGTCTGTTCTACAGCGAAGAAGCGTACGACCTCTCGAAGGTGGGTCGTATGAAGTTCAATCGCCGCGTGGGCCGTGACGAAATCGTCGGCCCGATGACGCTGCAAGACGACGACATCCTCGCGACCATCAAGATCCTCGTCGAGCTGCGCAACGGCAAGGGCGAAGTGGACGACATCGACCACTTGGGCAATCGTCGCGTGCGTTGCGTGGGCGAACTCGCGGAGAACCAGTTCCGTGCGGGTCTCGTGCGCGTGGAGCGTGCAGTCAAGGAACGCCTCGGCCAGGCCGAAAGCGAAAACCTGATGCCGCACGACCTGATCAACTCGAAGCCGATTTCGTCGGCGATTCGCGAGTTCTTCGGTTCGTCGCAGCTGTCGCAGTTCATGGACCAGACCAACCCGCTGTCGGAAATCACCCACAAGCGCCGCGTTTCGGCACTTGGCCCGGGCGGTCTGACGCGTGAGCGCGCTGGCTTTGAAGTCCGCGACGTGCACCCGACCCACTACGGCCGCGTGTGTCCGATTGAGACGCCGGAAGGTCCGAACATTGGTCTGATCAACTCGCTCGCACTGTACGCGCACCTGAACGAATACGGCTTCCTCGAAACGCCGTATCGCAAGGTCGTGGACAGCAAGGTGACCGACCAGATCGACTACCTGTCGGCAATCGAAGAAGGCCGTTACGTGATCGCTCAGGCGAACGCGATGGTGGCCGAAGACGGCACGCTGACCGACGAACTCGTGTCGTCGCGTGAAGCGGGCGAAACGCTGATGGTCACGCCGGACCGCATCCAGTACATGGACGTGGCGCCGTCGCAGATCGTCTCGGTGGCAGCATCGCTGATTCCGTTCCTCGAGCACGACGACGCGAACCGCGCACTGATGGGTTCGAACATGCAGCGTCAGGCCGTGCCTTGCCTGCGTCCGGAAAAGCCGGTCGTTGGTACGGGTATCGAGCGCACCGTTGCGGTCGACTCGGGTACGACGGTTCAGGCGTTGCGTGGCGGCGTGGTGGACTACGTCGACGCGGGCCGTATCGTGATTCGCGTGAACGACGATGAAGCCGTCGCCGGTGAAGTCGGCGTGGACATCTACAACCTGATCAAGTACACGCGTTCGAACCAGAACACGAACATCAACCAGCGTCCGATCGTGAAGATGGGCGACAAGGTTGCGCGTGGCGACGTGCTGGCTGACGGCGCATCGACCGATCTGGGCGAGCTCGCGCTCGGCCAGAACATGCTGATCGCGTTCATGCCGTGGAACGGCTACAACTTCGAAGACTCGATCCTGATCTCGGAGAAGGTGGTGGCGGACGACCGTTACACGTCGATCCACATCGAAGAACTGAATGTCGTTGCACGCGACACGAAGCTCGGACCGGAAGAAATCACGCGCGACATTTCGAATCTCGCGGAAGTGCAGCTTGGCCGTCTCGACGAGTCGGGCATCGTGTACATCGGCGCGGAAGTCGAAGCGGGCGACGTGCTCGTGGGCAAGGTCACGCCGAAGGGCGAAACCCAGCTCACGCCGGAAGAAAAGCTGCTGCGCGCGATCTTCGGCGAGAAGGCTTCGGACGTGAAGGACACGTCGCTGCGCGTGCCCTCGGGCATGAGCGGCACGGTCATCGACGTGCAGGTGTTCACGCGTGAAGGCATCACCCGCGACAAGCGTGCTCAACAGATCATCGACGATGAACTGAAGCGCTATCGCCTCGACCTGAACGACCAGCTGCGTATCGTGGAAGGCGACGCGTTCCAGCGTCTCGCACGTATGCTCGACGGCAAGGTCGCGAACGGTGGTCCGAAGAAGCTCGCGAAGGGCACGAAGATCGATCAGGCTTACCTGAGCGACCTCGACCACTACCACTGGTTCGACATCCGCCTCGCGGACGAAGAAGCAGCGGCGCAGCTCGAAGCCATCAAGAACTCGATCGAAGAAAAGCGTCACCAGTTCGATCTGGCGTTCGAAGAGAAGCGCAAGAAGCTCACGCAAGGCGACGAACTGCCGCCGGGCGTGCTGAAGATGGTCAAGGTGTACCTCGCGGTGAAGCGCCGTCTCCAGCCTGGCGACAAGATGGCAGGCCGTCACGGTAACAAGGGTGTCGTGTCGAAGATCGTGCCGATCGAAGACATGCCGTACATGGCCGACGGCCGTCCGGCCGACGTCGTGCTGAACCCGCTGGGCGTGCCGTCACGGATGAACGTGGGTCAGGTTCTCGAAGTGCACCTGGGCTGGGCCGCGAAGGGTCTGGGCTGGCGTATTGGCGAGATGCTTGCGCGTCAGACGAAGGTTGCGGAGATGCGTGAGTTCCTCACGAAGATCTACAACGAGTCGGGCCACAAGGAAGACCTCGACAGCTTCAGCGACGACGACATCCTCGAACTCGCGCGCAACCTGCGCGAAGGCGTGCCGTTCGCAACGCCGGTGTTCGACGGTGCGACCGAAGAGGAAATGGGCAAGATGCTCGATCTGGCATTCCCGGACGACATCGCACAGAACCTCGGCATGACGCCGTCGAAGAACCAGGTGCGTCTGTACGACGGCCGCACGGGCGAGATGTTCGAGCGCACGGTGACCGTGGGTTACATGCACTACCTGAAGCTGCACCACTTGGTCGACGACAAGATGCACGCGCGTTCGACGGGTCCGTACTCGCTCGTCACGCAGCAGCCGCTGGGTGGTAAGGCGCAGTTCGGTGGCCAGCGCTTCGGTGAAATGGAAGTGTGGGCGCTCGAAGCGTATGGCGCTTCGTATGTGCTGCAAGAAATGTTGACGGTGAAGTCCGATGACGTGACGGGCCGGACGAAGGTGTACGAGAACCTCGTCAAGGGCGACCACGTGATCGACGCGGGCATGCCGGAATCCTTCAATGTGCTGGTGAAGGAAATCCGCTCGCTCGGCATCGACATCGACCTCGACCGCAACTAATCGGACTACGGAGAGAAGGCAATGAAAGCTCTGCTCGATCTATTCAAGCAAGTCCAACAAGAAGAAGTTTTTGACGCGATCAAGATCGGTCTGGCCTCGCCGGACAAGATCCGTTCGTGGTCGTTCGGCGAAGTGAAGAAGCCGGAGACCATCAACTACCGCACGTTCAAGCCGGAGCGGGATGGTCTGTTCTGCGCGAAGATTTTTGGTCCGATCAAGGACTACGAATGCCTTTGCGGCAAGTACAAGCGCCTGAAGCATCGTGGCGTGATCTGCGAGAAGTGCGGCGTGGAAGTCACGCTGGCGAAGGTGCGCCGCGAACGCATGGGCCACATCGAACTGGCCTCGCCGGTCGCGCACATCTGGTTCCTGAAGTCGCTGCCGTCGCGTCTGGGCATGGTGCTCGACATGACGCTGCGCGACATCGAGCGCGTGCTGTACTTCGAAGCGTACGTGGTGATCGAACCGGGCATGACGCCGCTGAAGGCGCGGCAGATCATGACCGAAGAGGATTACTACAACAAGGTCGAAGAGTACGGTGACGAATTCCGCGCCGAGATGGGCGCGGAAGGCGTGCGCGAGCTGCTGCGCGCGATCAATATCGACGAGCAGGTCGAAACGCTCCGTACGGAGCTGAAGAACACCGGCTCGGAAGCGAAGATCAAGAAGTACGCGAAGCGCCTGAAGGTGCTCGAGGCCTTCCAGCGTTCGGGCATCAAGCCCGAGTGGATGGTGCTCGAAGTGCTGCCGGTGCTGCCCCCCGAACTGCGTCCGCTGGTGCCGCTGGACGGCGGCCGCTTCGCGACCTCGGACCTGAACGACCTGTATCGCCGCGTCATCAACCGTAACAACCGTCTGAAGCGTCTGCTCGAGCTGAAGGCGCCGGAGATCATCGTCCGCAACGAAAAGCGGATGCTCCAGGAAGCGGTTGACTCGCTGCTCGACAACGGCCGTCGCGGCAAGGCGATGACGGGCGCCAACAAGCGCCCGCTGAAGTCGCTCGCCGACATGATCAAGGGTAAGGGCGGTCGCTTCCGTCAGAACCTGCTGGGCAAGCGCGTCGACTACTCGGGCCGTTCGGTCATCGTGGTGGGTCCGACGCTCAAGCTGCACCAGTGCGGTCTGCCGAAGTTGATGGCGCTCGAACTCTTCAAGCCGTTCATCTTCAACAAGCTGGAAACGATGGGCGTTGCCACGACCATCAAGGCTGCGAAGAAGGAAGTCGAGAACCAGACGCCGGTGGTGTGGGACATCCTGGAAGAGGTGATCCGCGAGCATCCGGTCATGCTCAACCGTGCGCCGACGCTGCACCGTCTTGGCATTCAGGCTTTCGAGCCGGTGCTGATCGAAGGTAAGGCAATCCAGCTGCACCCGCTCGTTTGCGCGGCGTTCAACGCTGACTTCGACGGTGACCAGATGGCTGTTCACGTTCCGCTGTCGCTCGAAGCGCAGATGGAAGCGCGTACGCTCATGCTCGCGTCGAACAACGTCCTGTTCCCGGCCAACGGCGATCCGTCGATCGTGCCGTCGCAGGATATCGTGCTGGGCCTGTACTACGCCACGCGTGAAGCGATCAATGGCAAGGGCGAAGGCATGACGTTCACGGGCGTGTCGGAAGTGATCCGCGCGTACGAGAACAAGGAAGTCGAGCTGGCCTCGCGTGTGAACGTGCGTATTACCGAAATGGTCCACAACGAGGACAAGTCGGAAGGCGCACCGGCATTCGTGCCGAAGATCTCGCTGTACGCCACGACCGTCGGCCGTTCGATCCTGTCGGAAATCCTGCCGCCGGGTCTGCCGTTCTCGGTGCTGAACAAGCCGCTGAAGAAGAAGGAAATTTCGCGTCTGATCAACACGGCATTCCGCAAGTGCGGTCTGCGCGAAACGGTGATCTTCGCTGACCAGCTGATGCAGTCGGGCTTCCGCCTCGCAACGCGCGCCGGCATTTCCATCTGCGTGGACGACATGCTCGTGCCGCCGCAGAAGGAAACCATCGTCGGTGAAGCCGCGAAGAAGGTGAAGGAGTACGACCGTCAGTACATGTCGGGTCTCGTCACTGCGCAAGAACGCTACAACAACGTGGTCGACATCTGGTCGAACACGTCGGAAGCGGTCGGCAAGGCGATGATGGAGCAGCTCGCGACGGAACCGGTCATCGACCGCGACGGCAAGGAAACGCGTCAGGAATCGTTCAACTCGATCTACATGATGGCCGACTCGGGCGCGCGGGGTTCCGCAACGCAGATTCGCCAGCTGGCGGGTATGCGTGGCCTGATGGCGAAGCCGGACGGCTCGATTATCGAAACGCCGATTACCGCGAACTTCCGTGAAGGTCTGAACGTGTTGCAGTACTTCATCTCGACCCACGGTGCACGTAAGGGTCTGGCTGATACGGCACTGAAGACCGCGAACTCGGGTTACCTGACGCGTCGTCTCGTCGACGTCACGCAGGATCTCGTGGTCGTCGAGGAAGATTGCGGCACCTCGAACGGCGTGGCGATGAAGGCCCTCGTGGAAGGCGGTGAAGTCGTCGAAGCGCTGCGCGACCGTATTCTCGGCCGCGTTGCGGTGGCGGACGTCGTCAATCCTGAAACCCAGGAAACGATCTACGCTTCGGGCGACCTGCTCGACGAAGACGCAGTCGAAACGATCGAAAGCCTCGGCATCGACGAAGTGCGCGTGCGCACGCCGCTGACCTGCGAAACGCGTTACGGCCTGTGCGCATCGTGCTATGGCCGCGACCTGGGTCGTGGTTCGCGTGTGAACGTCGGCGAAGCCGTCGGCGTGATCGCAGCACAGTCGATCGGCGAACCGGGCACGCAGCTCACGATGCGTACGTTCCACATCGGTGGTGCGGCATCGCGTGCAGCAGTGGCCTCGTCGGTCGAAGCCAAGTCGAACGGTACGGTCCGCTTCACGGCGACGATGCGTTACGTCACGAATGCGAAGGGCGAGCAGATCGTCATTTCGCGTTCGGGCGAAGCCATCATTGCCGACGATCACGGCCGCGAGCGCGAGCGTCACAAGGTGCCGTACGGCGCGACGCTGCTGCAACTCGACGGCGACACGATCAAGGCCGGCACGCAGCTCGCCACGTGGGATCCGCTGACGCGTCCGATCATCACCGAGTACGGCGGTACGGTGAAGTTCGAAAACGTCGAGGAAGGCGTGACGGTCGCCAAGCAGATCGACGATGTGACGGGTCTGTCGACCCTCGTCGTGATCGACGTGAAGCGCCGTGGTTCGCAGGCTTCGAAGAGCGTGCGTCCGCAGGTCAAGCTGCTCGACGCGAACGGCGAAGAAGTCAAGATCCCGAACACCGAGCATTCGGTGCAGATCGGCTTCCAGGTCGGCGCACTGATCACGGTGAAGGACGGTCAGCAGGTGCAAGTCGGTGAAGTGCTCGCACGTATCCCGACCGAAGCGCAGAAGACGCGTGACATTACCGGCGGTCTGCCGCGTGTGGCGGAACTGTTCGAAGCACGTTCGCCGAAGGACGCAGGTATCCTGGCGGAAGTCACGGGTACGACGTCGTTCGGTAAGGACACGAAGGGCAAGCAGCGTCTCGTTATCACGGACCTCGAAGGCAATCAGCACGAGTTCCTGATCGCGAAGGAAAAGCAGGTTCTGGTTCACGATGCACAGGTCGTCAACAAGGGCGAAATGATCGTGGACGGCCCGGCCGATCCGCACGACATCCTGCGTTTGCAGGGTATCGAAGCGCTGTCGCGTTACATCGTGGACGAAGTGCAGGACGTGTACCGTTTGCAGGGCGTGAAGATCAACGACAAGCACATCGAAGTGATCGTGCGTCAGATGCTGCGCCGCGTGCAGATCACCGACAACGGCGATACGCGTTTCATTCCTGGCGAACAAGTCGAGCGTTCGGACATGCTCGACGAGAACGACAAGATGATCGCGGAAGACAAGCGTCCGGCGACGTACGAGAACGTGCTGCTCGGTATCACGAAGGCATCGCTCTCGACCGACTCGTTCATCTCGGCGGCATCGTTCCAGGAAACGACCCGCGTGCTGACCGAAGCGGCGATCATGGGCAAGCGCGACGATCTGCGTGGCCTGAAGGAAAACGTGATCGTCGGCCGTCTGATTCCGGCCGGTACGGGTCTCGCGTTCCACAAGGCGCGCCGTGCGAAGGAATCGTCGGATCGCGAGCGTTTCGACCAGATCGCAGCGGAAGAAGCGTTCGAGTTCGGCACGCCGGAAACCCCGGCCGTCGAACCGCAGCCGCAACAGCCGCATACGACGGACGAGTAAGCGCGGGGCGGCGCAAGCCGCCTTTCGCCCTCAGGCTGGAATGGCCTCGCAAAAGCCGCCTGGTTTCGACCGGGCGGCTTTTTTTATTGGCGCGCGCTTTGCGCGCTGGCGGCATGCAAGCTTGCACACTGACGCCTGCGGCCTCGTGCCGCAGCGCCGGATCGCTCGCTGCGTGCATCGGTGAGGCGTGCTAACGTAACGCGCCAAGGCAGTCTGCGTGGGTCTTTTCGTACGGCGCGGGCGGCATTTATCTGAATCTGGAGGCGGTAATCATGTGGGTCGTTGGACTCGGTCTCATCCTGAATCTGGCGGCGTGCGTCGCCAGCTTTTCGCAGTTGCTGCATCACGTCGGCAATCAGCCGGCGGCGAACTTCTTCGCGACCTTCCTCGTGATGTGGGCATTCCTGATCATCGGCTTCATCATGCTGCTCGCGAACCGGCTCAAAGGCGGCGTCGCGCTGCTCGCGATCGGCTCGCTTCTGTTCGTCGGCGCGAATGTCGTGCTCTTCGGCTCCGGCGTGTTCGTGATCGCCGCCGTGGTCGTGGCTATCCTCACGATCGTTGGCGCGGTTCGGGTGGCGCGCCGCCGCGCTGCCTGACGAACCCGGCTTCACATAGGGCCGGGTCCGAACAAGCCGGTCCGCACTTTCCGCTTCCTTCCTCTTTCGGCTCGCCGGCTCGACGCACAAGTGCGTTGCCGGCGCGCGCTTTCCGTTCTGCCGCGCAAACGCGTTGCGGCGCACCTTGCCCCGTCATTTCAGATTCGACCGGTAGTTCGCCTGGGTTTCCGGCCATACTCCGGTTGGGAAGTTGCCTCTGACGGAGGTTCGATGCAGGCTTTCCACCTCGACCTTTTGGCTAACGTTGTTTCAAGTGACGTTTAAGGAGCGCCGCGGTTGGTAAAATGCGCCGACCCGCTTCACTTCCCGTGCCCTTCATGTCCCGCTCCCTCGAAATTCTCAACGAAGTCTTCGGTTATCCCGCATTTAGAGGGCAGCAAGCCGAGATCGTCGAGCACGTCGCAGCGGGCGGCGATTCGCTGGTGCTCATGCCGACCGGCGGCGGCAAATCGCTCTGCTACCAGATTCCCGCGCTCGTGCGGCATGAAGCGGGGCTCGGCGCGGGCATCGTCGTGTCGCCGCTCATCGCGCTCATGCAGGACCAGGTGGCGGCGCTCACGGAAGTCGGCGTACGCGCCGCTTATCTCAATTCGACGCTGAGCGGCGCGGAAGCGGCGGCGACCGAGCGCGCGCTACGCGAGGGCGAACTCGATCTGCTCTACGTTGCGCCCGAGCGGCTGATGACCCCGCGCTTTCTCGATCTGCTCGAGCGCACGCGCATCGGCCTCTTCGCGATCGATGAGGCGCACTGCGTCTCGCAATGGGGCCACGACTTCCGCCCCGAATACATCCAGCTCTCGGTGCTGCACGAGCGCTTTCCGGACGTGCCGCGGATCGCGCTCACGGCCACCGCCGACGCCATCACGCGCGACGAGATCGCGCATCGCCTCGCGCTGGACGACGCGCGCGTGTTCGTTTCGAGCTTCGACCGTCCGAACATCCGCTATCGCATTGTCGAGAAGGACAATGCGCGCACGCAGTTGCTCGACTTCATCCGCGCGGAGCATACGCGCGCCGACGGCACCACGGATGCGGGTGTCGTGTACTGCCTCTCGCGCCGCAAGGTCGAGGAAACGGCGGAATGGTTGAAGGGGCAGGGGGTGCGCGCGCTGCCGTACCACGCCGGCATGGAGTTCGAGATACGCCAGAAGCACCAGGAGCTGTTCCAGCGCGAAGAGGGCGTGGTGATGTGCGCGACCATCGCGTTCGGCATGGGGATCGACAAACCGGACGTGCGTTTCGTCGCACACCTGGATTTGCCCAAGAGCGTGGAAGGCTACTACCAGGAAACCGGCCGCGCGGGCCGCGACGGGCTGGCGGCCAATGCATGGATGGCCTACGGTCTCGGCGACGTCGTGCAGCAGCGCAAGATGATCGACGAGTCCGAAGCCGACGAGCAGCACAAGCGCGTGCAGACCGGCAAGCTCGACGCGCTGCTCGGCCTGTGCGAAACGGCCACATGCCGCCGCGTGCGCCTGCTCGCGTACTTTGGCGAGGAGAGCCAGCCGTGCGGCAACTGCGACACATGCATCGAGCCGCCCGCCACATGGGACGCCACGCGAGAGGCGCAAATGGCGCTTTCCTGCGTGTTCCGCGCGCAGCGCGCGAGCGGCTTCAACTTCGGCGCGGGCCATTTGATCGACATCCTGCGCGGCAACCGCAACGAAAAGATCTTGCAGCGCGGGCACGAGAAGATTTCCACCTTCGGCATTGGCTCCGCGCTTTCGGAACCCGAATGGCGCGCGATCTTCCGGCAACTGGTGGCGTTCGGCTATCTCACCGTCGACCACGATGGGTACGGCTCGCTCGTCCTCACCGAGGCCAGCAAAGCCGTCCTCAAGGGCGAGCAGAACGTCACGATGCGCCGCTACGTGAAGCCCACGCGTACGCGCGCCTCGTCGGGCCGCACGAGCGAGCGTGCCGATCCGACCCTCGGCATGAGCCCGCGCCAGCGTTCGCGCTGGGAGCGTCTGCGCTTGTGGCGCACGGAAACCGCCAAGAGCGAGGGCGTGCCGGCCTACGTCATCTTCCACGACGCCACGCTGGCGGAAATCGCGCGCAACGGCCCGGAATCGGTGGACGAGTTGCGCGATATCCCGGGCATCGGCGCGCGCAAGCTCGAACGCTTCGGCGAGGAACTCGTCGAGGTCGTGGGCGACGAATAAGTCGCGCGCTCGCCTGTCGCTGCGGGATTGTCACGGCGCTGTCACTTCCTCTGTCGTCCGAAATGTCGCAAGCCGTTGACTCAGTTGGTATTTTCGGAATATCATGCTGGGTTCCGGTCTTTGGGACGTGTGCGCTCGTCAGTTGATTTGACGAAAACTAACGTCAAATAAAGAGATTCGGAGTTCCGTAGGAGTATAAGGCGCGTGATTTTCCGCTTTGCCCGGAAATAAATGCGTCGATTTTGTTCAATTTCAGGAATAAACAATGCCAACCATCAATCAACTGGTTCGCAAAGGCCGCGCTTCGGAAGCTACGAAGAGCAAGTCGCCGGCCCTGCAGGACTGCCCGCAGCGTCGCGGCGTGTGCACCCGTGTGTACACGACGACGCCGAAGAAGCCGAACTCGGCACTTCGTAAGGTCGCCAAGGTTCGTCTGACGAACGGCTTCGAAGTCATTTCGTACATCGGTGGTGAAGGCCACAACCTGCAAGAGCACTCGGTTGTGCTGATCCGCGGCGGCCGTGTGAAGGACTTGCCGGGTGTGCGTTACCACATGGTTCGCGGCTCGCTGGATACCCAGGGCGTCAAGGATCGTAAGCAGGCTCGTTCGAAGTACGGCGCAAAGCGCGCGAAGGCTGCGAAGTAAGAGTCAAGCGTCGTCTCGCTTTTTCGGGAGCGGGCGATAAGAGCGACAGGTGCCGGATTGGCCGGTGCTGTCGAGTAAGTGGTCACCCGACCAGGCTGGTAAGTCGTGAGATGAATCGGGTTAGTTGGTGGCCGCGGAGCGCAAGGGATACACCCGCGCTTCAACTGAAAAGTTAAAGGAAGAAACATGCCGCGTCGTCGCGAAGTCCCCAAGCGGGAAGTGTTGCCGGATCCGAAGTTCGGCAACGTTGATGTAGCCAAGTTCATGAACGTGCTGATGCTCTCCGGCAAGAAGTCGGTTGCCGAGCGTATCGTGTACGGCGCTTTCGAACAGATCCAGACCAAGGGTGGCAAGGACCCGCTGGAAGTGTTCACTGTCGCGCTCAACAACGTGAAGCCGGTGGTGGAAGTGAAGAGCCGCCGCGTTGGTGGTGCGAACTATCAGGTTCCGGTCGAAGTGCGCCCCTCGCGTCGTATGGCATTGGCGATGCGTTGGCTGCGTGAAGCCGCGAAGAAGCGCAGCGAGAAGTCGATGGCCCTGCGTCTGGCAGGTGAACTCTCCGAAGCGGCCGAAGGCCGTGGCGGCGCGATGAAGAAGCGCGACGAAGTTCACCGGATGGCAGAAGCGAACAAGGCGTTCTCGCATTTCCGTTTCTAAGAGAAAACCCCTACCGGGGTTTGCTCAAAACGCGGAAAAAATTCCGGGCGGGTGCGCTTATCGAGCGCCTCGCCCGTTTGTGTTCAGGCGCGTTGGGTCGGACCCGGCGCGCACCTCCCCATAGAGGATCAAAGTGGCTCGCAAGACTCCTATCGAGCGCTACCGCAACATCGGTATTAGCGCTCACATCGACGCCGGCAAGACGACGACGACCGAGCGCATTCTGTTTTACACCGGCGTGAACCACAAGATTGGTGAAGTTCACGACGGCGCTGCGACCATGGACTGGATGGAGCAGGAGCAGGAGCGTGGCATCACGATTACCTCGGCTGCTACCACCGCCTTCTGGAAGGGCATGGCCGGCAACTACCCGGAACACCGCATCAACATCATCGACACCCCGGGCCACGTCGACTTCACGATTGAAGTCGAGCGCTCGATGCGCGTGCTCGATGGCGCGTGCATGGTCTACTGCGCAGTGGGCGGCGTGCAGCCGCAGTCGGAAACGGTGTGGCGTCAGGCGAACAAGTACAAGGTTCCCCGTCTCGCGTTCGTCAACAAGATGGACCGTACCGGCGCGAACTTCTTCAAGGTCTACGACCAGTTGAAGACCCGCCTGAAGGCAAATCCGGTTCCGGTCGTGGTGCCGATCGGTGCGGAAGACACCTTCAAGGGCGTCGTCGATCTGATCAAGATGAAGGCGATCATTTGGGACGAGGCCTCGCAAGGCACGAAGTTCGACTACGTCGACATCCCGGCGGAACTCGTTGACACGTGCAACGAGTGGCGCGAAAAGATGATCGAGTCGGCGGCCGAAGCCAGCGAAGAGCTGATGGAAAAGTACCTCGGCGGCGAAGAGCTGAGCGAAGCGGAAGTCGTCAAGGCGATCCGCGACCGGACCATCGCGTGCGAAATCCAGCCGATGCTGTGCGGCACTGCGTTCAAGAACAAGGGCGTGCAGCGCATGCTCGACGCCGTGATCGACTTCCTGCCGTCGCCGGTGGACATTCCCCCGGTTAAGGGCGAGCTCGAAAACGGTGACGTGGCAGAGCGCCGCGCAGCCGACGATGAGAAGTTCGCGGCACTCGCGTTCAAGATCATGACCGACCCGTTCGTCGGCCAACTGATCTTCTTCCGCGCGTACTCGGGCATCGTCAATTCGGGCGACACCGTGTTGAATTCGACCAAGGGCAAGAAGGAACGCCTCGGCCGTATTCTGCAGATGCACGCGAACAACCGTGAAGAAATCAAGGAAGTTCGCGCAGGCGACATCGCTGCTGCGGTCGGCCTGAAGGAAGCGACCACGGGTGACACGCTGTGCGACCCGGCGAACCCGATCATTCTGGAACGCATGGTGTTCCCGGAGCCGGTGATTTCGCAGGCCGTCGAGCCGAAGACCAAGCCTGACCAGGAAAAGATGGGCATCGCCCTGAACCGCCTGGCGCAGGAAGACCCGTCGTTCCGCGTCCAGACGGACGAAGAATCGGGCCAGACCATTATTTCGGGCATGGGCGAGCTCCACCTCGAAATTCTGGTTGACCGCATGAAGCGCGAATTCGGCGTGGAAGCGACTGTCGGCAAGCCGCAGGTTGCCTACCGCGAAACGATCCGCGCCACGGCGAAGGACGTGGACGGCAAGTTCGTCAAGCAGTCGGGTGGTCGCGGCCAGTACGGCCACGCGGTCATCACGCTCGAGCCGAACGAGCAGGGCAAGGGCTATGAGTTCCTGGACGAGATCAAGGGTGGTGTGATTCCGCGTGAATACATCCCGGCGGTCGACAAGGGTATCCAGGACACGCTGAAGGCTGGCGTGCTGGCGGGCTTCCCGGTCGTCGACGTCAAGGTTCACCTGACGTTCGGTTCGTACCACGACGTTGACTCGAACGAAAATGCGTTCCGCATGGCCGGTTCGATGGCGTTCAAGGAAGCCATGCGCAAGGCGCAGCCGGTCATCCTCGAACCGATGATGGCTGTGGAAGTCGAAACGCCGGAAGACTACATGGGCAACGTGATGGGCGACTTGTCGAGCCGTCGCGGTATCGTCCAGGGCATGGAAGACATGGTTGGCGGCGGCAAGATCGTTCGCGCCGAAGTGCCGCTGTCGGAAATGTTCGGCTATTCGACGTCGCTGCGCTCGTTGTCGCAAGGTCGTGCAACGTACACGATGGAATTCAAGCACTACGCAGAAGCACCGCGTAACGTGGCCGACGCGATCATCAGCGCGAAGGCGAAGTAAGCATCGGCGCTCATTTGAGCATGGTGTGGAGCGGGCATGGGTCCGGTCCACATCGCACAGTCACCGATTCACAACTTTTTTGAAAGAAGAGAAACATGGCAAAAGGTAAATTCGAACGGACCAAGCCGCACGTCAACGTGGGCACGATCGGTCACGTTGACCACGGCAAGACCACGCTGACGGCAGCGATCACGACGGTTCTGACCAAGAAGTTTGGCGGTGAAGCCAAGGCGTACGACCAGATCGACGCGGCACCGGAAGAAAAGGCACGTGGTATTACCATCAACACCGCGCACGTCGAGTACGAAACGGCTAACCGCCACTACGCACACGTCGACTGCCCGGGCCACGCTGACTATGTGAAGAACATGATCACGGGCGCGGCACAGATGGACGGCGCAATCCTGGTGTGCTCGGCCGCTGACGGCCCGATGCCGCAAACGCGTGAGCACATCCTGCTCGCCCGTCAGGTTGGCGTGCCTTACATCATCGTGTTCCTGAACAAGTGCGACATGGTCGACGACGCCGAGCTGCTCGAGCTGGTCGAAATGGAAGTGCGCGAGCTTCTCTCGAAGTACGACTTCCCGGGCGACGACACGCCGATCATCAAGGGTTCGGCCAAGCTGGCGCTGGAAGGCGACACGGGCGAGCTGGGCGAAGTGGCGATCATGAACCTGGCCGACGCACTGGACACGTACATCCCGACGCCGGAGCGCGCAGTTGACGGCGCGTTCCTGATGCCGGTGGAAGACGTGTTCTCGATCTCGGGTCGCGGCACGGTGGTGACGGGTCGTATCGAGCGCGGTCTGGTCAAGGTCGGCGAGGAAATCGAAATCGTCGGTATCAAGCCGACGGTGAAGACGACCTGCACGGGCGTGGAAATGTTCCGCAAGCTGCTCGACCAGGGTCAGGCAGGCGACAACGTGGGTATCCTGCTGCGCGGCACGAAGCGTGAAGACGTGGAGCGTGGCCAGGTTCTGGCGAAGCCGGGTTCGATCACGCCGCACACGCACTTCACGGCTGAAGTGTACGTGCTGAGCAAGGACGAAGGCGGCCGTCACACGCCGTTCTTCAACAACTACCGTCCGCAGTTCTACTTCCGTACGACGGACGTGACGGGCTCGATCGAGCTGCCGAAGGACAAGGAAATGGTCATGCCGGGCGACAACGTGTCGATCACGGTGAAGCTGATCGCTCCGATCGCGATGGAAGAAGGTCTGCGCTTCGCAATCCGCGAAGGTGGCCGTACCGTCGGCGCCGGCGTGGTTGCAAAGATCATCGAGTAAATCGAGTAGAATACTCGGCTTGCTGTAGAAGTTGATGTACCCTGGGACCGCCCTCGCGACGCCATGTCGCGGGGTGGTCCTGCGCTCTTTATATCGTCTGGCGGCGCAAGTCCGCCTCGCTCTTTTCAAGGAATCATCATGCAGAACCAAAAAATCCGTATCCGCCTGAAGGCTTTCGACTATCGCCTGATCGACCAGTCGGCTGCTGAAATCGTCGATACGGCGAAGCGCACGGGCGCAATCGTCCGCGGTCCGGTGCCGCTGCCGACGCGTATCCAGCGTTTCGACATCCTGCGCTCGCCGCACGTCAACAAGACGTCGCGCGACCAGCTCGAAATCCGCACCCACCTGCGCCTGATGGACATCGTCGACCCGACGGACAAGACCGTTGACGCGCTGATGAAGCTGGACCTCCCGGCTGGCGTGGACGTCGAAATCAAGCTGCAATAAGGGTCTCCCGCGCGGCCAGGATAGCCTGATCGCGCTAAGTCTTTGATTGCTTGCGGAAAACGAGAAGGGACGTTATACTTGACGTCTTTTCGCGCGTTTGCGCAAAAAATCGGTGTGTCCCTTTCGGGCCTTTACCTCGAAAACGCGCCGGTACTTTGTAAATTAGCCCCGACCAATCGCAGTCGGGAATGGAGAAAACGATGAGCCTTGGACTCGTAGGTCGCAAGGTTGGCATGACGCGTATCTTCACGGCTGACGGGGATTCGATTCCCGTGACCGTGCTGGACGTGTCCGACAACCGCGTGACGCAGATCAAGACTGTAGAAACCGACGGCTACACGGCCGTGCAGGTTGCTTTCGGTACTCGCCGCGCATCGCGCGTGACGAAGCCGCTCGCAGGTCATCTCGCCAAAGCTGGCGTTCAAGCCGGTGAAATCCTCAAGGAATTCCAGATCGACGCCGCTAAGGCCGCCGAACTGTCCGCTGGCGCTGTGATCGGTGTGGAACTCTTCGAAGAAGGCCAGAAGATCGACGTGCAAGGCACCTCGATCGGTAAGGGCTACGCCGGTACCATCAAGCGTTACAACTTCGCTTCGGGTCGTGCTTCGCACGGTAACTCGCGCTCGCACAATGTGCCGGGCTCGATCGGTATGGCGCAGGATCCGGGTCGTGTGTTCCCGGGTAAGCGCATGACCGGTCACATGGGTGACGAAACCGTGACGGTGCAGAACCTCGAAATCGCCCGTATCGACGCAGAGCGCAAGCTGCTGCTGGTCAAGGGTGCCGTGCCGGGTGCAAAGGGCGGCAAGGTTTTCGTGACGCCCGCCGTCAAGGCGCGCGCCAAGAAAGGAGCGCAATAATGGAACTGAAGCTCCTGAACGCTAATGGTCAGGAAGGCGTAGCAGTCAACGCGTCGGACGTCGTGTTCGGCCGTGACTACAACGAAGCGCTGATCCATCAGATCGTTGTCGCCTACCAGGCGAACGCGCGTAGCGGTAACCGCGCACAGAAGGACCGCGAACAGGTCAAGCACACCACCAAGAAGCCGTGGCGTCAGAAGGGTACGGGCCGCGCTCGTGCCGGTATGTCGTCGAGCCCGTTGTGGCGCGGCGGTGGTCGTATCTTCCCGAATTCGCCGGAAGAAAACTTCTCGCACAAGGTCAACAAGAAGATGCATCGTGCAGGCCTCTGCTCGATCTACTCGCAGTTGGCTCGCGAAGGCCGCATCTCTGTCGTGGAAGAGTTCTCGCTCGAAGCGCCGAAGACGAAGCTGCTGGCCGAGAAGTTCAAGGCCATGGGTCTCGAATCCGTGCTGGTCATCACCGACACGGTCGACGAGAACCTGTATCTCGCGTCGCGCAACCTGCCCCACGTGGCAGTCGTTGAGCCGCGTTTTGCCGACCCGCTCTCGCTGATCAACTTCAAGAAAGTGCTGATCACGAAGGCAGCGGTCGCCCAGATCGAGGAGTTGCTGTCATGAGCGAGATTCGCAAGAACGATCATCGTTTGATGCAGGTCCTGCTCGCACCGGTGATCTCCGAAAAGGCGACGCTGGTTGCGGAGAAGAACGAGCAAGTCGTCTTCGAAGTCGCGCCGGACGCGAACAAGCAGGAAGTCAAGGCTGCTGTCGAGCTGCTGTTCAAGGTGGAAGTCGAGTCCGTTAACGTGCTGGTCCAGAAGGGCAAAGCCAAGCGCTTTGGCCGCTTCAACGGCAAGCGCAAGGACGTGAAGAAGGCTTACGTCTGCCTGAAGCCCGGCCAGGAAATCAACTTTGAAGCGGAGGCCAAGTAATCATGGCAATCGTGAAAGTTAAGCCGACCTCGCCGGGTCGCCGTGCGATGGTGAAGATCGTCCACAAGGATCTGCACAAGGGTGCGCCGCATGCTGCGCTGCTCGAAAAGCAATCCTCGAAGGCCGGTCGTAACAACAATGGTCGCATCACGACGCGTCACCAGGGTGGTGGTCACAAGCATCACTACCGCGTGATCGATTTTCGTCGTACGAAGGACGGCATCCCCGCGAAGGTGGAGCGTCTCGAGTATGACCCGAACCGTAGCGCGAACATTGCGCTGGTTCTTTACGCAGACGGCGAGCGCCGCTACATCATCGCGCCGAAGGGCGTGACGGTTGGCACGCAGCTGATGTCGGGTTCGGAAGCGCCGATCCGTGCAGGCAACACGCTGCCGATCCGCAACATTCCGGTCGGTACGACGGTCCACTGCATCGAAATGCTGCCGGGCAAGGGCGCGCAAATCGCGCGTTCGGCTGGTACGTCGGCCATGCTGCTGGCACGTGAAGGCGTCTACGCGCAGGTTCGTCTGCGTTCGGGCGAAATCCGCCGCGTGCACGTCGAATGCCGCGCGACGATCGGTGAAGTCGGCAACGAAGAGCACAGCCTCCGTCAAATCGGTAAGGCTGGCGCGAACCGCTGGCGCGGTATCCGCCCGACGGTCCGTGGCGTTGCAATGAACCCGGTCGACCACCCGCACGGTGGTGGTGAGGGCAAGACTGCTGCTGGTCGCGACCCGGTGAGCCCGTGGGGTACGCCGGCGAAGGGCTACCGCACCCGCAGCAACAAGCGCACGACGAGCATGATCGTCCAGCGCCGTCACAAGCGTTAAGGAGTAGGCAATGGCACGTTCTATTAAGAAAGGTCCGTTCTGCGACGCCCATTTGCTGAAGAAGGTTGAGGCGGCAGCAGCTACGCGCGACAAGAAACCTATCAAGACCTGGTCGCGTCGTTCGACGATCCTGCCGGACTTCATCGGCCTGACGATCGCCGTTCACAACGGCCGTCAACACGTTCCGGTGTATGTCACGGAAAACATGGTCGGCCACAAGCTTGGCGAGTTCGCATTGACCCGTACGTTCAAGGGTCACGCAGCCGACAAGAAGGCCAAGAAATAAGGGGCAATCAAGATGGAAGTGAAGGCAATTCATCGCGGTGCCCGCATCTCGGCGCAGAAGACGCGCCTTGTGGCTGACCAGATCCGCGGTCTGCCGGTCGACAAGGCGCTGAACGTTCTGACGTTCTCGCCGAAGAAAGCGGCTGGCATCGTGAAAAAGGTTGTGCTCTCGGCGATCGCAAACGCGGAACACAACGAAGGTGCTGATATCGACGAGCTCAAGATCAAGAGCATCTACGTCGACAAGGCAGCTTCGCTGAAGCGTTTCACCGCGCGCGCCAAGGGCCGCGGCAACCGCATCGAGAAGCAATCCTGTCACATCACTGTGACGGTCGGGAATTAAGGAGCCATACGATGGGACAGAAAATTCATCCGACTGGCTTCCGTTTGGCCGTCAGCCGCAATTGGGCTTCGCGTTGGTACGCGAACAACAACAATTTCGCGGCGATGTTGAAGGAAGACATCGGTGTTCGTGAGTACCTGAAGAAGAAGCTGAAGAACGCTTCGGTGGGCCGTGTTGTGATCGAGCGTCCGGCAAAGAACGCTCGCATCACGATTTACAGCTCGCGCCCGGGTGTGGTGATCGGCAAGAAGGGCGAGGACATCGAACTCCTCAAGGCCGAACTCCAGAAGCGCATGGGCGTTCCGGTTCACGTGAACATCGAAGAAATTCGCAAGCCGGAAACCGACGCGCAACTGATCGCCGACTCGATCACGCAGCAGCTCGAGCGCCGCATCATGTTCCGTCGCGCAATGAAGCGCGCGATGCAGAACGCAATGCGTCTGGGTGCCCAGGGCATCAAGATCATGAGCGCCGGCCGTCTGAACGGTATCGAAATCGCACGTACCGAGTGGTACCGCGAAGGTCGAGTGCCGCTTCACACGCTGCGTGCTGACATCGACTACGCAACCTCGGAAGCGAAGACGACGTACGGCATCATCGGCGTGAAGGTTTGGGTCTACAAGGGCGACACGCTCGGCCGCAACGACGCACCGGTGGTGGAAGAAGTCGCCGAAGAAAAGCGTCCGCGCCGCAATGCGCGTCCGGGCGATCGTCGTCCGCGCCGTGATGGCGAAGGCGCACCGGGTGCCCGTCGTGGCGCACCGCGCCGTGGCGCCGGCGGTGACGGCAAGAGTGGAGAATAACGATGCTGCAACCGAAACGCAGGAAGTATCGCAAAGAGCAGAAGGGTCGTAACACCGGTATCGCAACGCGCGGCAACGCGGTTTCGTTCGGTGAATACGGTCTGAAGGCTATCGGTCGTGGTCGCCTGACCGCGCGTCAGATTGAAGCAGCGCGTCGTGCAATGACGCGTCACATCAAGCGCGGCGGCCGTATCTGGATCCGTATTTTCCCGGACAAGCCGATCTCGCAAAAGCCGGCGGAAGTGCGTATGGGTAACGGTAAGGGTAACCCGGAGTACTACGTCGCCGAGATTCAGCCGGGCAAGATGCTGTACGAAATGGATGGTGTGTCCGAAGAACTGGCCCGTGAAGCCTTCCGTCTGGCCGCAGCCAAGCTGCCGCTGAAGACGGTCTTCATGGTTCGCCAGCTCGGCGCCTAAGGAGTGAATGATGAAGGCATCCGAACTTCACCAGAAAGACCAGGCCGCGCTCAACAAGGAGCTGTCGGACCTGCTTAAGGCGCAATTCGGCCTGCGCATGCAACTCGCGACCCAGCAGCTCACGAACACGAGCCAGCTGAAGAAGGTTCGTCGCGACATCGCACGTGTGCGGACCGTCCTGACTGAGAAGGCGAACCAGAAATGAACGAAAGCGTGAAAACCTCGCTTAAGCGGACGCTGGTCGGCAAGGTCGTCAGCAACAAGATGGACAAGACGGTCACCGTTCTGGTCGAGCGCCGCGTCAAGCACCCGATCTACGGCAAGTACGTTGTGCAGTCGAAGAAGTACCACGCTCACGACGAAGCGAACACGTACAACGAGGGTGACCTCGTTGAAATCCAGGAGACCCGTCCTCTCTCGAAGACGAAGGCCTGGACGGTGTCGAAGCTGATCGAAGCAGCACGCGTGATCTAAAAGCGCAGTTGTAAAGCAGCAACATCCCGGGGAGCCATTCTCCGGGATGCAGAAGTTGTTGAAATCGCTAAAGATTTCGCTTGCTAGACCAAGATTATCGAGTTATAGTCTTGGTCTTCCCTCTTTATGAGCACGTTGTTGGCAAAGCAACGGGCAGAAGTACTGAGGGAGGTGGTTCGGGCGCCAGTCCGGATCTGCAAGATTCACCGGAATGCGATGGCCGGTTTCGTTTGCCGTCGCTGCTGTTCTAACCCAAGCAGCTGAGCGGTCGTTCTAGTGGCGGCGCGGCTGACGGGACCAAGACTGACTGGATGTGCCATGGTGGCGCAACCGGATTAAGTTGGGAAAGATAAACCATGATCCAGACCGAAACTCGGCTTGAAGTAGCCGACAACACGGGTGCGCGTGAAGTCATGTGCATCAAGGTGCTCGGCGGCTCGAAGCGTCGTTATGCCAGCATTGGCGACATCATCAAGGTGACCGTCAAGGAAGCAACGCCGCGTGGGCGCGTGAAAAAGGGCGAAATCTACAACGCCGTTGTGGTTCGCACCGCGAAGGGCGTGCGCCGTCAAGACGGCTCGCTGATCAAGTTCGATGGCAACGCCGCCGTGCTTTTGAACACCAAGCTTGAGCCGATCGGCACCCGTATTTTCGGGCCGGTTACGCGTGAGCTGCGTAGCGAACGATTCATGAAGATCGTTTCGCTGGCGCCGGAAGTGCTGTAAGGAGTCGCGATGAACAAGATTCGCAAGGGTGACGAAGTCATCGTCGTCACTGGCAAAGACAAGGGCAAGCGCGGCGTCGTAGTGGCGATTGGCGAAGAGCGCGTTACTGTCGAAGGCATCAACATTGTCAAAAAACATGTGAAGCCGAACCCGATGAAGGGTACGACGGGTGGCGTGGAAGCCAAGGCAATGCCGCTGGCTATCTCGAACGTCGCACTGGTCGACGCGAACGGTAAGCCGTCGCGCGTGGGCATCAAGGTCGAAGGGGACAAGAAAGTTCGTTTCCTGAAGACGACCGGTGCTGTTCTGAGCGCCTGACGCTGCGGAGTAAAAAATGGCACGTTTGCAAGAATTTTACAAAGAGAAGGTCGTTCCTGGCCTGATCGAGAAGTTCGGTTACAAGTCGGTCATGGAAGTGCCGCGCCTCACCAAGATCACCCTGAACATGGGTGTCGGTGAAGCCGTCGCTGACAAGAAGGTCCTTGAGCACGCCGTTGGCGACCTCACGAAGATCGCCGGCCAAAAGCCCGTCATCACCAAGTCGCGTAAGGCAATCGCTGGTTTCAAGATCCGCGAAAGCTACCCGATCGGTACGATGGTTACCCTGCGTGGCAATGCCATGTACGAATTCCTGGACCGTTTCGTGACGGTTGCGCTCCCCCGCGTGCGCGACTTCCGTGGCGTGTCGGGCAAGGCGTTCGACGGCCGTGGTAACTACAACATCGGTGTGAAAGAGCAGATCATTTTCCCCGAAATCGACTACGACAAGATCGACGCGCTGCGTGGGCTGAACATCAGCATCACGACGACTGCGAAGACCGACGAAGAAGCGAAGGCACTGCTCGCCAGCTTCAAGTTCCCGTTCAGAAACTGAGGTTACCGTGGCTAAACTGGCACTGATCGAACGTGAAAAGAAGCGCGCTCGTCTGGCAGCGAAATTTGCACCGAAGCGTGCAGAGCTGAAGGCGATCATCGACGACCAAAGCAAGTCTGAAGAAGAGCGTTACGCAGCTCGCCTCGAACTGCAACAACTGCCCCGCAACTCGAACCCGACCCGCAAGCGTAACCGCTGCGCGATCACGGGTCGTCCGCGTGGCACGTTCCGCAAATTCGGTCTCGCACGTAACAAGATTCGTGAAATCGCGTTCCGTGGTGAGATCCCTGGCATCACCAAGGCGAGCTGGTAATAGGAGAAACATAAATGAGCATGAGTGATCCTATCGCCGATATGCTGACTCGCATCCGCAATGCGCAGATGGTCGAGAAAGTTTCGGTTGCTATGCCCTCGTCGAAAGTGAAGATTGCGATTGCGCAGGTTCTGAAGGACGAAGGTTATATCGACGACTTCGCGGTGAAAACCGAAGGTGCGAAGTCGGAATTGAACATCGCGTTGAAGTACTACGCTGGCCGTCCCGTTATCGAGCGCATCGAACGCGTCTCGAAGCCGGGTCTGCGCGTGTACCGCGGCCGTAACGACATCCCGCAGGTCATGAATGGCCTGGGCGTTGCGATCGTCTCGACGCCGAAGGGTGTGATGACGGACCGCAAGGCGCGCGCTACTGGCGTCGGCGGCGAAGTTATCTGCTACGTCGCTTAAGACCTAAGGAGAAGAAACATGTCTCGAGTAGGTAAGAGCCCGGTCGCGCTGCAAGGCGCAGAAGCGACGCTCAGCGACGAGAAGATTACCGTCAAGGGCGCGCTGGGTACGATTTCGCAAGCTGCGAACCGCCTCGTCAAGGTGGTGAACGACAACGGCACGCTCAAGTTTGAGCCGACCGACGACAGCCGCGAAGCCAATGCGATGTCGGGCACGATGCGCGCGATCGTCGCGAACATGGTGCAAGGCGTGACGAAGGGTTTTGAGCGCAAGCTGACGCTGGTTGGCGTTGGTTACCGTGCTCAGGCGCAAGGCGACAAGCTGAATCTGTCGCTGGGTTTCTCGCACCCCGTGGTGCACCAGATGCCCGAAGGCATCAAGGCCGAAACCCCGTCGCAAACGGAAATCGTGATCAAGGGGATCGACAAGCAGAAAGTCGGACAGACCGCAGCAGAAGTGCGCGGCTATCGTCCGCCTGAGCCGTACAAGGGCAAGGGCGTGCGTTATTCCGACGAGGTCGTGATCCTCAAAGAAACGAAGAAGAAGTAAGGGTGCGCAATCATGGATAAGGTTCAATCTCGCCTGCGCCGCGCTCGTCAGACGCGTCTCAAGATCGCTGAGCTTCAGGTCGCGCGTCTGGCCGTGCATCGCACGAACACGCACATCTACGCGCAAGTGTTCTCGCCCTGCGGCACCAAGGTGCTGGCCAGCGCGTCGACGCTTGAAGCTGAAGTGCGTGCGCAACTGGCTGACCAGTCGGGCAAGGGCGGCAACGTCGCCGCTGCCTCGCTGATCGGCAAGCGTATTGCAGAAAAGGCTAAGGCCGCCGGCATCGAATCCGTCGCCTTTGACCGCTCGGGTTTCCGCTACCACGGCCGCGTCAAGGCGCTGGCTGATGCAGCGCGCGAAGCCGGGCTCAAGTTCTAAGGAAGGAATTCGTCATGGCAAAGATGCAAGCGAAAGTTCAGGCTGACGAACGCGACGACGGCCTTCGCGAAAAAATGATTTCGGTCAATCGCGTGACCAAGGTTGTGAAGGGCGGCCGTATTCTCGGCTTCGCCGCACTGACCGTGGTTGGCGATGGTGATGGCCGCGTCGGTATGGGCAAGGGCAAGTCGAAGGAAGTGCCGGTTGCTGTCCAGAAGGCGATGGAACAAGCTCGCCGCAACATGTTCAAGGTGCCCCTGAAGAACGGCACCCTGCAACACGAAGTGCACGGCAAGCATGGCGCATCGGTCGTCCTCCTCGCTCCGGCGAAGGCAGGTACGGGCGTGATCGCCGGCGGCCCGATGCGCGCAGTGTTCGACGTGATGGGCGTGCAGAACGTCGTGGCCAAGAGCCACGGTTCGACGAACCCGTACAACCTCGTTCGCGCCACGCTGGACGGTCTGCGCAAGCAGTCGACCCCGGCTGACATCGCGGCGAAGCGCGGCAAGTCCGTCGAAGACATTCTGGGCTAAGGGTGGGCACCATGTCTGAAAAAACTGTCAAGGTTCAGCTCGTCAAGAGCCTGATTGGGACCCGCGAAACGCACCGTGCCACCGTGCGCGGTCTCGGCCTGCGCCGCCTGAACTCGGTTTCCGAGTTGCAGGACACGCCGGCTGTGCGCGGCATGATCAACAAGGTCTCGTACCTCGTCAAGGTCATCGGTTAACGCGCACGCGGACCAAAAGACTCCAGGAGTTTGAAATGGAATTGAATAACCTGAAGCCGGCAGAAGGCGCGAAGCACGCTAAGCGTCGCGTCGGTCGCGGCATCGGCTCCGGCCTCGGCAAGACCGCCGGCCGTGGTCACAAGGGTCAGAAATCGCGTTCGGGCGGCTTCCACAAGGTTGGCTTCGAAGGCGGTCAAATGCCGCTGCAACGTCGTCTGCCGAAGCGCGGCTTCACCTCGCTGACGAAGGAATTCGTTGGTGAAGTGCGCCTCGCCGACCTCGAGAAGCTGCCGGTCGACGAAATCGATCTGCTGGCTCTCAAGCAGGCAGGCCTCGTGGGCGAACTGACCCGCAGCGCGAAGATCATCGCCACCGGCGAGATCAAGCGCAAGGTCGTCGTGAAGGGCCTGGGTGCGACGAAGAATGCGCGTGCTGCGATTGAAGCAGCAGGCGGTTCTTTTGCCGAGTGATTGTGAGTGGTGCGTGCGGGCTTGCCCGCCGTCACTAGCATCTGCATCGGAGAAGCTACTTGGCTAACAGCCCGAGTCTCGCAAAAACCGGTCGCAGCGCACCGAAGTTCGGCGACCTGCGTCGGCGTGCAGTGTTCCTGCTGCTGGCGCTGGTCGTTTATCGCATCGGCGCGCACATTCCGGTTCCGGGTATCGATCCGGACCAGCTGGCGAAGCTCTTTCAGAGCCAGTCGGGCGGCATCCTTGGCATGTTCAACATGTTCTCGGGTGGTGCACTGTCGCGGTTCACGATCTTCGCGCTGGGTGTGATGCCGTATATCTCGGCGTCGATCATCTTGCAGCTGATGGCGATTGTTTCGCCGCAGCTCGAGGCGCTGAAGAAGGAAGGGCAGGCTGGACAACGCAAGATCACGCAGTACACGCGGATCTTCACGGTGGTGCTGGCGACGTTTCAGGCGTTCGGCATCGCGGTCGCGCTGGAGAACCAGCCCGGCCTCGTGATCGATCCGGGCATGGTGTTCCGCTTGACGACGGTCGTGACGCTCGTGACCGGCACGATGTTCCTGATGTGGCTTGGTGAGCAGATCACGGAACGCGGGCTTGGCAACGGCATTTCGATCATCATCTTCGGCGGGATCGCGGCGGGTTTCCCCAATGCGATCGGCGGTCTGTTCGAACTGGTTCGCACTGGCTCGATGGGCCCCGTCTCGGCGATCATCATCGTGGTGCTGATTGCGGCCGTGACGTATCTGGTAGTGTTCATTGAACGCGGCCAGCGCAAGATCCTCGTGAACTATGCGAAGCGTCAGGTTGGTAACAAGATTTACGGCGGGCAGTCGTCTCACCTGCCGCTCAAGCTGAACATGTCGGGTGTGATTCCGCCGATCTTCGCGTCGTCGATCATCCTGTTCCCGGCGACAGTTCTGAACTGGTTCAGTTCGGGTTCGCGTTCCGGCTGGTTCGCGGACACGCTGCACAACGTGGCCGAAGCTCTCAAGCCTGGCCAGCCTGTGTACGTGTTGCTGTACGCGTTGGCGATCGTCTTTTTCTGCTTCTTCTACACCGCACTGGTGTTCAACAGCAGGGAAACGGCCGACAACCTGAAGAAAAGTGGCGCGTTCGTTCCTGGCATCCGCCCGGGCGATCAGACGGCACGTTATATCGACCGCATCCTCACGCGTCTGACGCTGGCCGGTGCGATCTATATCGTGTTCGTTTGCCTGCTGCCGGAGTTTCTGGTACTGCGCTGGAACGTGCCGTTTTATTTTGGCGGAACGTCGTTGCTGATCATTGTCGTCGTCACAATGGACTTCATGGCGCAGGTACAGTCGTACGTGATGTCGCAACAATATGAATCGCTGCTCAAGAAGGCCAACTTCAAGGGCGGCGGCGTCCCGATGCGTTGAAAGGACCTATGGCCAAAGACGATGTAATCCAGATGCAAGGCGAGGTGATCGAAAACCTCCCCAACGCAACCTTCCGGGTGAAGCTGGAAAATGGCCATGTCGTTCTAGGGCATATTTCCGGAAAGATGCGGATGCACTACATCCGTATCCTCCCGGGCGACAAGGTGACGGTTGAGTTGACGCCTTACGATCTGTCGCGTGCGCGGATCGTGTTCCGGGCGAAGTGATTTAGGAAAAAGGGTAATATCATGAAAGTGATGGCATCGGTAAAGCGCATTTGCCGCAACTGCAAAATCATCAAGCGTAACGGCGTCGTTCGCGTGATCTGCAGCTCGGACCCGCGCCACAAGCAGCGCCAAGGCTGATTAGCGCGCTTGCGCTTTTTGTTTGAGGAAAAACAATGGCTCGTATTGCAGGGGTTAACATCCCGAACCACCAGCACACTGAAATCGGCCTGACGGCAATTTTCGGTGTTGGCCGCACGCGTTCGCGCAACATCTGCGTGGCCGCGGGTGTGCCGTTCAACAAGAAGGTCAAGGACCTGGACGACGCGGATCTGGAAAAGCTGCGTGAGGAAGTGGGCAAGTTTGTCGTCGAAGGCGATCTCCGCCGTGAAACGACGATGAACATCAAGCGCCTGATGGACCTCGGCTGCTACCGCGGCGTGCGCCATCGCAAGGGCCTGCCCCTGCGTGGCCAGCGTACGCGTACCAACGCACGTACGCGCAAGGGTCCGCGCCGCGCAGCACAGTCGCTGAAGAAGTAAGCGGATCTGACAGTTACAGGAAAACGTAATGGCTAAGGCTTCGAACAACTCCGCGGCGCAACGCGTTCGCAAGAAGGTTAAGAAGAACGTCGCCGAGGGCGTGGTTCACGTTCACGCGTCGTTCAACAACACCATCATCACGATCACCGACCGTCAAGGCAACGCGCTTGCCTGGGCAACCTCGGGCGGTCAGGGCTTCAAGGGTTCGCGCAAGTCGACCCCCTTCGCAGCTCAGGTCGCAGCCGAATCGGCTGGCCGCGTGGCGATGGAATACGGCGTGAAGAACCTCGAAGTGCGGATCAAGGGCCCCGGTCCTGGCCGCGAATCGGCGGTGCGCGCGCTGCATGGTCTTGGCATCAAGATCACCGCGATCTCCGACGTGACGCCGGTCCCGCACAACGGCTGCCGTCCGCCGAAGCGCCGTCGCATCTAAGGCGTCGCTTTTGCCGATCGCCTGAGCCGCCGGAAACGGCGTCCCAGGCTCTCGGCGCTATTGAATTGACTAAGCCCACCGTTCGGTCCAAAGGGCCGAACTAGCGCGAGTCGCGGGTCCTCCCGTTTTAGACTTCGCGTGATCAATTATCGAAGGAAAGCAACGTGGCACGTTATATCGGCCCGAAGGCCAAGCTGTCCCGCCGTGAAGGCACCGACCTCTTCCTGAAGAGCGCACGCCGCTCGCTCGCTGACAAGTGCAAGCTCGACAGCAAGCCGGGTCAGCATGGCCGCACCTCGGGTGCCCGTACGTCCGACTACGGCACGCAGCTTCGCGAAAAGCAAAAAGTGAAGCGTATCTACGGCGTGCTCGAGCGTCAGTTCCGCCGCTACTTCGCGGAAGCGGACCGTATCAAGGGCAACACCGGCGAAAACCTGCTGAAGCTGCTCGAGTCGCGTCTCGACAACGTCGTGTACCGCATGGGCTTCGCATCGACCCGCGCTGAAGCGCGTCAGCTCGTGAGCCACAAGGCTCTCACGCTGAACGGCGTCGTCGCGAACATCCCGTCGATGCAAGTGAAGGCTGGCGACGTCGTCGCGATCCGCGAAAAGGCGAAGAAGCAGGCGCGTATCGTCGAAGCCCTGTCGCTGGCAGAGCAAGGCGGCATCGCAGGTTGGGTTTCGGTCGACGCGAAGAAGTTCGAAGGCACGTACAAGGGCATGCCTGAGCGCAGCGACATCGCTGGCGACATCAACGAAAGCCTGATCGTCGAATTGTATTCGCGGTAATCGGATTAACGGCCGGGGTGACCTCTGTGCTTCGCGCAGGAGGTGGCCTCGGCTGTTTAATTTCAGGTTGTGGCCATCTCAGCCTTATCGGTGTAACGAGCCGAGGGTATTGAAAAGGAAAACCTATGCAAACCAGTTTGTTGAAACCCAAGATCATCGCTGTGGAATCGCTCGGCGACAACCACGCGAAAGTGGTCATGGAGCCGTTCGAACGCGGTTATGGCCATACCTTGGGTAACGCGCTCCGGCGCGTGCTGCTGTCGTCGATGGTGGGCTATGCGCCGACCGAAGTGACGATCGCAGGCGTCGTGCACGAATACTCGACGCTCGATGGTGTGCAAGAGGATGTGGTCAACCTGCTGCTGAACCTGAAGGGTGTGGTGTTCAAGCTGCATAACCGTGACGAAGTGACGGTTACGCTGCGCAAGGAAGGCGAAGGCGTTGTCACCGCTGGTGACATCGAACTCTCGCACGACTGCGAAGTCATCAATCCGGAACACGTGGTTGCGCATTTGACGAAGGGCGGCAAGCTCGACGTTCAGATCAAGATCGAAAAGGGCCGCGGCTATGTGCCGGGCAACGTGCGCCGTTATGGCGACGAGTCGGCCAAGATCATCGGCCGCATCGTGCTGGACGCGTCGTTCTCGCCGGTTCGCCGCGTGAGCTACGCCGTGGAAAGCGCGCGTGTCGAACAGCGTACTGACCTCGACAAGCTCGTGATGAACATCGAAACCAACGGCGTGATCTCGCCTGAGGAAGCGATCCGCCAGTCGGCGCGCATCCTCGTGGATCAGCTGTCGGTGTTCGCTGCTCTGGAAGGCACGGAAACGGCCGCGGAAGCGCCTTCGCGCGCACCGCAGATCGATCCGATCCTGCTGCGCCCGGTGGACGATCTCGAACTCACGGTTCGCTCGGCGAACTGCCTGAAGGCCGAGAACATCTACTACATCGGCGATCTGATCCAGCGCACCGAGAACGAGCTGCTCAAGACCCCGAACCTGGGTCGCAAGTCGCTCAACGAGATCAAGGAAGTGCTCGCTTCGCGCGGTCTCACGCTCGGCATGAAGCTCGAAAACTGGCCGCCGGCTGGTCTCGACAAGTAATGTATGTGGCACAGACGCGGATTTTCCTTTAGAATCCGCGTCTTGCCTTTTTCACGTACCGGCCCGTGCCTTCATGGAAAGGCGATAGAAGAGCTGGACCAAAACTTTGTTTCAAGGAAATTGAAATGCGTCACCGTCATGGTCTGCGGAAACTGAACCGCACGAGCAGCCACCGTCTGGCAATGCTCCGTAACATGTCCAACTCGCTCATCGAGCACGAAGTCATCAAGACGACGCTGCCGAAGGCGAAGGAACTCCGTAAGGTTGTCGAGCCCCTCATCACGCTGGGCAAGAAGCCGTCGCTGGCAAACCGTCGTCTGGCGTTCAACCGCCTGCGCGATCGTGACTCGGTCACGAAGCTGTTCGACGTGCTCGGTCCGCGTTTCGCGAACCGTCCGGGCGGCTACCTGCGTATCCTGAAGTTCGGTTTCCGTGTTGGCGACAACGCGCCGATGGCACTGGTCGAACTGCTCGACCGTCCGGAAGTCACGGAAGAGAACATCCAGGAAGCGGAATAAGCTTTCAGTCGCTTGATCTCACGATCGAGCGGCGCGCGAAAAAGCCAGGCCTAGCCTGGCTTTTTTGTTTTTGGGCGCGGATTAAAACGCGCCGAGTCGTGTTTACCGGTCGCAGGTCCCTTTTGCCACATGGCGCACAAGAGAAGGCAATCGGCGCCGATGGTACGATTACGTTCTGCCCCGAAGTCCGCGTTCGCTGCTGCGCGCGGGCGCCACGCCGGAGTTCGTCGTGACCCTCAATGTGACCCTGATGCTGACCACGGTGCCCGACGATGGCACCGCCGAAAAGCTTGCCTCCGGCTCGCTTGCGCAGCGCCTCGCCGCCTGCGTGACGCGTCTTGGCGTCGTGCATTCGGAATATCACTGGCAGGGGAAGATCGAGTCGGGCGAAGAGATCCAGCTGCTTTTCAAGACGAGCCTCGCCCGCGCGGCCGAGCTCGAACAGTTCATCCAGACCCAGCATCCCTACGAAACGCCCGAGATTCTCTCGTGGCAGGCCACGGCGTCGAACGCCTACGGGCAGTGGGTCAATGCCGAGACTCAGCGTCCCCTACATGTCTAACCGCATCAATCGGCGCTCGCGCGTCGCGCCTTCGCTCTTCAGCTTCTTCGCACTAGTCTGCTGTCTGCTGCCGCTGCTGTTCGGTGCGTCGCTGGCGCGTGCCGCCGACGATGACTTCCTGCCCCCCGATCAGGCCTTCACGTTCAGCGCGAGCGAAGAGGCGGGCATGGTCGACGTGCATTTCAAGATCGCGGACGGCTACTACATGTACCGCGAGCGCTTCGCCTTCGCCGCGCGCAACGGTACGACGCAACTTGGCGATGCGCAGATCCCGCCTGGCCACGTGAAGTTCGATCCGACGTTCCAGAAGAACGTGGAGACCTATCGCGGCGAATTGACGATTCGCGTGCCGGTGCAGAAGGCGGGCGGCCCGTTCGATCTCGCCGTGACATCGCAAGGCTGCGCCGATGCGGGCATCTGCTATCCGCCTGCGGAGCACGTCTATCGCGTGAGCGGTGCGGCTTTGCAGGCCGCTACGGCGGCCCAGAGCGTCGCTCCTGACGCGGCTCGGGCGCCGTCCACGCCCGCGCCCTTGCCCCAGCCGAGCGCCGCACCGGCTCCGTCTGATGCCGAGCCTTGGTACGAGCGCGCCACGAGCGCCGACTACGCCCAGTCACTGCTGCAAGGAGGCGGCTTCTTCGCGGTGGTCGGCCTGTACTTCGTCGCGGGCATGGTGCTGAGCCTCTTGCCCTGCTCCTATCCGATGATCCCGATCCTTTCGGCGATCATCGTCGGTGAGGGCGCGCGCGTGACGCGGAGCCGCGGCTTCGCGCTCTCGTTCGTCTACGTGCTCGGCATGGCGCTCGTCTATACCGCGCTCGGCATTGCTGCCGCCCTCGTGGGCCAGAGTCTGGGCGCGTGGTTGCAGAATCCGTGGGTGCTCGGCGTGTTTGCGGTGCTGCTCACGGCCTTTGCGGTGATGCTGATCGCGGGCTACGACATCGCGCTGCCGCAGCGCTGGCAGGACGGCGCCTCGCGCGCCACGCAGGGCCGCTCGGGCGGAAAGTTCGCGGCGGTCGCCTTGATGGGCGCGCTTTCCGCGCTCGTGGTGGGCGCCTGCATGACCGCGCCGCTGTTCGCGGTGCTCGCGTTCATCGCCCACACGGGCAACGCCGTGCTCGGCGGCGCGGCGCTCTTTGCGATGGGCCTGGGCCTTGGCGTTCCGCTGATGATTCTCGGGCTTGGCGCTGGCGCGCTGCTGCCGCGCGCAGGCACGTGGATGGACGGCGTGAAGGTGTTCTTCGGCGTCGTGCTGCTGGCCGCCGCGCTGTGGATCGTCTGGCCGGTGCTCGGCGCGACCGCGCAAATGCTGCTCGCCGCGCTCTGGCTGCTGCTCGCGGCGGCGGCGCTCGGCCTGTTCACGCCGAATGCGGGGTCGTCCAACGTCTGGCGCCGTCTTGGACGTGGTCTGGGCGCGGCGTTCGCCATCTGGGCGGCGACGCTCATCGTCGGGCTTGCCGCCGGCTCCAGCGACCCGCTGCGTCCGCTCGCGGTGCTCGCCGCGCGCGAGGGTGGTGCGGGCGGTGTGGGCGCTTCCGCCGCCGTGACCGGAAACCAGAACGGCGGTGCGAACGCAGCCGATGCGCTGGCGTTTGCGCCCGTGCGTTCGCCTTCGCAACTCGACGCGGCGCTCAAGTCGGCAGGCAAGCCGTCGATGCTCGACTTCTACGCAGACTGGTGCGTGAGCTGCAAGGAAATGGAGAAGTTCACCTTCAGCGACCCACGCGTGCAGGCGCGCCTCGCGCAACTCGGGTTGTTGCGCGCCGACGTGACGGCCAACAATCCCGACGATCAGGCGCTGCTCAAGCGCTTTGGCCTGTTCGGGCCGCCGGGCATCATCTTCTTCGATGCGCAAGGCCGCGAAGTGCTGCGCGTGGTGGGCTACGAAAACGCCGACCGTTTCCTCGCGCGGCTCGATCGCGTGACGGCGCCCGCAGCGCAACCGCAGGCTTCTCCGTCAGCCTGAGCGCGGGCGCAAAAACAAAAGGGCACGTCCGTGGACGTGCCCTTTTGCATGTGAGGTAAGCGACGCTTACTTCTGCGCGCGCAGCAAACGCGCGGCGTCGAGCGCGAAATACGTGAGGATGCCGTCGGCGCCCGCGCGCTTGAACGCGAGGAGCGACTCCATCATCACCTTGTCGTGATCGAGCCAGCCGTTTTGCGCGGCGGCCTTGAGCATGGCGTACTCGCCGCTCACCTGGTACACGTAGGTCGGGAAGCGGAACTCGTCCTTCACGCGGCGCACGATGTCGAGATACGGCATGCCGGGCTTGACCATCACCATGTCCGCGCCTTCCTCGATGTCGAGGCGCACTTCGCGCAGCGCTTCATCGGAGTTGGACGGGTCCATCTGGTAGGTCATCTTGTTGCCCTTGCCCAGATTCGACGCCGAACCGACGGCGTCACGGAACGGACCGTAGAACGCCGAAGCGTACTTGGCCGAGTACGCCATGATGCGCGTATGAATATGGTTCTCGCTTTCGAGCATCTCGCGGATCGCGCCGATGCGGCCGTCCATCATGTCCGAAGGCGCGACGATATCGACGCCCGCTTCGGCCTGCGTGCGCGCCTGCGCGACGAGGATCTCGATGGTTTCGTCGTTGATGACGTAGCCGTTTTCGTCGAGCACGCCGTCCTGGCCGTGGCTCGTGTACGGGTCGAGCGCAACGTCGCAGAGCACGCCGAGATCGGGGAAACGTTTCTTCAACTCGCGCACGGCACGCGGAATCACGCCGTCCGGGTTCGTCGCCTCGACGCCATCGGGCGTCTTGAGCGCCGGGTCGACCACGGGGAAGAGCGAGAGCACCGGAATGCCGAGTTCGACGCACTGCTCGGCGACGCCCATCAGCAGATCGATGGACACGCGCTCGACGCCGGGCATCGACGGCACGGCTTCGCGCACGTTGTTGCCCGCGACGACGAACACGGGGTAGATCAGGTCGTTGGTGGTGAGGAGGTTTTCGCGCATCAGACGGCGCGAGAAATCGTCACGTCGCATGCGGCGCGGACGATGATGCGGGTAGAAGCTCATGTCGGCGGATATCTTGAAACGGGATGGGTCCCGGGGCGCGGGAAACTTTTCGGGACAATGGTATATCATACCGATCGAGCGAGGCGCCTGGCGCCGAGCTCCCCGCTTCTCCTCCCTGAGCGGGTGCCTGTCGTTTTTCGATAAGGCTGTTTAACCCGCCGGCATTTACGGCGGGTTTTTTTCTGGGAGGCTGAAAATCGCGGTTTTAGCGCCGCGAGCGGGCCCGCAAAGGGCGTTGACGGCCGTGGCCGGTGAGCGTTGTGTGCGGTAGCGCACATAGCGGGTCTCAAGGCTGCGCGTCTTGCCGGAAGATCAGACGAAAGCGCGCCAAACGCCCGCCAAACGCCCGCTGGCGCGGGCCGCAGCCCCGAGCGGCGTTACTTCGTTACTTCGCTGCCGCGCCGGTTTCTTCCTCGGATGCCTGCGGCACGATCCAGCTTTCGATCACCGCGTGCGCCTCGTCCAGCCCCACGCGCTTGAGCGCGGAGAAAAGCTGGGCGCTCAATTTCCCTTCGTAGCCTTGCTGACGATATTCGTCGAACGCCTTGTTCGTCGTACGCAGCGCGAGCACGCTTTCCTGACGCGTCAATTTGTCGCATTTCGTGAGGAGGGCGTGGATCGGCTTGCCCGTCGGCGCGAACCACTCGATCATGCGGCGGTCGAGGTCGGTGAGCGGGCGACGCGCGTCCATCATCAGGACGAGCCCCACGAGCTGGGCGCGCGTTTGCAGATACAGCGAGAGCAGTTGCTCCCAGTGCGCCTTCGCGGCCAGCGGCACTTCGGCGTAGCCGTAGCCCGGCAGGTCGACAAGATAGCCGGCCGGTTCGTCAGCGGGGCCGACGCCGAAATAGTTGATGTGCTGGGTGCGGCCAGGCGTCTTCGAGGCGAAGGCGAGGCGCTTCTGGTTGCACAACAGATTGATGGCGGTGGACTTGCCGGCGTTCGAGCGGCCGGCGAACGCGACCTCGGGCCGCGCCGTGGCGGGCAGATCGCGCAGGTGGTTGACCGTCGTAAAGAACCGGGCTTGATGCAGCAGGAAGGCCATCGGAAAAGGACCACATTATGAAACAACGCGGCGGGTGGCCCCGCCGGGCCCGGAAGCGCCCGGGATGGAATCTGGGATATCGGGGCGAGGCCCGACTGGCGCGGTGACGCCTTGCGCGCTATTGTACAATGCGATGGTTTACTGAATACCAGTGAGGCCAGCGCGGGCCTTTCGAGGTAGATCGGTCGCTGTCGTCCATTGCAGAACCTGATTCCCACAAGACGAAACAAGGTGCGCGAATGAATCGACTGGGCAAGTCCTTGAAGGTGTTCGAGAGTGCGATAGCGGCGGGTCTTACAGCAAGTTTAGTCATGATGGCGGGGCAAGCAAAAGCGGCGGAGCAGGGCACGCCGGCCAAGCCCGATCTCGCCCGGGGGCAAGCGATCGCCGCGCAGGTTTGCGCGGCCTGTCACGCGGCCGACGGCAACAGCGCCGGCGGCGCTTATCCGAAGCTCGCCGGCCAGCACGCCGACTATCTCGTCAAGCAGCTCAAGGACTTCAAGCCACAGCCCGGCGGCAAGCCGGCCGCACGCGCCAACCCGATCATGGCGGGCTTTGCGGCAGCGCTGTCAGACCAGGATATGATCAACGTCGCAGCCTGGTTCGCCTCCCAGACACCCAAGCCCGGTTACGCACACGACGCGAAGACCGTGCCGCAAGGTCAGGCCATCTGGCGCGGCGGCATCGCCGACAAGGGCGTGCCGGCGTGCGCGGCCTGCCACGGGCCCACGGGGCAGGGCATTCCGATCCAGTACCCGCGCCTGTCGGGCCAGTGGTCGGAGTACATCGTCGCGCAGCTCAACGCGTTCCAGCAGGGCACGCGCAACAACAACGACCCGATGCGCACCGTCGCGCACCGGCTCTCGGACGACGAAATCAAGGCCGTCGCCGACTACGCCGCAGGCTTGCACTGACTGTGAGTTTGCCGCGCGATTGCCGCGCGTCGATCGAAGCGGCCGGCAGGAGAACAAGAAAGGGTGAGGGCGTCGCCACGCCGGCGGCGCGCCTGCACCCTTTTTTGCTGTAGCGTCTGACACGCGTGCGAAACCGACGCACGAGCGAGAAGCGAAAAGCGGAGTTTGAATGAGCGTCACCACGCAGGGTTTGCAGTTGAATGTTCGCCAGAAGGCGGTGAAAGGCGCCGTCGAGCTGATCAGTTCGATGCGCTTCGCGATTGCGCTGCTCGTCGTGCTCGCCATTGCGAGCATCATCGGCACGGTGCTCACGCAGGACGACCCTTACCCGAACTACGTCAACCAGTTCGGCCCGTTCTGGGCCGACATCTTCCGCTCGCTGAGCCTCTACACGGTCTACAGCGCGTGGTGGTTCATGACGATCCTCGGCTTTCTCGTGGTGTCGGTCTCGCTGTGCGTGATCCGCAACGCGCCGAAGATGCTCGCGGACATGAAGAGCTGGAAGGACAAGGTCCGCGAAGGCAGCCTGCGCGCGTTCCATCACAAGGGCGAATTCGCCGTGGAAGGCGGCACGCGCGAGCAAACCGCGGTCACGCTCGGCAAGCTCGCGGGCCGCATGGGTTACCGCTTCGTCACGCGCGAAACCGAAGGCGCCACGCTCATCGCCGCCAAGCGCGGCGCGCTCACGAAGATCGGCTACATCTTCGCGCACCTCGCGATCGTGGTGATCTGCATCGGCGGCCTGCTCGACAGCAATCTGCCGATCAAATTCCAGATGTGGCTCTTCGACAAGACGCCCATTCGCAGCAATGCCGTCATCAACGACATTCCGCCCGAGCACCGGCTCTCGCAGTCGAACCCGACCTTCCGCGGCTACGCGTGGGTGCCGGAGGGCCAGTATGTGTCCACGGCCATCCTCAACCAGCCCGACGGCTCGCTGATCCAGGACCTGCCGTTCTCGATCCAGCTCAACAAGTTCATCGTCGATTACTACTCGACCGGCATGCCCAAGCTGTTCGCGAGCGACATCGTCGTGATCGACCACAAGACGGGCCAGCGCGTTCCGGCGCGCATCGAGGTGAACGAGCCGTTCGAGTACGACGGCGTGTCGATCTATCAGTCGAGCTTCCAGGACGGCGGCTCGCAGATGTCGATGACCGCATGGCCCATGGCGGGCGCAAGCATGAAGAGCTTCCCGTTCGGCGGCACGATCGGCAATTCGGCGCCGCTCGCGGCGCCCGCGGGCCAGAGCCTGCCGGGCATGGACGGCCAGACGATCGAATTCGCCGACTTCCGCGCGATCAACGTCGAGAACATCTCGAACGGCAGCGGGGTGAACGACGTGCGCGGCGTGGCACACCAGTCGCTCAAGGAAGCGTTCGACGAGCGTCTCGGTTCCGGCGCGAAGAGCTCGAAGCCGCTCGACCTGCATAACGTCGGGCCCTCGGTGCAGTACAAGGTGCGTGACAAGGACGGCCAGGCGCGCGAGTACAACAACTACATGCTGCCCGTGGACGTGGGCGGCGGCGATCGCATGTTCCTCGCGGGCATGCGCGAGAATCCCGACGATCCGTTCCGCTACCTTCGCATTCCCGCCGACAGCGGCGGCACGCCCAAAGAATGGATGATGTTGCGCGCGGCCTTCGAAGATCCCGCGTTGCGCGTGCAGGCGGCGAAGCGCTTCGCGACGCGCTCCGTCCCCGATTCGAACCGCGAACTGCAACAGCATCTGGAGGAGAGCGCGGAACGCGTGCTGACCCTTTTCGCAGGCACGGACGCGCCGAAGACGGGCGCGGCAACGCCGGCAGGCGGCTTCCAGGCGGTGGCGACCTTCATCGACAAATCGGTGCCGAAGGACCAGCAGGAAAAGGCTGCGGGCCTGCTGCTGCGCATGCTGGAAGGCGCGACGTGGGACCTGTGGCAGCTCGCCCGCGAGCAGGCCGGCGAGCCGGACCTGAAGCCCGATGCCGATTCCGCGCGCTTCGTGCAGGACTCGATCAATGCCATATCCGACAGCTTCCTGTATGGATCGCCTGTCTATCTACAGCTCGATTCATTCAAGCAGGTGCAAGCTTCGGTATTTCAGTTGACGCGCGCGCCGGGCAAGAAAGTCGTGTATCTTGGCAGCCTGTTGCTCGTGCTTGGCATCTTCTCGATGTTCTACGTGCGTGAGCGGCGGTTGTGGTTCTGGCTGAAGGATCGGAAAGATCCGGATGGCGAGGGCCACGGCGTCGACGTCATCATGGCGATGTCGACCGCCCGCCGTACCCTCGACTTCGAGAAGGAGTTCGCCCGTACCCGCGACGCGGTCGGCCGCGCGCTGGGCGCGGCGCCGAAGACTGGCGACGCGAACGGCAACGGCACGGACCGTGCGCCGTGATCCAGGATATTCACGATCGACACCGGTAAGCCCATGGACTTGACTCAGGTTTCCTCTTCCGCAAAGGCTCGCCGCGCCGAACGCGCTGCTTTGGCCGGCTCCGCGGCGCGCGACGCCGCGGGCGCTCACGACCTCCACACGGACGACTTCTTCGACGAACGCCCGTTCCTGCGCCGCCTGAGCGCGCTCGACTGGCTGTTCGCGCTGGCGCTCGTGGCGGGCGCGGGTTTCGCGCTCTCGCGCTACCACGCGCACATGAACTACTACGACAAGCTGGTGCTCTGCGGCACGACACCGGCGCTCGTGGTGCTGGGCTGGCGCTGGAAACCGGCGCGGCTGCTCATGGCCGGCATCGCCGTGCTCGCGATCGGGGCCATCCAGATCTACCAGGGCGACCTCGCGCGCGCCGATCAAGCCTTCTTCCTCAAGTATTTCCTCTCCAGCCAGTCGGCCATTCTGTGGATGAGCGCGCTCTTCGTGCTCGCCACGCTGTTCTACTGGATCGGGCTGCTCTCGCGCTCGGCCACCGGCGGCGCGATCGGCACGAAGCTCACGTGGGCGGCGGTGCTCATGGGCTTCGTCGGCCTGATGGTGCGCTGGTACGAGTCGTATCTGATCGGCGCGGACGTGGGCCATATTCCCATCTCGAACCTCTACGAAGTGTTCGTGCTGTTCAGCCTCATCACGGCGCTCTTCTATCTGTATTACGAAAAGCACTACAACACGCGCGCGCTCGGCGCGTTCGTGCTGCTCGTGATCAGCGCGGCCGTGGGCTTCCTGATGTGGTACTCGATCGCGCGCGACGCGCAGCAGATCCAGCCGCTCGTGCCCGCGCTGCAAAGCTGGTGGATGAAGATTCACGTCCCGGCGAACTTCATCGGCTACGGCAGCTTCGCGCTCTCGGCCATGGTGGGCGTGGCCTACATCATGAAGGAGCGCGGCGTGCTGGCGGACCGCCTGCCCTCGCTCGACGTGCTCGACGACGTCATGTACAAGTCGATCGCCGTCGGTTTCGCGTTCTTCACCATCGCCACGATCCTTGGCGCGCTGTGGGCCGCGCAGGCCTGGGGCGGCTACTGGAGCTGGGACCCGAAGGAAACCTGGGCGCTGATCGTCTGGCTCAACTACGCGGCCTGGCTGCACATGCGCCTCATGAAGGGGCTGCGCGGCGGCGTGGCGGCCTGGTGGGCGCTCACGGGCCTGCTCGTCACGACCTTCGCGTTCCTTGGCGTGAACATGTTCCTCTCGGGCCTGCACAGCTACGGCAAGCTGTAACCAAAACCGCTCGCAGGACGAACTAACCGTCGGATGCCTCGCGCTCCGACGGTTTTTTTTCGTCAGCCTGGAAGCTTTGCGCGCCACGTGCGTTTGCCCGCTTGAGGTCATCCAGTCGATCCACCCCTCGCCCCCTCGCGAGTCGCGGCGGGGACGGATCGCGACACCATCAACGCGCCGGTGGCGCCAAGCCGCGCAGGAAGCAGGAGCAGCAACATGTGGATCAAGCGGAGCAGCAGGATCTTGCTCAACGGTGACGACATCCCCGCGAGCGAAATCACGCCGCAAAAGGTGTTCGAGCAGCGCCGGCGCATTTTGCAGGCGGCGGGCGCGCTCGCGCTGGGCGGCATTGCGGGGCCATTCGGCGCGACGCAGGCGCTCGCGGAATACGCGCCCGGCGACCCGAAGGCCCAGAAGCTCGCCGCGCAAACGAACACGAAGTTCGTCGCGCTCGACAAGGTCACGCCCTACAAGGACGTCACGACCTACAACAACTTCTACGAGTTCGGCACCGATAAAGGCGACCCGGCCCAGAACGCGCACACGCTGCGCCCACGTCCGTGGAAGCTGAGCGTCGAAGGTGAGGTGAAGAACCCGAAGGTCTATGACATCGACGAGATCCTCAAGCTCGCGCCGCTCGAAGAGCGCGTGTACCGTCACCGCTGCGTGGAGGGGTGGTCGATTGTCGTTCCGTGGATCGGTATTTCGCTTTCCGAACTGATTCGCCGCGCGCAGCCTACGGGCAATGCGCGTTATGTGCAGTTCGTCACGCTCGCCGACCCCTCGCAGATGCCGGGCCTCGCCGAGCCGATTCTCGACTGGCCGTATTCGGAAGGCCTGCGCATGGACGAAGCGATGAATCCGCTCACGCTGCTCACCGTGGGCCTGTACGGCCAGGTGCTGCCGAACCAGAACGGCGCGCCCGTGCGTGTGATCGTGCCGTGGAAGTACGGCTTCAAGAGCGCGAAGTCGATCGTGAAGATCCGCTTCGTCGCGAACCAGCCACCCACTAGCTGGAACAAGTACGCGCCGAACGAGTACGGCTTTTATTCGAACGTGAACCCGAACGTCGATCACCCGCGCTGGAGCCAGGCCACGGAGCGGCGCATCGGTGAGGACGGTTTCTTCCAGCCCAAGCGCAAGACGCTCATGTACAACGGCTACGGCGATCTCGTGGCGTCGATGTATCAGGGCATGGATCTGCGCAAGAACTTTTGAGCGGCGCACGCGCCATGGAGCGAGAGATGGAATCGACAACCACACCGCAGGCAGCGGCCTTGCCGCGTGCGAAGGCTGCGAAAGCGGGCGCGCGCGCGGCGGGCGCCACCGGCCCGCGCTGGCTGCCATGGGCGAAGGGGGCGGTGTTCGTCGCCGCGTGGTATCCGCTCGCACGCATCGTGTTCTTCGGCTTCACCGACCGGCTGGGCGCGAATCCGATCGAGTTCATCACGCGTTCCACGGGCCTCTGGACGCTCGTGTTCCTCTGCATCACGCTCGCGGTCACGCCGCTGCGCCGGCTCACCGGCTGGAACGCGCTGATCCGCTTTCGCCGCATGCTGGGCCTGTACGCGTTCTTTTACGCGGCGCTGCACTTCACCACTTACATCTGGTTCGACAAGTGGTTCGACGTCGCCGCAATGCTCAAGGACGTGGGCAAGCGGCCGTTCATCACGGTGGGCTTTGCGGCGTTCGTGCTGCTGATTCCGCTTGCGGTGACGTCCACGCGTGCGATGGCGCGGCGGCTCGGGCGGCGCTGGCAGACGCTGCATCGGCTCGTCTATGCGATCGGTGTGCTGGCGATCCTCCACTTCTGGTGGATGAAGGCGGGCAAGCACGATCTCGCGCTGCCCAAGCTCTACGGCGCGATCATGCTGGTGTTGCTCGGCTGGCGGCTGGGCGTGTGGCTGCTTGGGCGATGGCGCGCCGCGCGGGCGGGCGCAGGCGCCGTGTAGCGGCCAGATCGGCGTTTCTCAGTCACTTCTCAGGCGCTTCTCGCGCGAGCAGACAACAAAAAAGCGACGCCGGGGCGTCGCTTTTTCGCATGGACGGAGCGCCGCAAGCGCTTAGTCCGGCAGCACGCGCTCGCTAGCGAACAACTGCGCCACGTTTTCGCGCTCGCGCGCGAGATGCACGCGCGTGCCGTCGACCATCACCTCGGCCGCGCGCGCACGCGTGTTGTAGTTCGAGCTCATCACGAAGCCATAAGCGCCCGCCGAGCGGATCGCGAGCACGTCGCCCGGCTCGATCGCCAGGTCGCGCGAGCGGCCCAGCCAGTCGCCGCTTTCGCACACCGGGCCGACCACGTCGTAGGTCTGGGCCTGCGCATTGCGTTCCACGACCGGCTCGATCGCGTGATACGCGTCGTACATCGCGGGGCGGGCGAGGTCGTTCATCGCCGCATCGACGATCGCGAAATTCTTCTCCGAACCCGGCTTCAGGAATTCGACGGTGGTGAGCAGGATGCCCGCGTTGCCCACGAGCGAGCGGCCCGGCTCGAAGTACACCTCGCGCGCCCGGCCGACCTGCTTGCCATATGTCTCGATGCGGTCGAGCACCGTGCGCACGAACTCGCCGATATCGGGCGGCGTTTCGTCGTCGTAGCGAATGCCGAGGCCGCCGCCCACGTCGATGTGGCGGATGCTCACGCCGTCGGCTTCGATCTGGTCGACGAGTTCGAGCAGCTTGTCGATGGCGTCGAGGTACGGCGCGATTTCGGTGATCTGCGAGCCGATGTGGCAGTCGATGCCGACCACTTCGAGATTCTGCATGGCCGCGGCCGCGCGATAAGTGGCGCGCGCCTCTTCGAACGCGACACCGAACTTGTTTGCCTTCAGGCCCGTGGAAATGTACGGATGCGTTTTCGGATCGACGTCCGGATTCACGCGCAGCGAGACCGGCGCCTTCCTGCCGAGCTGGCCCGCCACGTCGTTCAGGCGGTCGAGTTCGGGAATCGATTCGACGTTGAAGCACTTCACGCCAGCTTCGAGCGCTTCGCGCATTTCACCCGCGGTCTTGCCGACGCCCGAGAACACCACGTCCTGCGCCTTGCCGCCCGCCGCGAGCACGCGCGCGAGCTCGCCCGCCGAAACGATGTCGAAGCCGGCGCCTTCGCGCGCGAACAGATTGAGCACCGCGAGGTTGCTGTTCGCTTTCACCGCGACGTGCACCTTGGCGTGGCGGCCGGCGCAGGCGTCGGCATAGGCGTGCCATGCGGCGGTGAGGGCCGCGCGCGAGTACACGTAAAGCGGCGTGCCGTACTGCGCGGCGAGATCGGCGGCGGACACGCCTTCTACGAAGAGCGTGCCGTTGTCACGGTGAAAAGCGGACTGGGTCATGCGAGCATCTTATTGGGTTGGCTCGGCGCCGGAAGCCGGTTGCGGACTGCCGGTGGCCGAAGGTGGGGTGCTGAGTTCGGTGTCCGGGGACAACGAGAGCGGCGTGCCCGAGGTGTCGGGAATCGTCCCGAGCGGCGCCGACGCCGACGATGCCGAGTCAGGCGCATTCGCGGGCGTGTTCGCACCGGTGTCCTGCGGCTCGGATTCGAAGCTGGGCTTGGGCGGAAGCGGCGGCACGGTGGGCATGTACAGCGGCCCGCGCTGGCCGCAACCCGCGAGCGCAACGGCGCTTATCGCAAAAGCCGCTAGAATCGCGCGGGTCGATACGCGGGATGCCGCTGCGCGCATCTCTGAAATGACACGCATAATTGTCCCTGAATGAATAACCGGTGGAGTTTAGCATGCCAGACAGTGACTACCTGAGCCGCGCGGAGGCCGTGCTGGCGGCCGTTGAGCGCGCCGTGGACGAGACCGAGGCCGACATCGAACTTGAGCGTAGCGGCAACGTTCTGACGCTCGAATTCGAGAATCGCACGAAGATCATCGTGAATCTGCAACCGCCGATGAGCGAGATCTGGATCGCGGCGAAGGCAGGCGGTTTCCACTATCGCTTTATCGACGGCGAGTGGCGCGATACGCGCACGGGCACCGAGTTCTTCTCGGCGCTCACGGCCTACGCGACGGAGCAGGCGGGCGAGCCGGTTCGGTTCGCGCCCTGAAGCCAAAAGCGTGAGCACGTAAAAAAAGCGGGCGCCAGTTGCAAAGCTGGCGCCCGTTTTTCATGGTTCCGGTTCCGGCGAGATTCAGTGCCCCCGGAACAGATTCATGATGTCTTCCTTTTCCTTCGCATTCACGTGTTCGGGCGTGGGCGCCGCGCCGGCGCTGTCACTCCCGCCCGCGCCCGAAGCCCCGCTCGCCGAGGCTTCCAGCGCCGCCTGGCTGATGCCCACCGTGGAGACGAAGCCGCGACCCGGCGTGGCGTCGGCATAGTAAAGCTCGTCGCCGAGCGTGACGATGCCGTCGGGCATCGCCATCTTGTACTCGGGCACGCCGTTGAGCGCCTTCTGCATGTAGTCGATCCATACCGGCAACGCGAGGCCGCCGCCCGTTTCCTTGTCGCCCAGGCTGCGCGGGTTGTCGTAGCCGATCCACGCGATCGCGGCCAGCGTGTGCTGGTAGCCGGCGAACCAGGCGTCGCGCGAGTCGTTGGTCGTGCCGGTCTTGCCGCCCAGGTCGGTGCGCTTGAGGACGTTCGACTTCGCGCCCGTGCCGCGCTGGGCGACGCTCTGCAAGAGGCTGTTCATGATGTACGCGTTGCGCGGGTCGATGGCGCGCGGTGCGTTCTGCCCGGCCACGAGCGGCTGCGCCTGGGCGACCACCATGCCGCGCTGGTCCGTGACCTCGGCGATCAGATACGGATTCACGCGATAGCCGCCGTTGGCGAACACCGAGTAGGCGCCCGCCATCTGCAACGGCGTGACGAGACCCGCGCCGAGCGCCATTGGCAGGTAGGCCGGGTGGCGGTCGGCGTCGAAGCCGAAATGCGTGATGTACTGCTGCGCGTACTTCGTGCCGATATGGTTGAGGATGCGGATCGACACGAGGTTCTTCGACTTCATGAGCGCCGTGCGCATGCTCATGGGGCCGTCGAAGCCGCCGCCGTAGTTCTTCGGCTCCCACGCCTGGCCGCCGGTTTCCGCAGCACTGAAGAAGAGCGGCGCGTCGTTGATGACGGTGGCCGGCCCGAGGCCCTTGTCGAGCGACGCCGAATAGATGAACGGCTTGAAGCTCGAACCGGGCTGCCGCCACGCCTGCGTGACGTGGTTGAACTTGTTCTTGTTGAAGTCGAAGCCGCCCACGAGCGCGCGGATCGCGCCGTCCTGCGGCACGATCGAGATGAACGCGCCTTCGATCTGCGGCAACTGCGTGATCGACCATTCGCCTGCGTTGTTGCGCGCCACGCGGATGATCGCGCCTGGCCGGATTCTCTGCGACGGCTGCGCGCGCGTGCTCAGCGCGAACTGCGCGAAGCGCAGACCGTCGCCGGTAATGATCGCAGTGTTGCCGTCCATGAGGGTGGCCTGCACTTCCTTCGGGCTCGCGGCGGTGACGACGGCCGCCACCAGCTCGCCGTTGTCGGGGTGCTCGACGAGGGCGTCGTCGATGGCCTGCTCGCGGTCCTCGGCGTCGGAGGGCAGGTCGATGAACGCTTCCGGCCCGCGATAGCCGTGGCGGCGCTCATAGTCCATGAGCCCCTTGCGCAGCGCGTGATAGGCGACGTCCTGATCGGCCGAGTCGATGGTCGTGACGACGTTCAGGCCGCGCGTGTACGCCTCTTCGTGGTACTGCGCGTACATCATCTGGCGCACCATTTCCGCCACGTATTCGGCGTGGACGCTGAACTCCTTGCCCGCGCCCTTGACGACGAGCGGTTGCGCCGCGGCCGTGTCGTACTGCTCCTGCGTGATGTAGTGCAGTTCCAGCATGCGCTGGAGGATGTACTCCTGACGCACCTTCGCGCGCTTCGGATTGACGACCGGGTTATAGGCCGAGGGCGCCTTGGGCAGCCCGGCGAGCATCGCGCATTCGGCGAGCGTGAGATCTTTCAGATCCTTTCCGAAATACACGCGCGCGGCGCTCGCGAAGCCATACGCGCGCTGACCCAGATAGATCTGATTCATGTACACCTCGAGAATCTGATCCTTCGAGAGCTTGGACTCGATCTTGTAGGCGAGCAGCATCTCGTAAATCTTGCGCGTGTAGGTCTTTTCGCTCGAAAGGAAGAAGTTGCGCGCCACCTGCATGGTGATCGTGCTCGCGCCCTGGGTGGCGTGGCCATTGGTGAGCGCGACCACGCCCGCGCGCGCGATGCCCGCGAGGTCGACGCCGCCGTGGTCGTAGAAGCGCGCGTCCTCGATGGCGAGAATGGCCTTCTTGAGATTGTCGGGCACGTCCTGGAAATGGACGATGTCGCGCCGTTCCTCGCCGAATTCGCCGATCAGCACGTGGTCGCGCGTGTAGATGCGCAGCGGCACCTTCGGGCGGTAGTCGGTGAGCGCCTCGAGCGAAGGCAGGTTCGGGGTGGCCACGACGAGCGCGTAGCCGAGCACCAGCGCCACGCACACCACGCCCGCGAAGATCAGGCCGAAAAAGGCGATCAGCAGCGTAGCCCACCATGGGCGTTTGCGCCGCCTGGGTGGTTCGGGCGGCGTGGAGGGCGGCACGGACGAAGGAAGCTGATCTTGCATACGAACACCAGAAAAACGGTCCCGCGATTATAGCCGCCGCTCGCCGCGGGGCTTTCGAGATGCTTACATACGCGGACCCATGCGATTGGGCAACCCGATATCCGCACTGTAGACGCGCCTCTCGCGTGTGGGTAGCACGCAGGTCGAACGTTGGCCATATGGCCGAGTATTCGGGCGAGGCGCGGGTTCGCACAATGTCCCCATCGACGCGCGGCGAATGGTTCGCGGCGCGCGGGCGTATGGGAGAAGTGCAATGGGATTCGGGAGTTCGGTGTTGTTGGGCGCGCGCCGCTATGCCGCGGGCGTGGATCTCGGCGTGCGCGGCCTCACGCTGGTGGTGTTGAGCCAGCGCGTCGTCGGCGCGGGGCCGGTCCGGCTCGAATGGCTGGCGAGCGCGCCGCTCGCGCGCGAGGCGCTGGCGGGCGCCGAGATCGTCGATCGCGCAGCCGTTGTCGGTGCGTTGCGCAGTGTGTTTGGCGAGTTGCCGCGTGCTTGCGCGGCGGCGTCGCTGCGTTGCGCGATGGCGCTGCCCGCGAGCGCCACGCTCGTCGCGACAGTACCGCTCGCGCGCTTCGCGCCATCCGGCCCGGTAGACGACTCCGGCATTCATGCGGGCCTGGAGCCGCTCGTGCTTGCGGAGGCCGAGCGTGTGGCCGGCGTCGAGCGCGGCGAACTCGCGGTCGACTGGAGCGTGCTGCCGGCCACGCCCGCCCTCGACGCCCGGCAGGCGCGCGAAGCGCAGATCACGATCGCGGCAACGGCGCGGCAGCACCTGGAAACGCGCATCGAATGTGCGGCCATGGCCGGCATCACGCTATGCGCCATGGACGACGAAGCGCACGCCGCGTTGCGCGCCATGCGGTATGCGGCGGCTTACGAGCTGCCGCCGCACGAACCCTGGGTGGCGCTCTGGATCGGACAGGAAGGCGTGCACGGCTGGCATCTGGTCGACGACTCGGTCGTTCGGCAGATGCGCTTTCCGGCGCTCGAGCATGCCGATCTCGTGGAGGCGTTGCGCGATCTTGTCGATGGCGAACAGCCCGGCTGCGTGCAGGTTTCGGGCGAGCTTGCCATGCTGCGCGGCGTGAACTTCACGCTGGCCGACATCGGCGACGCGCTGAGCGCGCCGGTGCTGCCGTTCGAGTGCGCGCCGCTCGCCGACATCGAACGGTCTCTCGATGCGCACCTCCTGCATGATCCCGCGTGCGCTGTGGCGTTCGGGCTCGCGCTGCGCGGGGTGAGCGAATGACGGGCGCGGTGTCGGGCGGGCGTGCTGTGCGCATTGTCTCGCCACGCGCGCTCGGCGGGTTCAATCTGCTGCCTTGGCGGCAGCGTGCGATCCGTCGGCTGCGCCGGCGGCGGTTGTTCGAGTGGTTGGCCGCCGCGGTCGCGGGCGGCGCGTGTGCGCTCGGGGTTGTGCTCTGGCAGTTCGAGGAGCGCGGCGGGATCGAGGCGCGGCGTGACGTATTGGAGCAACCGCTTGCGCACTGGCGTGCTCCGTTGGGCGAAGCGCAGCGGCTGGCGCGCGAGGCCGAGGCGCGGCGTACCGGCGAGCAACTCGCGCGACAGCATGCGCGGGCGGCAACGCGCCTTTTCGCGCTCGCCGATGCGCTGGCGAGCGGCGTTCCACCGGGCACAGGTTTGGAGCAGCTTGCCCAGTTCGCTGATGAAACCGATCTGCTGGCGAGCGCGGCGGACGAGTCGGCTGCGGCAGCATGGCTTGGACGGTTGCGCGCGCTGCCCGGCGTCGAGACCGTGAGCGTGCGAGAGCTCAAGCGCGCAACACCGGCGGGCGGCGCACGCGCAGGTTCAAGTTCAAGTGCACGCCCGCAGGAGGGGGAGCCGATTCGCGTCGCAGCGCATCTCGTCTGGCAAGGGGCGAGCGATGTGCCGCGCGCCGACAGGCCCGGCGTGCAGCGAAGTCCCGCAGCGAAGGAGGCGAAATGAGCGCCGCCGTGCAGGCGCGAGCGAGCGTTGCATGGCGTGGCTGGCCGCCGCTTCATGCGTGGAGCGCGCCCCGGCGTCTTGCCGTCGCGTTGGCGATCGCATTCCTGTCGGGAGCGGTGGCGAGCTGCGCGTGCATCGTCGGGGATCCGCTGGGCGTGCATGCGGGGCGCACCGCGCTGGCGGACGCCCAGATGCGTTACGACGACGCCAGGCGAGCGTTGGCGCGCTTGCCCGCGTTGCGCGAGGCAGCGGCCGGGGAGGCCGCGCACGTGCCGCACGCCGGCAATTCTGCGGACGACATTCGCCGGATCTCGCAGCTTGCCGCACAAGCGGGCCTCGTCTTGCACGCCCTGGAGCCAGGTGCCGCCGGCGGTGCTCACGCCGAAGCGTTCCGTTCGATCAAGCTGGTCGCGCAAGGCAGCTTTGCGCAATTGCGTTCGCTACTGGAAGCGTTCGTCAGCGAGCCTGCCTTGACGGTGCCAGCCGAACTGGCGATCCGGCGCACGAGCGCCGGCCTTTCGATATCGACGACATTGCGCGTGTACGACGCGCTGCCCGCCGCACCGCTTGCCTTGGCGTCCGCCGAAGGCGCCGGGGCGGTTGCCGACCCGTTCGCTCGCGCCACGGCGGCCGGAAGCGCTCAGAGCGGCTGGCGGCTCGCCGGCATCCTTCAGGACCGGCAGCGCATCGTCGCGCTCGTGGAAACGCCCGAAGGCGTCGTCACGGCGCAAGCGGGGCAGGCGATTGGCGACGGGCGCGTCGTGCAGGTCGGGCCGGCGCGTGTTGTCGTGCTGGCGGGCGGGGCGACGCACGCGCTCGGCTGGACCGAGGCGGCGAAATGAGCGCGGTCCGTGCGGGCGTTTGCGTGCTCTGCGCATCGCTGTGGAGTGTCGCCGTATCGGCCGCCACGCCATTGCCGCAGCGTGCGTGGGCGCGGCAGTCAGTGGCGCTCGCGCATTACGAAGCGCCGCCGCTGCCGAAAGACACGGTAGGCACAGAGGGTGCGGAAGCGTCGTCGTCGCAGTGGGTGGCCAATCCTTTTACGGGCGGCGGCGAGGGCGCGGCTCCAGAAAACAGCCCGGCAGACAATGCCGACGAGGCTGCCGGCGGCGCGCCGCCCGCACGAGAACCCAGCAGCACCGTACCGGTTACTGCGCCCCTCGAAGGGCCGCCCGTGCCCATGCGCGCACCGGCGCGGCTCAGCGACTCCGCCGCCGGTGACGACGGCTTGCCGCCCGACCGGCCCATCACGCTCAACTTCCAGCGCGCGGAACTCACGGCCGTACTGCACGCATTCGCCCAGTTCACGAAGCTCAATATCGTCGCAAGCGAACGGGCGCGCGGCCAGGTCACGTTGCGCCTCGATCGCGTGCCGTGGCGCACCGCGTTCGACCTGCTGCTCGAGGCGAACGGCCTGGCGATGTCGCGCATTGGCGACGTGATCTGGGTCGCGCCCGCCGCCGAGCTCGCGGCGCGCGAGCGCCAGCGCTTCGAGGCGCATGCGCGGGCCGCCGAGCTGGAGCCGCTCGCGAGCCGCGCGTTCGAGCTGCACTATGCACGCGCCGAAGACTTGCGCCGGCTCCTGAGCGGCTCGGGTGCGCAGCGCGCGCTTTCGAAGCGCGGCGCTGCCGTGGCGGATACGCGCACGAACCTGCTGTTCGTCACCGATCTGCCAGCGCGGCTCGACCAGATCGGCGAACTCGTGCGGCGTCTGGACGCGCCGGCGCGCCAGGTGCTGATCGAGGCGCGTATCGTCGAGGGGGACGAGGGACTCTCGCGCGAGCTGGGCGTGCGCCTTGGCGTGACGCCCGTGGCGGTGGACGGTTCCACCGCGCGCGGCCTGAGCACGGGTGCGGACGGCACCGTCTACGACCTTGCGGCCGGACCGCTTTCGGGTTTCGAGGCTGCGGGCCTGGGCCTCACGCTGCTGGCCGCGCGCGCCACGCGCCTGCTCGACATCCAGTTGAGCGCGCTGGAGGCCGAGGGGCGCGGTCGGGTGGTGTCGAGTCCGCGCGTCGTCACGGCCGACCGCGTGAAGGCGGTCGTGGAGCAGGGCACGGAGCTGCCGTATCAGGCCAAGGTCGGGCAGGGCGTTTCGGGCGTGCAATTCCGGCGCGCCAGCCTGAAACTGGAGGTGGAGCCGCAGATCACACCCGACGGCCGTGTCATTCTGGACCTCGACGTGGCCAAGGACAGCGTGGGCGAACAGACCGCCGCCGGGCCCGCGATCAACACCAAGCACGTGCAGACTCGCGTGGAAATCGAGGACGGCGGCACGGTGTCGATTGGGGGGATCGACGCAAGCGATGATCGGGATGATGTGACGCGTGTGCCGCTCCTGGGCAAAATACCGTTTTTGGGCGCGCTTTTTTCGCATCGCGCGCATCGGGACCAACGCAGCGAACTGGTGGTTTTCATCACGCCGCGTGTCGTGGAGTCGAACTGACCCTAGTTGGCCGCAAGCGGCGCGCCGGGGCCGGAACGCCCAGGCCGCAGGCTCGACAACGCCGCCGCTTTGCCAGTAAGCTGCCACACCAACCTTTCGTAGGAATCGCTGCAAGTGCGGGACGCAAACGCCAATGTATTTTTCGTAGGGCTCATGGGCGCCGGCAAGACGACCGTGGGCCGGGCGGTCGCGCGCCGGCTGGAGCGTCCGTTTTTCGACTCCGATCACGAGATCGAGGCGCGCACCGGCGCGCGCATCCCGGTGATCTTCGAACTGGAAGGCGAAGCGGGCTTTCGCGAGCGCGAGGCCCAGGCGATCGAGGAGCTGACGGGGCGCGAAGGCATCGTCCTCGCCACCGGCGGCGGCGCGGTGCTGCGGCCCGAGAACCGCGCGGCGCTCAAGGCGCGCGGCTTCGTCGTGTATCTGCGCGCGCATCCGCACGACCTGTGGCTGCGCACGCGGCGCGACAAGAACCGGCCGCTTTTGCAGACCGAAGACCCCAAGGGGAGGCTCGAAGCCCTCTACGAAGCACGCGACCCGCTCTATCGCGAGGTCGCCGACTTCGTGATCGAAACGGGCCGGCCCTCGGTCAACGGGCTCGTCAACATGGTGCTGATGCAGCTCGACATGGCCGGGGTCGCGCGGGCCATCGCGCGCGAGTAGGGTCCGAACAGGGTGCGAACCACGCCCCGGTCGAAGCGTCAGGTAGTGCACCAGCAACTCTCACACTTCAGAGCATGATTACCGTCAACGTCGAACTGGGCGATCGAGCCTACCCCATCCATATCGGCTCCGGCCTGATCGGCCAGACGGCGCTCTTCGCGCCCCATATCGCCGGCAAGTCGGTGACGATCGTGACGAACACCGTCGTCGATCCGCTCTACGGCGATGCGCTGCGCGCCGCGCTCGCGCCGCTCGGCAAGGACGTCAACACCGTCGTGCTGCCCGATGGCGAGGCGCACAAGAACTGGGAAACGCTCAACGAGATTTTCGACGCGCTGCTCACCGCGCGCGCCGACCGCAAGACCACGCTCATCGCGTTGGGCGGCGGCGTGACGGGCGACATGACCGGCTTCGCGGCCGCCTGCTACATGCGCGGCGTGCCGTTCATCCAGGTGCCGACCACGCTGCTTTCGCAGGTCGATTCGTCGGTGGGCGGGAAGACCGGCATCAATCATCCGCTCGGCAAGAACATGATCGGCGCGTTCTACCAGCCGCAGGCCGTGATCGCCGACATCGGCGCGCTGCGTACGCTGCCGGAGCGCGAACTCGCGGCGGGCATTGCCGAGGTCATCAAGACGGGCGCCATCGCCGACGCCGAATTCTTCGACTGGATCGAAGCCAACGTCGAAGCGCTCAACCGCTGCGAACCCGAAGCGCTCGTACACGCGGTCAAGCGCTCGTGCGAGATCAAGGCTTCGGTCGTGGCCGCCGACGAACGCGAAGGCGGCCTGCGCGCCATTCTCAACTTCGGCCACACGTTCGGCCACGCGATCGAGGCCGGGCTGGGCTACGGCGAATGGCTGCACGGCGAGGCCGTGGGCTGCGGCATGGTGATGGCGGCCGATCTTTCGGTGCGCGTGGGCATGCTGGACGACGCTTCGCGCGCGCGGCTCGTGCGCCTGGTGCAGGCCGCCAAGCTGCCGGTGCAAGCACCCGCGCTCGGCGCGGATCGCTATGTCGAGCTGATGCAGGTCGACAAGAAGGCCGAGGGCGGGGCGATCAAGTTCATCCTGCTCAAGCGCTTCGGCGAGACGCACATCGGCCGTGCGCCCGACGAAGCCGTGCAGGCCACGCTCGCGGCCACGACGCAAGGCTGACGCGCCGCCGGCCATAACCCCTCGCGGAGGAACGGTGAGCGATACCCGCAGCGATATCCGTAGTGATCCCCGTATTGATCCCAGCCGTGAAATACGCGGCGCGGCGCCCGCGGCCGACGCCAACGCCGCGCTCCTCGCCTCATTCGAGGCGGGGCTCGCGCCTTATGCGGCACACGCTTCGCATTCGCGCGGGCGGCGCTACCCGGAGCCGCCACCGGCCGCGCGCAGCGAATTTCAGCGCGACCGCGACCGCATCGTCCACTCCACCGCGTTTCGCCGCCTCGAATACAAGACCCAGGTCTTCGTGAACCACGAGGGCGATCTCTTTCGTACGCGGCTCACGCACAGCCTCGAAGTCGCGCAGATCGCGCGCTCGGTCGCGCGCAATCTGCGTGTGAACGAGGATCTCGTCGAGGCGATCTCGCTCGCGCACGACCTCGGTCATACGCCGTTCGGCCATGCGGGCCAGGACGCGCTCAACGAGTGCATGCGCGAGCACGGCGGCTTCGAGCACAACCTGCAAAGCCTCGCCGTGGTCGACGAGCTCGAGGAGCACTACGGCGCGTTCGACGGCCTGAACCTGTGTTTCGAGACGCGCGAGGGCATCCTCAAGCACTGCTCGCGCGAGCACGCGCGGCGTCTGGGCGATCTGGGCGAGCGCTTCCTGCTCGGCCGGCAGCCTTCGATCGAGGCGCAGATCGCCAACATCGCCGACGAGATCGCCTACAACAACCACGACGTCGACGACGGCCTGCGCTCAGGCCTCCTCACCATCGAGCAGCTCGCCGAAGTCGAGCTCTGGCAGATGCATTACGACGCCGCGCGGGCCGAGTATCCGCAGATCGAGGGGCGCCGGCTGATCCACGAGACCGTGCGGCGCATCATCAATACGCTCATCGTCGACCTGATCGGGCAAACGCGGCGCAACCTCGCCGAGCGCGCGCCGCAGTCGCTCGACGATGTGCGCGCGGCGCCGCCCCTCGTCGCGCACAGCGAGCGCGTGGCGGCGCAGGCGGCCGCGCTCAAGCGTTTTCTGTACCGCAACCTGTACCGCCACTATCGCGTGATGCGCATGGCCAACAAGGCGCGGCGTGTGGTGAAGGGCTTGTTCGAAGCGTTCAGCGAAGACCCGCGCCTCTTGCCGCCCGCGTACCAGACGCCCGACGCCGCGCTCCAGCCTCGCCTCATTTCGCACTACATCGCGGGCATGACCGACCGGTATGCCCTGAAGGAGTATCGCCGGCTCTTCGTCGTCGACGACGACGCGTGAGCGCGGCGCGCGCCCTGCCGATTCCGGGAGTCCATCCGATGAAGTCCTGGCCGTATCCGCGCGTCGCCGCGCACCGTGGGGGCGGCACGCTCGCGCCCGAAAATACGCTGGCCGCCTTGCGCATCGGCGCGAGCTACGGCCACACGATGGTCGAGTTCGACGCCAAGCTGTCCACCGACAACATCGCGTTCCTGCTGCACGACGACACTGTGGACCGGACCTCGAACGGGCACGGCGCGGCCGCATGCATGCGCTACGCGGAGCTGGCCGCGCTCGACGCCGGCAGCTGGCGGGACGCGCGCTTCGCCGGCGAACGCATGCCCACGCTCGCCGAAGTCGCAGCCAGTTGCCGAGAACTGGGCCTCGCGGCGAATGTGGAGATCAAGCCCTGTACGGGCCGTGACGTGGAGACAGGGCGCATCGTCGCCGCGGAAACAGCGCGGCTGTGGTCAGGGGAAGCAGAAGGCGCGCAAGGCGTGTCGCCGTTGCTCTCATCCTTCTCCTACGCGGCGCTGGAAGCGGCGCGAGACGCTGCGCCGGATCTGCCGCGCGGCCTGCTGTTCGAGCGTGTGCCGACCGACTGGCGCGAGCAAACCGCCGCGCTCGGCTGCGTCTCGCTCCACGCGAGCCATCGCCACCTCGACGAGGCGCTTGTCGGGCGTATCAAGGCCGCGGGGCTTTTCATGCTCGCTTACACGGTCAACGGCCTCGAGCGGGCGCGCGAACTCGTGCGTTGGGGCGTCGATACGGTCTGCACCGACCGCATCGACCTGATCGGGCCGCGCGCGCTCGACGCCTGAAGCGCGGCGAGCGGCTGACGCCGCGAGGTTGCGTCTAGCGGCAGCGCGCGAGCAGCGCGCCCGCTACCAGCGCCACGCCGCCGACAATCGCCACGGCTTGCCACGGGTTGCGATGCACATAGTCGTCGGCGCCGGCGATGGCCGCGTCGGTGTGTTCGCGCGCGCTCGCCCGCGCCACTTCGAGGCGTTCACGGGCGGCGTCGAGGCGTTTGCGGATGTCGGCGCGCAATGCCGTGGCATCGGCCTGGGTTCCCTCGCCCAGCGTGGTTTCCAGTTCGGCTAGCAGATCACGCAACTCGTCGGCGATATCGGCGGCGGCGCTGCGGCCGCGACGCGCAATGCGCCGCGCGCGGCGGCCCGTGCGCGTCCAGGAATCTCCGAGGGCTTCTCGCGTGTTCGGAAAGGCGCTCATGTATGGCTCCGTCGTTGAAAAAGCACAGGTAAAAGGCTCGCCGCAGCGCGCGCGAAAAAGGGCGCGTCAAGGCGAGGACCGGAGTGCGAGTATTGCGCAATTCCAGTGCCCGGGCTTTGAAACCGCGCAGCGCGAACGGCGCAAACGCCCGCCGGATGGGGCTCCCCCGTCCGGTGACAAAACAAATGATTACGGGGACAGCACGCTTTTTCGCAGAGGCATAGAATCAGGATAAGCCCATGCGATTGTCGGGAAAATCTGGTGAAGCGTGAGACTGGAGGGGACGGCAGGGAGGGGGATCGCCGCTCTTCGCCGGACACCGCTGGGGTGAGGCGAAGGGCGGGCGAAATGGCGCGCAGCGCGGCCTAGAAGTTGTAACCGACCTTCAGATAGGTCACGAGCGGGTTCAGGTGGATCTTGGCTTCCGAACGACGCACCGTGCTGAGCTGGTTGTTGACCGTGGTGTCGAACGAGGCGATCACGCTGATCGGGATGTACGAAAGCGAGAAGCCGGCGAACCAGTGCTTCGTGAAGTTGTAGTTGAAGCCCAGGTTAAACACGGGGGCCCAGGAACGATCCGTCGAAACACTGGTCGGACCCCCAAGTACACCTTGTTCGAAGGCGGCGTTCGTGATGTGCGCGTCGGTGAACCAGGCGTAGGTGAAGCCGATGCCGAGGTAGGGCCGGAATTTTGCTTCAGGCTTGTTGAAGTAGTACTTGAGCAACAGGGCCGGGCTCCAGAGCTTCGCCTCGCCGACCTTGCCGAACGTGCTGAAACTGCCGCCGCCGGAAAGGTCGAACTTCGGCGGAATGCCCAGTTCGGCTTCGGCAGCGAAGTGGTCGGTGATGTAGTAGCCGAGGGAAAGCCCCAGGGTGTCTGCGGAACTGATATTGGCGCCAGTGTTCGGAATGGCCATGTTAACCGGCGTGCCACCTGAACTGATGATCTTGAGCGGGTCGCTGCTGTCCTGGGGCATGAAGCGGAACCAGCCGGTGGTGACGTAGAACGTGTTGGCTGTCTGTGCGTGTGCTGCCGTGAAACTGGCGAGCGCGGCTACCCCTGCCAGCGCCTGTTTTAATTTCATATTAATGCTCCTCCATGAAAGGCCCGCCCATTATGAACACAACGTTTGCAACAAACCATACGCGACCGTTAGAGCTTTTTTACTAAGCGCCGCGAGCTTTCCGCTTAAGCCGCATTCCGGCGAGAACTAGCGCTGGAGCGGCCTGGCGGGTCTGCGGGTATTCACCAACGGAACCAGGAAAATCGAGCATGGCACGGCTTGCACGTCTTTATGTTCCCGATCAGCCGCAGCACGTGATCCTGCGCGGACTCGATCAGCAGCCCGCGTTCGTCGATGACCAGGACTACGAACTGTTCATCGACTGCCTGAAGGCCGCGGCGCGCGATCATCATCTGGCGGTTCATGCGTGGGTTTTGATGCCCGGCGCGGTGCAACTGCTCGTCACGCCCTCCGACGAATCCAGCCTTCCCAAGGCAATGCAGGCGGTCGGCCGGCGCTACGTAGCGCATTTCAACCGGCGCTATGCGCGGCGCGGCACGCTCTGGGAGGGGCGTTACCGGGCAACGGTCATCGAGGGTGAGCGCTTCTTCCTGCTGGCGAGCCGGGTGGTCGAGCTCGCGCCGGTGCGCAGCCACCTCGTGACGGCGCCCGAGGACTACCGATGGTCGAGCTATCGCCATCACATCGGTCTCACGGTCGACAGCCTCATCACCGATCACCCGCTCTACTGGGCGCTCGGCAATACGCCGTTCGAGCGTCAGCGCGCGTACCGGGAGCTGTGCGAGCTGCCGCTCGACGAGCGCGAAACCACGCAGCTCATGCAGGCCACGCTCAAGGGCTGGGTGCTCGGCAGCGACACCTATCGCGACTGGGCGTCGCGCAGCGCGAACCGGCGCGTCTCGCCGCTGCCGCGCGGGCGGCCGCGCAAGGTGCGCGAGGCGCCGGGCACGCCCGCGGCCGCTCCGGGCGCCCTCGGTGCAGCGGCCACCGCAAGCGCCGCTGCCACGCCTGCCACGGCGGTGAACCCGGCAGGCGGGCATGTCGGCGGCTCCGGGACGGGGCAATCCGCCCCCCATTCCGGGTCTCAACCTGCGGCCAATCCGGGTGGCGCCGGCGCGACCCATGGAGCCGGTCATCAAAGCCATCAGGGGAGTGGTTCCGCTACAACACCTGGTGTGAATCCGAATCCCACAACGGGCCATTCTGGTGGTTCACAAGGTTCCGGCGGCGGCGGCCAGGGCAGCCCGGCTTCGGGGCACGATGAACGCAAGCCCGGCACCGGCACGCACTGATCGTCTTTCGGGTCAAGGGTTTACGAGATAAACGGCATCTACGGGTGCCGTTTTCTTTTGCCCGAAAATGATGTGGCACCAATAAAATAATGTGCGAATGCACCAATACGATAATTGGGGTTCGAACATCACGTTTTATTTGCATGCCCTTGATTCGTCGCGTATATTCGCCTTTCGGCTCTCCTGGGCGCATAACGCGGGAAGCACGTAACACCCCGCGCAACGCCGTACAGCGGTCACGCGAGCGGCGGGAAACAAAGAACACGGATTCAACGGTCGGCAACGGCCCCCCACTCTGACGGTGTCCCCATGACTGATCACCAGCAGCGCGCCGCGGTGCCCGCAGCGCAAGGTCTCTATGACCCGCAAAACGAACACGACGCCTGTGGCGTCGGCTTCGTCGCCCATATCAAGGGCAAGAAGAGCCACGAAATCATTCAGCAAGGCCTGAAGATTCTCGAAAACCTCGACCACCGGGGCGCCGTGGGCGCCGATCCGCTGATGGGCGACGGCGCGGGCATCCTGATCCAGATTCCGGACGCGTTCTATCGCGAAGAAATGGCCAAGCAGGGCGTCACGCTGCCGCCGTTCGGCGAGTACGGCGTCGGCATGATCTTCCTGCCGAAGGAACACGCTTCGCGTCTCGCATGCGAGCAGGAACTCGAACGCACGGTGCGCGCCGAAGGCCAGGTCGTGCTGGGCTGGCGCGATGTGCCAGTCGACCACGCCATGCCGATCTCGCCCACGGTGAAGGCGAGCGAGCCGCTGATCCGCCAGATCTTCATTGGCCGCGGCAAGGACGTGATGGTCACGGACGCGCTCGAGCGCAAGCTGTACATCATCCGCAAGACCGCGAGCCACCGCATCCAGGCGCTCAAGCTCAAGCACGGCAAGGAATATTTCGTGCCGTCGTGCTCGGCGCGCACGGTCGTCTACAAGGGTCTGCTGCTGGCGGGCCAGGTCGGCGTGTACTACCGCGACCTGCAAGACGAGCGCGTCGTGTCGGCTCTGGCGCTTGTGCACCAGCGCTTCTCGACCAACACGTTCCCGGCGTGGGAACTGGCTCACCCGTACCGCATGATCGCCCACAACGGTGAAATCAACACCGTGAAGGGCAACGTGAACTGGCTGAACGCCCGTACCGGCGCGATCGCCTCGCACGTGCTCGGCGACGACCTGCCCAAGCTGTGGCCGCTGATCTACCCGGGCCAGTCCGATACCGCTTCGTTCGACAACTGTCTCGAACTGCTGGTGATGGCAGGCTACCCGCTCGTCCACGCGATGATGATGATGATCCCGGAAGCCTGGGAACAGCACACGCTGATGGACGAGAACCGCAAGGCGTTCTACGAATACCACGCTGCGATGATGGAGCCGTGGGACGGCCCCGCCGCGATCGCCTTCACCGACGGCCGCCAGATTGGAGCTACGCTCGACCGTAACGGTCTGCGTCCGGCGCGCTACATCGTCACGGACGACGATCTGGTCATCATGGCGTCGGAAGCCGGCACGCTGCCTATCCCTGAGTCGAAGATCGTCAAGAAGTGGCGTCTCCAGCCGGGCAAGATGTTCCTGATCGACATGGAGCACGGCCGCATCATCGACGACAAGGAACTCAAGGACAACCTCGCCAACGCCAAGCCGTACAAGAGCTGGATCGACGCCGTGCGCATCAAGCTCGACGAGATCGAGCCGAAGGCGGAAGACGTCGCGACCGCGCGCGCAGAAGCCGCTGCGCTGCTCGACCGTCAGCAGGCGTTCGGCTATACGCAGGAAGACCTCAAGTTCCTGATGGCGCCGATGGCGATGTCGGGTGAAGAGGCCGTCGGTTCGATGGGCAACGACTCGCCGCTGGCGGTCATGTCCAACAAGAACAAGACGCTCTACAACTACTTCAAGCAGCTGTTCGCGCAGGTCACGAACCCGCCGATCGACCCGATCCGTGAAAACATGGTGATGTCGCTCGTCTCGTTCATCGGCCCGAAGCCGAACCTGCTCGACACGAACAACATCAACCCGCCGATGCGCCTCGAAGTGTCGCAGCCGGTGCTCGACTTCAAGGACATCGCGAAGATCCGCGCGATCGAGCAGTACACGGGCGGCAAGTTCAGCAGCTACGAGCTGAACATCTGCTATCCGGTGGCCTGGGGCAAGGAAGGCATCGAAGCGCGTCTCGCGTCGCTGTGCGCGGAAGCCGTCGATGCGGTCAAGTCGGGCTACAACATCCTGATCGTGTCGGACCGCCGCGCGGACCGCGACAACGTCGCGATCCCGGCGCTGCTCGCCACCTCGGCGATCCACTCGCATCTCGTGCAGCACGGTCTGCGCACGAGCACGGGTCTCGTCGTGGAAACGGGTTCGGCGCGTGAAACGCACCACTTCGCGCTGCTCGCCGGTTTCGGCGCGGAAGCCGTGCACCCGTACCTCGCGATGGAAACGCTCGCGCAGATGGCGCAGGGCCTGAAGGGCGATCTGTCGGGCGAGAAGGCCGTCTACAACTTCACCAAGGCAGTGGGCAAGGGCCTGCTCAAGGTGATGTCGAAGATGGGCATCTCCACGTACATGTCGTACACGGGCGCGCAGATTTTCGAAGCGGTGGGTCTCGCTGACGAACTCATCGCCAAGTACTTCAAGGGCACGGCATCGAAGGTCGGCGGCATCGGCCTGTTCGACGTCGCGGACGAAGCGATCCGCATGCACCGCGACGCATTCGGCGACAACCCGGTTCTCGCCAACATGCTCGACGCGGGCGGCGAGTACGCGTACCGCGTGCGCGGCGAAGACCACATGTGGACGCCGGACGCGATCGCCAAGCTCCAGCACTCGGCACGCAGCAACTCGTACCAAACGTACAAGGAATACGCGCACCTGATCAACGATCAGACCAAGCGCCATATGACGTTCCGCGGTCTGTTCGAATTCCGCCTCGACCCGGCGCGCGCGATCTCGATCGACGACGTCGAGCCGGCCAAGGAAATCGTCAAGCGCTTTGCGACTGGCGCGATGTCGCTCGGCTCGATTTCGACCGAAGCGCACGCCACGCTCGCCGTCGCGATGAACCGTATCGGCGGCAAGTCGAACACGGGTGAAGGCGGCGAAGACGAGAAGCGGTACCGCAACGAGCTGCGCGGCATTCCGATCAAGAACGGCGACACGATGCGTTCGATCATCGGCGAAGAAGTCGTCAAGGACATCCCCCTGAAGGATGGCGACTCGCTGCGCTCGAAGATCAAGCAGGTGGCTTCCGGCCGCTTCGGCGTGTCGGCGGAGTACCTGTCGTCGGCTGACCAGATCCAGATCAAGATGGCGCAGGGCGCGAAGCCGGGCGAAGGCGGTCAGCTGCCGGGCCACAAGGTTTCGGAGTACATCGGCAAGCTGCGTTACTCGGTGCCGGGCGTGGGCCTCATCTCGCCGCCGCCGCACCACGACATCTACTCGATCGAAGATCTGGCGCAGCTCATTCACGATCTGAAGAACGTGAACCCGGTGTCGTCGATCTCGGTGAAGCTGGTGTCGGAAGTGGGCGTGGGCACGGTGGCAGCCGGTGTGGCGAAGGCCAAGGCCGACCACGTCGTGATCGCCGGTCACGACGGCGGCACGGGCGCGTCGCCGCTCTCGTCGCTCAAGCACGCTGGCACGCCGTGGGAACTCGGTCTCGCGGAAACGCAGCAAACGCTGGTGCTGAACCAGTTGCGCGGCCGCATTCGCGTGCAGGCCGACGGCCAGATGAAGACGGGCCGCGACGTGGTGATCGGCGCGCTGCTCGGCGCGGACGAATTCGGCTTTGCGACGGCGCCGCTCGTCGTCCAGGGCTGCATCATGATGCGCAAGTGCCACCTGAACACCTGCCCGGTTGGCGTTGCGACGCAAGATCCGGTGCTGCGCGCGAAGTTCTCGGGCCAGCCCGAGCACGTCGTCAACTTCTTCTTCTTCATCGCTGAAGAAGTGCGCGAAATCATGGCGCAACTGGGTATCCGCAAGTTCGACGATCTGATCGGCCGCGCGGATCTGCTCGACACGCGCCGTGGCGTGGAACACTGGAAGGCGAAGGGTCTCGACTTCTCGCGCGTGTTCTACCAGCCGACGGTTGGCGAGGAAGTCGCACACAAGCACGTGGGTACGCAAGACCACGGTCTCGAGCGCGCGCTCGATCACACGCTGATCGAGAAGGCAAAGGCTGCGATCGAAACGGGTGAGCACGTCTCGTTCATCCAGCCGGTGCGCAACGTGAACCGCACGGTCGGCGCGATGCTCTCGGGCGTCGTCGCGAAGAAGTACGGCCACGACGGTCTGCCGGAAGACTCGATCCACATTCAGTTGAAGGGCACGGCAGGTCAGAGCTTCGGCGCGTTCCTCGCTCGCGGCATCACGCTGGATCTGGTTGGCGACGGCAACGACTACGTGGGCAAGGGCCTCTCGGGCGGCCGCATCATCATCCGTCCGACCAACGACTTCCGCGGCAAGTCCGAAGAAAACATCATCTGCGGCAACACGGTGATGTACGGCGCACTCGAAGGCGAAGCCTTCCTGCGCGGCGTGGCGGGCGAGCGCTTCGCGGTGCGTAACTCGGGCGCGACGGCGATCGTCGAAGGCACGGGCGACCACGGCTGCGAATACATGACGGGCGGCACGGTGGTGGTGCTCGGCGAAACGGGCCGTAACTTCGCGGCGGGCATGTCGGGCGGTATCGCCTACGTGTACGACCCGGAAGGCACGTTCGCCGGCAAGTGCAACAAGTCGATGGTTACGCTCGATCCGGTGCTGCAACAAGCCGAACAGGAGCGCACCGTGGACCGCGCACTGTGGCACGCAGGCCAGACCGACGAAGCGCTGCTCAAGGGACTCGTCGAGCGTCACTTCCAGTTCACCGGCTCGCCGCGTGCGAAGGCGCTGCTGGAAAACTGGGACGCGGCACGCCGCCAGTTCGTGAAGGTGTTCCCGACGGAATACAAGCGCGCACTGGGCGAAATCGGCGCGAAGAAGGCGAACCAGGAAGAGCTGGCCGCTTGAATCCCGTCTGATTCCAGCACTGACGACTTAAAGACGAAGCGCCCGCCGCGCGACTAGATACGCGGCGGCGGGCGCGGTCCCCCTCACTGAATAGATAGATAGACGAGAACCAAATGGGTAAGGCAACCGGTTTTCTCGAGTTCGAGCGCCAGCATGAGGCGTACGAAGCACCGCTCACGCGCGTGAAGCACTACAAGGAATTCGTGGCGGCGCTCTCCGACGCCGACGCGAAGGTCCAGGGCGCACGCTGCATGGACTGCGGCATCCCGTTCTGCAACAACGGCTGCCCGGTCAACAACATCATTCCGGACTTCAACGACCTCGTGTTCCGCCAGGATTGGAAGAGTGCGATCGAAGTCCTGCACTCGACCAACAACTTCCCCGAGTTCACGGGCCGTATCTGCCCGGCGCCCTGCGAATCGGCGTGTACGCTCGGCATCAACAACGATCCCGTAGGCATCAAGTCGATCGAGCACGCGATCATCGACAAGGCCTGGGCCGAAGGCTGGGTCGCGCCGCAAGTCGCGAAGCACAAGACGGGCAAGAAGGTTGCCGTCGTCGGTTCGGGCCCCGCGGGTCTGGCCACGGCGCAGCAACTCGCGCGCGCCGGACACGACGTGACGGTGTTCGAGAAGAACGACCGCGTGGGCGGCCTGCTGCGCTACGGCATCCCCGACTTCAAGCTGGAAAAGTGGCTGATCGACCGCCGCATGCGCCAGATGGAAGCCGAAGGCGTGACGTTCCGCACCAACGTGTTCATTGGCAAGGGTGAACTGCCCGCGTACATCGGCAACACGGCGAAGGAAACCATTTCGCCGGAAGAACTGAAGGAACAGTTCGACGCCGTGGTGATCGCAGGCGGTTCGGAAACGCCGCGTGACCTGCCGGTGCCGGGCCGCGAGCTCGAAGGCATCTACTACGCCATGGAGTTCCTGCCGCAGCAGAACAAGGTCAACGCCGGCGACAAGCTGTCGAACCAGTTGCTCGCCAAGGGCAAGCACGTGGTGGTGATCGGCGGCGGCGATACGGGCTCCGACTGCGTGGGCACCTCGAACCGTCACGGCGCGAAGAGCGTCACGCAGTTCGAACTGCTGCCGCAGCCGCCCGAGGAAGAGAACAAGCCGCTCGTGTGGCCGTACTGGCCGATCAAGCTGCGCACGTCGTCGTCGCACGAAGAAGGCTGCTCGCGTGACTGGGCGGTCGCCACGAAGCGTCTGGAAGGCAAGAACGGCAAGGTCGAGAAGCTCATCGCCGCGCGCGTGGAGTGGAAGGACGGCAAGATGGTCGAAGTGCCGGGTTCGGAATTCGAAATGAAGGCCGACCTCGTGCTGCTCGCCATGGGCTTCACGCAACCGGTTTCGCCGGTGCTCGAAGCGTTCGGCGTCGAGAAGGATGCGCGCGGCAACGTGCGTGCCTCGACCGAAGGCGACAAGGCGTACTACACGTCGGTGGACAAGGTGTTCACGGCAGGCGACATGCGCCGTGGCCAGTCGCTGGTGGTGTGGGCGATCCGTGAAGGCCGCCAGTGCGCACGTTCCGTCGATGCGTACCTGATGGGCAGCTCGGAGCTGCCGCGTTAAGGCCGGATCTGGGACCAGAGTAAGCGCTAAAGCGCTAACTCTGGTCGACACGTGAGGGCCGTCAATGCGCGCGCTCCGTCGACGCGTACCTGATGGGCAGCTCGGAGCTGCCGCGTTAAATCCGGTGCGTCCGTCGTTGTGACAGGACGCACGGGAGACGGCAGGAGACGAAACGACAGAAACCGGGCACCCGCAAGGGTGACCCGGTTTTTTTACGTCCGTGCTGCGGGTTTGCATGGGCGCGCGGCGCACGGGACAGGATTACCATGTCGCGATTGCCCGACCAATCGAGGCCTGCCGATCATGTCCGAAGCCCGCGAGACCGATCGAGAGACGCAGCAATGGCGGCGCTGCTTCGTCGCGCTCTCGCCAGATCCGGCGACACGCGACGCGCTCGCCGCGCTCGCCGTGCCGGCCAACGCGCGGCGCGTGCCGTCCCCGCAACTGCATCTGACGGTGGCGTTCATCGGCGCGATGTCGTTCGACCAGGGGGACGCGCTGTCGCGGCGGCTCGCCGAGCACGCGCCGCGTATTCCGCCCTCGCAGGTCACGCATATCGAGAGCTGGCCGGGACGCGCGCATCCGCGGCTGATGGTGGCCGTGCTGGCGATGTCGGATGCGTTCACGGCGCTCGACTGGCGCGTGCGCTCGCTGATGGGCGATGTGGGCTTGCCGCTCGACGCACGGGCGTTCCGTCCGCATGTGACGCTCGCGCGGTTCGCGCGCGACGCCGTGGGCGCGCCGGCGACGGCCGACGGTGAAGCGTTGCCGCCGCTGCGCTTCGAGTCGCTGGTGCTGTATTCGAGCACGCTGGCGAAGCAGGGCGCGCGCTATGAAGCCTTGACGAGCGTCGCGCTCGGTTGAAGCGCCGAGGCGCTTCTCAGCGCCCCTCGCCGTCGTTCAGCGTTCGTAGCGTGCCAGCGTCAAACCGTTGAGGTCGATTTCCGGCTTGTGTTGCGTGACGAGGTCCGCGAGCACGCGGCCCGAGCCCATCGACATCGCCCAGCCAGTGGAGCCGTGCCCGACGTTCAGCCACAGTCCGTCCACGCCGGAGCCGCCCAGCAGCGGCGCGCCGTCCGGCACCATGGGGCGGCGTCCGACCCAGAATTGCGCCGAAGAGGGCGTCGCCGCGTGCGGGAACCAGTCGTCGAGCACCTTCATGAGCGTTTGCAGCGCCTGCTCGCGCAGCGTCGAGCGATGGTCGCCGAGTTCCGCCGTTCCCGCCACGCGCAGGTAAGGCCCGAAGCGCGTGATCGCCGTTTTGAGCGACTCGTCCATGAGCGCGGCGCGCGGGGCCTTCTGCTCGTCGACCACGGGCAGCGTGGCCGAATAGCCCTTCACCGGATACAGCGGCACCCGCACGCCGAGCGGCGCGACGAGCGCCGCGCTCTCCACGCCCAGCGCGACCACCACGGCGTCGGCGGCGAGCGTTTGCGGTGTGGCGTCGGCCGGTTCGCTGCGCTCGGCCGGGCGCAGCACTTCCGCCGGCGCGCGGCGCTGCTCGCGCCGGTCCTTGCGGTTGTTCGCCTTGCGGCGGCCGGGCACGGCGCGCACGCGCACGCCGCTCACCTTGCCGCCCGCGGCTTCGAGCGCGAGCACTTCGGTATCGAACAGGAACGTCACGCCTTTCGCCTCGCACACGGCGCGCAGTTCGCGCGTGAAGCGCGCGCAGTCGCCGGCTTCGTCATCGGGCAGATACACGCCCGCCACCGGCTTCACGCGCGACCAGGCGAGGCCCGGCTCGACCTGCGCGCATGCGGCGGAATCGAGCTCGCGATAGGCGATGCCCGCGTCGCGCAACACGCCGAGCGCCGGCTGCGCGAGTTCGAGGTCGTAGTCGCTGCGAAAGAGCTGGAGATACCCCTGGCTGCGCCCGTACTCGAACGCGTGCGTGGCGCGAAACGCGTGCAGGCATTCGCGGCTGTAATAGGCGATGCGCTGCATGCGTTGCTTGTTCACGCGAAAGCGCGCGAGATCGCATTCGCGCAGCCAGCGTGCGATCCAGCGCCACTGCGCGGTGTCGAGCGTGGGCCGGAAGATCAGCGGCGAGGTGGGCTTGAGCAGGTACTTGATGAGCTTCGCGGGCATGCCAGGCGCGGCCCACGGCGTGACGTAGCCGGGCGCGATCACGCCGGCGTTGCCGAAGCTCGTGCCGAGCGCGACTCCCGGTTCTCGTTCGATGACCGTGACGTCGCAGCCTCGTTCGCTCAGATAGTACGCAGTGGCGACGCCGATCACACCGGCGCCGAGGACGATCGTTTTCATGCCGGGAGGACAACAGGAAGGGACGGTGGGTATTGCAGCACGTTCGTGCTCATCGTGCAGTGGATCGAGCAGACGGGCGCTCGGCCGCGTCAGTGGGCGTTTCTTCGGTCAGCACCTTGCCCTTCGTTTCGGGCAGGCACAGCGCCGCGACGATCACGAGCAGGTAGCCCGCGCCCGCCACCGCGCCGATCGCTTTCACGAGCGAGGTGGTTTGCGCGAACGTGCCCACGAGAATCGGAAAGAACGAGCCGAGACCGCGCCCGAGGTTGTAGCAGAAGCCCTGGCCCGAGCCGCGAATCGCGTTCGGATAGAGCTCGGAGAGATACGCTCCCACGCCCGCGAAGATGCCCTGCACGACGATGCCGAGCGGAAAGCCGAGCAGGAGCATGGCGGCGTCGGTGATGGGCAACATTGTGTAGGCCATGCCGAGCACGAACGAGCCGATGGCGAACAGGATGAACGAAGCGCGCCGCCCGATCTTGTCGCAGAGGATCGCGCCGACGATATAGCCCGTGAACGAGCCGACGATCAGCACGATCAGATAGCCGCTCGTGTTGAACACCGAGAGGTGGCGCACCGTCTTGAGGTAAGTGGGCAGCCAGGTGGTGATCGCGTAGTAGCCGCCGAGCATGCCCGTGCACAGCACGCTGCCGAGCACCGTGGTGGCCAGATGCGCGGGCGCGAAGATTTGCAGGAAGCTGCCTTGCACCGCGCCGCTTTCGCGAGCGCGGCGGGTGGCGACGAACACCTCGGGGTCGCTCACGTTGCGGCGCACATAGAGAATCCAGAGCGCGGGCAGGATGCCGATCCAGAAGCACGCGCGCCACGCGTATTCCTCGGGCAGCAGCGCGAAAAAGGCCCAGTAGAGAATGGCGGCCGCGCCCCAGCCGAACGACCAGCTGCTCTGCACGGTGCCCACGGCCTTCGCGCGATGCTGCGGGGAGCGGATCGTTTCGGCCATCATCATCGTGACGACCGTCCATTCGCCGCCAAAGCCGATGCCTTGCAGCGTGCGCGTGGCGAGCAGTTGCCAGAACGAATGCGTGAAGCCGGAGAGGCAGGTGAAAAGGGCGAAAGTGGCGATGGTCCACTGGAGCACGCGCACGCGGCCGTAGCGGTCGGCGAGGATGCCCGCGAGCCAGCCGCCCACCGCCGAGGAGATCAGCGAGCTCGTGGCGATCATCCCGGCCTCGCTCTTGGTCATGCCCCAGGTGGCGATGAGCGTCGGGATCAGGAACGAGTAAATCATGAAGTCGAACGCGTCGACGGCATAGCCGCCGAAGCCCGCGTAAAGCGTGCGCCGCTCACGCGCGTTCAGCTCCGTGAACCATTGAAAGTAGCCCATCGTGTGTCTTCCCCCATTCTTGTTGTGCGCGCAACGAGCCGGGTGAGCGGCGCGCGCGGCGCAAGCGACACGACAGGAGACGGCGTCCTGGGTGGCGCCGCCCCGTTTCCGGTGTGCTGGTGGCGTATTTTACGGTGTGAAAGCACGCTGAGGCGAGGGGGAGAATGCTGGCGCGCTGCGCAGCGGGGTTGCGGCAGGCGGCGCTCAGGCCGCAGCCGGTTCATTGCGCGCTTTCATTGCGCACCTTCATTCGATAGCAAGCGAATGACGGCGCACGCGTGCCGGGCCGGTCAGCCGAGCGTCAACCCGCCGTCGACGTGGATCACCTGGCCCGTAATGTGGCGCGCCGCGTCGCTGAGCAAAAAGCCGATGAGCTCGGCGATATCGGCGGGGTCGGCCACGTGGCCGAGCGGCGTTTCCTGCGCCGCACGCTCCCACACCGGCGCGTTTTCGGGCGTGGGGCCCTTGTCCTTGCGCGTGTAGCCGGGCGCGACGCAATTCACCGTCACGCCGTGCGGCGCCAGTTCCGCGGCGGCGGTTTTGGCGAGCGATTCGAGCGCGGCCTTGGCGGCGGCGGTGGCGGCGAACGGCGCGTCGGCGCGATAACGGTGCGCGACAAACGAACTGAGCGCGACCACGCGGGCGCGCGCCGAGCGCTCCAGCGCGGGCCGGGCGCGCTGCATGAGCGCCGCGAACGCGGCGGGCATGGCGGCGAACGCGCCTTCGAGCGAACCGGCGTCGAGCGCGGCGAGCGACTGGCGCTGCGCGTGCCCGGCGTTGGCCACGATCTGGTCGAGCGTGCCGAAGTGCGCGAGCGTCGCCTCCACGGTCGCGGCGGCATTGCCTGGCTCGGCGAGATCGCTGTAGGTGGTGGCGCAGGTTGCGCCGCGCCGCTCGCATTCGGCGGCGACCGCGACGAGCCGCGCGCGCGCCGCTTCGTCCGCGCCGCGCGCGTGCAGCATGAGCGCGACACCCGATGCCGCGATGCGCCGCGCGAGCGCCGCGCCAATGCCCGAGCCCGCGCCCGTGATCAGCACGACGCGCTCGAAGCCTGCGCCGGCCGCGCTCACGCCGCGACCCGCTCTTCAGGCATGCGCTCGATTTCGAGCGTTTCGTGGTGATACGCCGCAAGCGACTCGCGGTGCGCCACGCTCACGATCGCCGCCTTCGGCAGGCGCTCCATGAAGAGCTTGTAGAGACGGCCTTCGTTGTCGGGGTCGAGCGCGCTCGTCGCTTCGTCGAGGAACAGATAGTCGGGCTTGTGCAGCAGCACGCGAGCGCCCGCGAGGCGTTGCTGTTCGCCCGGCGAGAGCACGCGCGTCCAGTGCGCCGACTCGCCGAGACGGTCCGCGTAGTCTTCCAGGCGGCAGGCGCGCAGCGCTTCGCGGCAGTCTTCGTCGCTGTAGTCGTCGGCGGGCGAGGGGTAGGTGAGCGCGGCCTTGAGCGTGCCGATGGGCAGGTAGCTCTGTTGCGGGATGAACATCATGCGCGCATCCACCGGCGCGTCGATCGAGCCTTCGCCGAACGGCCAGAGGCCCGCGAGCGCGCGCATCAGCGTGCTCTTGCCCGCGCCCGAGGGGCCGCGCACGAGCCAGCGCGAGCCCGGCTTGATGGCGATGTCGCGCACTTCCGACAGCGGCGTGCCGTTGGGCAGCGAGAGCTTGAGATGCTCGGTCGCGAGTTCGTTGTTGTCGATGTAGTGCAGGTTGATGCCGCCGTGCTCGGTGGCGGGCGAGACCGTTTCCTTCAGGCGCGGCGAGTGCACCACGCGCACGAATTCGCGCAGACGGTTCACGGTAGCGCGCCATTCAACCAGCGTGGCGTAACTGTTGATGAACCACGAGAACGAATCGCTCACGGTGCCGAACGCCTGCGAGATCTGCATCAGCACGCCGAACGTGAACGCGCCCGCGAAGTAGCGCGGCGCGGCGACCACGAGCGGGAAGATGATGGCGATCTGGCCGTAGAAGCTCAGCACGAAGGTGAGGCGCTTCGTGTACTTCATCACGCGCCACCAGTTTTCGCGGATGTGCTGGAAGAGGCCTTGTGCGTTGCCGCGCTCGGTGTCCATGCCGTCGTACAGCGCGATCTGCTCGGCGTTCTCACGCAGGCGGATCAGGCCGAAGCGGAAGTCCGCCTCCACCTTTTGTTGCTGGTAGTTGATCGACACGAGCGGATGGCCGACCTTCTGGATCACGAGCGAGCCGAACACGGCGTAGAGCGCGGCGGCCCAGACCATGTAACCCGGAATCGCGAGCGGCTGCCCGCCCAGCGTGACCGTGAGCGCGCCCGCGAGCGTCCACAGGATCGTGATGAACGAGATCAGCGTGACGACCGTGGAGAGCAGGTCGAGCGTGAGCGAAAGCGTGGTCGTGGCGAACGACTGGAGGTCGTCGCTGATCCGCTGGTCGGGGTTGTCGGCGAGGCGGTCGCGCTCGATGCGGTAGAACGCACCCTTGCCGAGCCACTCGCTCAGGAAGCGGTTGGTGAGCCACTGGCGCCAGCGAAAGCCGAGCATCTGGCGCAGATAGCGGCCGTACACCGCGAGGATGATGAAGCCGAACGCCAGCTCGGTGAAGGTCATCAAGAGCGGCGGGAAGCGTTTGACGTCCTTGGCCTGCAACGCGTTGTAGAACTCCGCGCTCCAGCCGTTCAGCCGCACGTTGATCCACACGACGAGCAGGTTCATCACGATGATCGCGACGAGCAGCCCCCAGGCGATCCAGCGTTCCTCGGAAACCCAGTAGGGTTTGATCAGGCTCCACGCGGTGATCTTCTGATGCTCGTTCTGATCGGGCGTGGCGCGGGAAGATTGGTTGGTCATGTGCGTCCTGATGTTTTGTGCCGGCCCGCTCGGGCCGCTTTCGCCATATGCCGCGCGCCGCGCGGCGGCCGCTGTGCACGGATTCTGTCGGCAACCGCTTAAGTGAGACTTAACGAGACTTGACGGGGTAAATGCCGGGGCAAGTGCCTGGCGAAACGCTGAGGCAAATGCCCGCGCCGCGCCGCCGTAGCGTGGCGCTCATTGTCTCACCGCGCGGGCTCGCGAGGCGAAAGGAGCGGGTCCAAGGCATTGTGCCAGACGAGCCGTGCCGTTCCGTCGAGGTTTGCGGGCGCCGCGCGTTTTGTGGTCTAATCGACGGTGACGAAACAGGGGTGCTTCACCGGTATGCCGGGCATGCCGTACTGAGGCTGAGAGAGACCCTTCGCACCCGATCCGGGTAATACCGGCGCGGGAAGTTTCCAGAAAGTCTTGCCGGAGCGCCCTGGCCTTTGCAGGGGCGCCAGGTTTCCCGCCGGGCCGCGCGTTCGGCGCTCGGGTCCATACGATTTCCGTATCGGGCCGTCTGCGCCGCATAGCCTCCACGGTCGGCCTTGCCAGCCGGTTTCGTCCTTGGGTACGTCTGCTGCTGCCGTACGGAAAGGATACGATGACCGCCTATTCTCTTGCTTGTTCCCCGTTTTTCACTGCGCACGCCTTGCCTGACGGAGCGTCGTCATGAGCCGCGTCCATCACCATAGCGTGGGCGGCACGCCCGACTTCGCCGTGCTCGGCGGCGGCCTGTGCGGCCGGCTCGTCGCATGGCGTCTGGCCGGCGAGGGCCATCGCGTCGCGCTCTACGAGCGTGGCGGCCCCGAAGGCGGCGAGGCCGCGGCCTGGGTCGCGGCGGCCATGCTCGCGCCGCTCGCCGAGGCGGCCGTTGCCGAACTGCTCATCACCGAGCTTGGCGTGGCGTCGCTCGAAGCCTGGCCGCGCATCCTGGCCGAATTACCCGCGCCCGTGTTCTTCCAGCGCAACGGCACGCTCGTGGTCTGGCATAGCGCCGATCGCACCGAGGCGCCGCTCTTCGAGCGCCGCGTGCGCGCGAACGCGCCGCGCGCGCTTGCCGATGCGAACTTCGTCGCGCTCGCCGGCGCACAGCTCGACGCGGCCGAACCGGCGCTCGCCGGGCGCTTCGCGCGCGGCTGGCTCCTGAACGGCGAAGGGCAGCTCGACAACCGCCAGGCGCTCGCCGCGCTTGCGGCCGGACTCGCCGCGCGTGGTGTGGAAACGCACTGGCACACCACCGTCGACGAAGCGAACCCGCCGCGCGCGCGCGTGACGATCGACTGCCGCGGCCTGGGTGCAAAACCCGTGCTGCCGGGGCTGCGCGGCATACGCGGCGAAGTCGCCCGAGTGCATGCGCCGGGCATCGGCTTGACGCGCCCGGTGCGGCTGCTGCATCCGCGCTATCCGCTCTATATCGCGCCGAAGGAGAACGATCTCTACGTGATCGGCGCGACCGAGATCGAGGGCGAGGACCGCTCGCCCGTGAGCGTGCGCTCGGCGCTCGAATTGCTGAGCGCGGCGTTCGCCGTGCATCCGGCGTTCGGCGAGGCGCGCATTCTCGAACTGAATTCGCAGTGCCGCCCGACGCTGCCCGACCATCGCCCGGCGCTCATTTGGGACGGCAAGGCCACGCTGCGCGTGAACGGCCTCTACCGGCACGGCTTCATGATCGCGCCGGAAGTCGCCGACGAAGCCGCGCGTGTCGCGCAGGCGCTCCTCGACGCCCGCGTGAGCGACGCCGACTCGTTCGAGGCGCTGCGCCGCGCGTCGCGCTGGGGCGAGATGCTGCACGCGCAGGGCGCGCATGAGCCGGCCTGAAGCGTGAAGCACCACCCGAATCAAACCGTAGTCTGAGAACGTATTTGCCATGGACATTCATATCAACCAGAAGCCGCTCACGCTGCCCGAGGGTGCGACCGTCGCCGATGCGCTTACCGCGTTCGGCGCGCGTCCGCCGTTCGCCGTGGCCCTGAACGGCGACTTCGTGGCGCGCGCCCAGCACGGCGCGCGCGCGCTCCAGGCGGGCGACCGCCTCGACGTCGTGAGCCCCGTGGCCGGCGGCTGAGCCGCGCGCATTCGTGCGCGCACCGCGCCGCCGCATCCACGACACCGCCCAAGGATTCCACGCCATGACCACCACTCCCACCGCCGACGCGCTCACGCTCTACGGCGAAACCTTCGCGAGCCGCGTGCTGCTCGGCACCTCGCGTTATCCGTCGCTGCAATCGCTCGCCGATTCGATGGCCGCCGCGCGCCCCGGCATGATCACCGTCGCGCTGCGCCGCCAGATGAACGAGGGCACCGCCGAAGCCGGCTTCTTCGACTTGCTCAAGCGCCACGGCGTGCCGCTGCTGCCGAACACGGCCGGCTGCCTCACCGTCAACGAAGCCGTGACGACGGCGCACATGGCGCGCGAAGTCTTCGAAACCGACTGGATCAAGCTCGAACTGATCGGTGACGACTACACGCTGCAACCCGACCCGGTCGGCCTGATCGAAGCCGCCGCGCGGCTCGTGAAGGACGGCTTCAAGGTGCTGCCGTATTGCACCGAGGACCTCGTGATCGGCCGCCGTCTGCTGGACGCAGGCTGCGAGGCGCTCATGCCGTGGGGCGCGCCGATCGGCACCGGCAAGGGCGTGATCAATCCGTACGGCCTGCGCGTGCTGCGCGAGCGCCTGCCCGATGTGCCGCTCATCGTCGATGCGGGTCTGGGCGTGCCCTCCCACGCCTGCCAGGTGATGGAGTGGGGCTTCGACGGTGTGCTGCTCAACACGGCTGTTTCGCAGGCCACGCACCCCGACGCGATGGCGCGCGCGTTCGCGCTGGGCGTCGAGGCGGGCCGCGCCGCGTATCTCGCCGGGCCGATGGCCGAACGCGAGGCGGCGGTGGCGAGCACGCCCGTGGTGGGCATGCCGTTCTGGCACCAGGATGGAGACAAGCGATGACCGAAACACTGCGACTGCAAGACCGCGAGCTGTTCTGGCCGCCCGCCGACAAGCTCACCGAAACGGCCGAGCGCATCCGCGCACGCCTGGGCGACTGGCCGCCCACGCATGCGCCGTGGCGCATCTGTCTCACGCCGCCCGACGCGCCCAACGGCGGCGACCTCATCGTCGTGACCGACGCGGCGCCGCATCTCGCCAGCATCGCGCGCTGGATGACCGAGGGCGCGGGCGTGATCGAAGCCGCGGGCGAGAGCCCGAAGGCGGCCCGTGTCACGCTGCACCTGGGCGGCGAGCGTTACGCGCTCGAAGGCGAACTGGCGGAAGACTGGATTGCCGCGCTGGCGGCGTTTCTCGACTGCGGATTCGATCCGCACGACGCACTCGTGCTCGCGCTGGCCTGGCGCGACGGCGACGAGCAGCAAGCCGACGCCTGGCCCGTGGACTTCAAGCGCTTTCCGCGCGTGCTCGGCCTGCCCGTCGCGCCCGCGCAGCCGTTCGCGCCGTGCCCGGCGAAGCTCGGCCTGTATCCGGTGCTGCCGACGGCGGACTGGGTCGAGCGCGTGCTCGACTACGGCGTGAAGACGGTGCAGTTGCGCAGCAAGCAGCCGAAGTCGGCAGCGCTCACGCAGGAGATCGAGCGTTGTGTCGCGGCGGGCCGCAAGCACGACGCACAGCTTTTCATCAACGATCACTGGCAGGAAGCCGTCGCCGCCGGCGCGTACGGCGTGCATCTCGGCCAGGAAGACCTGCGCGAAGCCGACCTCGGCGCGATCGCGGCGGCGGGCGTGCGCCTGGGCCTGTCCACGCACGGCTACTTCGAGATGCTGACGGCGCTGCATTTCCGCCCGAGCTATCTGGCCTGCGGCGCGGTCTTCGCCACCACGACGAAGACCATGCCCACGGCGCCCCAGGGCCTGGCGCGCCTCGCGCGCTACGTGAAGCTGCTGGACGGCGTCGTGCCGATGGTGGCCATCGGCGGGATCGACGGCAACATCTTGCCCGCGGTGCTCGCCACGGGCGCGGGCAGCGCGGCGGTGGTGCGCGCCGTGACCGAGGCGGCCGACCCGGCTGCCGCCGTTGCTGCATTGCGCAACGCGTTTACGCAATAATGGTCCACCCTGGCCGGGGGGCGCGCCGCGTGCGCGGGCCCCGGGCTTTGGGGGGCCGCAACCCGCAGCAGCGGGCGATTGCGGCTTACATCAATGGGCCAGGGTGCGTCACGGCAGGTTTTCCACGATGGCCCTATAATCCCGCCTTCGTGTAAATGGACTGTCTGCCACGTGCCCTCATCCTCTGAGACCCTGCTGGAGCTGCGCGACGTCGACTTCGGCTACGGCGAGCGCCTCGTCCTGTCCGGCCTGAACATGCGCTTTGGGCGCGGTCAGGTGGTGGCGGTCATGGGCGGTTCCGGTGGCGGAAAAACGACGGTTTTGCGCCTGATCGGCGGCCTCGTGCGCGCGCAGCGCGGCCAGGTGCTGTTCGGCGGCCAGGACGTCGGCGCGCAATCGCGCGAGGGCCTCTACGCCCTGCGCCGCAAGATGGGCATGCTGTTCCAGTTCGGCGCGCTTTTCACCGACATGTCGGTGTTCGAGAACGTCGCCTTCGCCCTGCGCGAGCACACCGATCTGCCCGAAGAGCTGATCCGCGACCTCGTGCTCATGAAGCTCAACGCGGTCGGGCTGCGTGGCGCGCGCGACCTGGCGCCCTCGGAAATCTCGGGCGGCATGGCGCGCCGCGTGGCGCTCGCCCGCGCCATTGCGCTCGACCCCGAGCTGATGATGTACGACGAGCCGTTCGCGGGCCTCGACCCCATTTCGCTCGGCATCACCGCGAACCTCATCCGCACGCTCAACGACGCGCTCGGCGCAACCTCGATCCTCGTCACGCACGATGTGCCGGAATCGTTCGCGATCGCCGACTACGTCTACTTCGTCGCGAACGGCCGCGTGCAGGCGCAAGGCAAGCCCGCCGAGCTGCGCGCCTCGACCGATCCGATCGTGCGCCAGTTCATCGACGGCGCGCCGGACGGCCCGTTCCGTTTTCACTACCCGACGAACGTGCCGCTCGAAGCGGACTTCGGCATTGGCGGAGGACGCTCATGATCGGCGCCATCAGCTCGATCGGGCGCAGCGTGCTCGACTCGATCGCGCGCGCGGGGCACGCCACGCGCTTTTTCGTGCGTCTCGTGCTCGAATTCTTCCCGCTGCTGCGCCGCCCGCGTCTTGTCACGAAGCAGATCCACTTCGTCGGTAATTATTCGCTGTTGATCATCGCGGTGTCGGGCCTGTTCGTGGGCTTCGTGCTCGGCTTGCAGGGGTATTACACGCTCAACCGCTACGGCTCCGAGCAGGCGCTCGGGCTGCTGGTGGCGCTCTCGCTCGTGCGGGAGCTCGGGCCGGTCGTCACGGCGCTCCTGTTCGCAGGCCGCGCGGGCACTTCGCTCACGGCCGAGATCGGGCTCATGAAGGCGGGCGAGCAGCTCACCGCCATGGAGATGATGGCGGTGGACCCCGTGCGCATCGTGGTCGCGCCGCGCATGTGGGCGGGCGTGATCGCCATGCCGATCCTCGCGGCGATCTTCAGCGCGGTCGGCATTCTGGGCGGCTATGTGGTGGGCGTGCTGCTGATCGGCGTGGACGCAGGCGCCTTCTGGTCGCAAATGCAGGGCGGCGTGGACGTCTGGGCGGACGTGGGCAACGGCGTGATGAAGAGCGTCGTGTTCGGTTTCGCTGTGACGTTTACCGCGCTGTACCAGGGTTACGAAGCCAAGCCCACGCCCGAGGGCGTGTCGCGCGCGACCACCAAGACGGTCGTGTACGCGTCGCTTGCGGTGCTCGGCCTCGACTTCCTGCTTACCGCGCTGATGTTCAACTAACAGTTCAGCTAGAAGCGCCGGGCAGTGACCCGGCCCTCTCGCGGCGTGGCGCTCGCGTGAGCGCCGCCGCAACGGATTCTCATTGGGATGACGATGAAAAAGAATGCTCTCGACTTCTGGGTCGGCCTGTTCGTGGTGCTGGGCTTTATCGCGCTGCTGTTCCTTGCGCTGAAGGCCGGCAACATGAGCTCGCTGTCGTTCCAGCCCACCTACCCGGTGAAGCTCAAGTTCGACAATATCGGCGGGCTCAAGCCGCGCGCGCCGGTGAAAAGCGCGGGCGTGACCGTGGGCCGGGTGGCCTCGATCGGCTTCGACTCCAACACCTACCAGGCGCTGGTGACGATCAACCTCGACCAGCAGTACCAGTTCCCGAAGGACACGTCGGCCAAGATCCTGACGTCGGGCCTGCTCGGCGAGCAGTACATCGGTCTCGAGCCGGGCGGCGACTCGGAAATGCTCAAGGCGGGCGACACCATCTCGATGACGCAATCGGCCATCGTGCTCGAAAACCTCATCGGCCAGTTCCTCTATAGCAAGGCGGCCGACTCGGGCGCCGCAAAATCGTCCAGTGGCGCGAACGCCGACTCCGCGCCGGCCGCGCCCGCAGCGGCGCCGGCCCCGGTGGCTTCGGCAGCCCCGGCGGCAAAATAAGGAGAAGTAACAATGACGACCATACGCATGCGCGCCATCACGATCGGGGTCGCGGCGCTCGCACTCGCAGGGTGCTCGACAGTGCAGACGCCCTCGAAGGACGACCCGTGGGAAGGCTTCAATCGCACGGTGTACACGTTCAACGACAAGGTTGACCAGTACGCGCTCAAGCCGGTGGCGCAGGGCTACGTGAAGGTGACGCCGCAGCCCGTGCGCGACAGCGTGACGAACTTCTTTGCGAACATCGGCGACGTCTACAACGCCGCGAACAACTTCCTGCAACTGAAGATCGCCGACGGCGTTTCGGACATCATGCGGATCGTGATCAACACGGTCTTCGGCGTGGGCGGTCTGTTCGACGTCGCGACGCTCGCGAAGCTGCCCAAGCACAATCAGGACTTCGGTCTCACGCTCGGCCACTATGGCGTGCCGGCCGGTCCGTACCTCGTGCTGCCGCTGTTCGGCCCGAGCACGGTGCGTGACGGCGTGGCACTCGTGCCCAACTACTTCATCAATCCGCTCACCTATGTGGACCCGGCTGCGCTGTCGTGGGGCCTCTACGGCCTGAACGTGGTGAGCACGCGCGCGAACCTGCTGGGCGCGAGCGACCTGCTCGAAGGCGCGGCGATCGACCGCTACTCGTTCATTCGTAACGCCTACCTGCAACGCCGCCACTATCTGCTCTCGGACGGCCACGCATCGGACAGCAACCTGCCCGATTACGGCGATGGCGCACCGCTGCCGAAGTACGACGACGTCGACGAAGGCGCGGCAGGTGCGGCCGCGCCCGCATCGGCGGCGGCCGGCGCGGCTGTCCCGGCTTCGGGTGCGGCGCGTGCGGCCGTGCCGGGCGCGGCGAGCATGCCGTCCGCGTATCCCAACGGCGAAGCAACCGCTCCGGCCACGCTGCAAGGCCCCGCCGGCGCCAGCGCACCGGAAGGCGCCTCGCAAACCACCGTGCCCGGCGACCAGATGATTCCGCCCGCGCGCATCGGCTTCCCGGGCATGCTGCGCCTGCATTGAGGTCACGTCCGGTGGGTGTCAGCGCCGCGCCGGCCATGCATTCGGCATCAACGTCCGACATAAATGTCTGACGTAACAAGCAGAAACGCTTGTCGCACTTTGCTGGCAGTTTTTGACATAGCGAGATAGAACTCGCGTGATATCGTTGGCTCCAACGGGGCGTATGTCTCCAACTTGCAGGACTCGATATGAAAAAATTCTTTCTGTACCCGTTTTTCGCCATGTTTCTTTCGTTTGCCGGCGGCGCGTTCGCTCAGACGGTAGACACCAGCAACCCCGACGCCATGGTCAAGACGATCACGACGCAGGTCATGGATCAGATCAAGGGTGACAAGTCGATCCAGGGCGGCGACATCGGCAAGATCACGCAGCTCGTGAACGAAAAGATCCTGCCGTACACCGACTTCCGCCGCACCACGCAGCTCGCGATGGGCCGCAACTGGCGCACCGCCACGCCGGAGCAGCAACAACAGGTCATCGAGCAGTTCAAGACGCTGCTGATCCGCACGTACTCGGGCGCGCTCGCCCAGGTGCGCGACCAGCAGATCCAGTACAAGCCGTTCCGCGCGAATCCGGACGACACCGACGTCGTGGTCCGTTCGACGGTGCTGAACAACGGCCAGCCGATCGAGCTCGACTACCGCCTGTACAAGACGCCGCAAGGCTGGCGCGTGTATGACATCAACGTGCTCGGCGCGTGGCTGATCCAGGCGTACCAGCAGCAGTTCCAGGAAAAGATCCAGCAGGGCGGCGTGGACGGCCTGATCCAGTTCCTCACGCAGCGCAACCAGCAACTCGCATCGGGCAAGGCGACCTCGTGAGCGAGCGCTTCGCCACCGGCGCCAACCTGACCCACGAGAGCGCGAAGGCCGCGCTCTCGGCCGGGTTCGCGCAGATCTCGGCGGGCGCAACCGCCGTGGACTGCGCCGCGCTCACCCAGTTCGATTCGTCGGCGCTCGCCGTGCTGATCGCCTGGCAGCGCGCCGCGCGCGAGCGCGGCACCTCCCTCGCTGTACTCAATCTGCCTCCCGCGCTCGCTTCTCTCGCGCGCGCCTACGGCGTCGATACGCTCCTGCACGAGCGACATTGACGCGCGTCACCTGGCCGAACCTTCGCGTTCGAGCGGCACGCCGCCGCATGACCAGGTCGACGCTCTTCATCCCAGGGCCAGGCCGGGCTTTCCGACTTGGCCTATAATCAACCGTTTTTTGGGCGCTGCCTCGGCGCAAAAGCATCGCTTGGTGGTTAAGAAGCGTGCGCAGAGACAGCCGGGTCGGCTTGTAAGCCGTCCCCAATTCCGGTCTTCCCCGCAGCATTGATGCATTCATGAGCCGCGCCGTTCGCAAACGGGCGGCGTATTAGTCATGCCAGCCATAGAAATCCGCAACGTCAAGAAGCGCTACAAGTCGCTTCAGGCGCTCAAGGGCGTCAGCTTCACGGTCGAAGACGGCGAGTTCTTCGGGCTGCTCGGCCCGAACGGCGCGGGCAAGACGACGCTCATCAGCATACTGGCCGGCCTCGCCCGCGCGGACGAGGGCTCGATCGCCGTGCGCGGCCACGATGTCGTCTCCGACTACCGCAACGCGCGCCGCAACCTGGGCGTCGTGCCGCAGGAACTGGTGTTCGATCCGTTCTTCACCGTGCGCGAAACGCTGCGCATCCAGTCCGGCTACTTCGGTCTGCGCAACAACGACGCGTGGATCGACGAAGTGATGGCCAATCTCGACCTCACCGAGAAAGCCGACGTGAACATGCGCGCGCTGTCGGGCGGCATGAAGCGCCGCGTGCTGGTCGCGCAGGCGCTCGTGCACCGTCCACCCGTGATCGTGCTCGACGAGCCCACCGCCGGCGTGGACGTGGAACTGCGCCAGACGCTCTGGAAGTTCATCGCGCGCCTGAACCGCGAAGGGCACACCATCGTGCTCACCACGCACTATCTCGAAGAAGCCGAGCAACTGTGCGACCGCATCGCCATGCTGCGGCGCGGCGAGATGGTCGCGCTCGAACGCACGAGCACGCTGCTGCAACGCTTTGCGGGCACGCAGCTATTCCTGCGCTTCTCGGAAGGCGTGCTGCCGGGCGAGCTGCGCGCGCTCGAAGTCGATCCGTCGAACGCCAGCGCGCATCAGCATCTGCTGCGCCTGTCGAGCTACGACGAAGTGGAGCGCATTCTCGCGAAATGCCGTGCGAACGGCTGCAAGCTCGAAGAGGTGGAAGTGCGCAAGGCCGATCTGGAAGATGTCTTCGTGCAGGTGATGAACGGTCCTGAAGTGGTCGAGGGTCTCGCATGAGCGGTTTCCGTACGCTGTTCTACAAGGAAGTGCTGCGTTTCTGGAAAGTCGCTTTCCAGACCGTGCTCGCCCCCGTCATCACGGCGCTGCTGTACCTCACGATCTTCGGCCACGCGCTGCGCGGTCACGTGGAGGTGTATCCGGGCGTGGAGTACACGAGCTTCCTGATTCCCGGCCTCGTGATGATGAGCGTGTTGCAGAATGCCTTCGCGAATAGCTCGTCTTCCTTGATCCAGTCGAAGATCACGGGCAATCTCGTATTCGTTCTATTGCCGCCACTCGCCGCATGGGAGATGTTTGGAGCCTACGTGCTCGCCTCGATCGTGCGCGGCCTCGCCGTTGGCGCGGGCGTGTTCGTCGTGACGATCTGGTTCATTCCGATGAGCTTCGCCGCGCCGCTTTACATCATCGCTTTCGCGGTGCTCGGCTCGGCGATCCTCGGCACGCTCGGCCTGATCGCCGGGATCTGGGCGGAGAAGTTCGACCAGCTCGCGGCGTTTCAGAACTTTCTCATCATGCCGCTCACGTTTCTTTCGGGCGTGTTTTACTCGACGCATACGCTGCCGCCCCTGTGGCGCGAGGTGTCGCGGCTCAACCCGTTCTTCTACATGATCGATGGCTTCCGCTATGGGTTTTTCGGCCTGTCCGACATCAACCCGTTCGTGAGCCTGTCGATCGTTTTCGTGTTTTTCGTGGCGCTCGCCACGCTCGCCATGCGTCTGCTCGCGAGCGGGTACAAGCTGCGCCACTGATCACCAGACGCAATATCAGGCAGGAGCCATACTCATGTTGCCGACTCCGGAACAGGTTAAGCAGTACATCTCGGCAGGGCTCGCGTGCGAGCACCTCGAAGTCGAAGGCGATGGCCAGCACTTCTTCGCGACGATCGTTTCCTCAGCATTCGACGGCAAGCGCTTGATCCAGCGCCATCAGCTCGTCTACGCGGCGCTCGGCGAGCGCATGCGCGAGGAAATCCACGCGCTCAGCATGAAGACGCTCACGCCCGCCGAATGGCAGAACGCATAATCTGGAATCTCAGTGCGAATTACCCAGGATAAAGGCGCCGCAGCCAGCGGCGCAGCTCAACTCGAAGCGACCCCGCAAGCCGGCCGCACCGATCAGGAAACCTCAGGCATGGATAAACTCGTCATCGTCGGCGGGCGGAAGCTCGCAGGGGAAGTGGCTGTTTCGGGTGCGAAGAACGCCGCGTTGCCCATTCTCTGCGCCGGCCTTTTGAGCGCGGAACCCGTTCATCTCGATAACGTGCCCGACCTCCAGGACGTGCGCACCACGCTCAAGCTGCTGCGCCAGATGGGCGTGCGCACCGAGCAGGACGGCGCGCGCGTGCAGCTCGACGCCTCGAAGGTGGACAACCTCGTCGCGCCGTATGAACTGGTCAAGACCATGCGGGCCTCGATCCTCGTGCTCGGGCCGCTCGTCGCGCGCTTCGGCGAGGCGAAGGTGTCGCTGCCCGGCGGCTGCGCGATCGGCGCGCGCCCCGTGGATCAGCACATCAAGGGCCTTCAGGCGATGGGCGCCGAGATCAACATCGAGCACGGCTTCATCGAGGCGCGCGCGAAGCGCCTGAAGGGCGCGCGCATCGTCACTGACATGATCACGGTCACCGGCACGGAAAACCTGCTGATGGCAGCCGTCCTCGCCGACGGCGAAACGGTGATCGAGAACGCCGCGCGCGAGCCCGAAGTGGGCGATCTCGCGCACCTGCTCGTCGCGATGGGCGCGAAGATCGAGGGCATCGGCACCGACCGCCTCGTGATTCAAGGCGTGGACAAGCTGCACGGCGCGAAGCACACCGTCATTCCCGACCGTATCGAAGCGGGCACGTTCCTGTGCGCGGTCGCGGCCGCGGGCGGCGACGTCACGCTGCGCCACGTGCGTCCGCACACGCTCGACGCCGTCACCGACAAACTGCGCGAAGCGGGCGTGACGATCGAAGAGGGCGACGACTGGATGCGCGTGCGCATGCAGGAGCGCGCGCGCGCCGTGAACGTGCGCACCTCCGAATACCCGGCGTTCCCGACCGACATGCAGGCGCAGTTCATGGCGCTCAACACGATCGCGGACGGCACCTCGCAAGTGGTCGAAACGATCTTCGAAAACCGCTTCATGCACGTGCAGGAACTGAACCGCCTGGGCGCGCACATCACGATCGACGGCAAGACCGCGCTGGTCGCGGGCGTGGAGAAACTCTCCGGCGCGAAGGTGATGGCAACCGACCTGCGCGCGTCGGCCAGCCTCGTGATCGCGGGCCTGTGCGCCGACGGCGAAACGCTGATCGACCGCATCTATCACCTCGACCGCGGCTACGACCGCATGGAAGAGAAGCTCACGAAGATCGGCGCGAACGTGAAGCGCATCAAGGGGAGCGCGGCATGAGCACGGTCGAGTCCAAGCCCACGCCGGCGGCCGCCGCCGGCGCGCCGCTCACGCTCGCGCTTTCGAAGGGCCGCATCTTCGAAGAGACGATGCCGCTCCTCGCCGCCGCGGGCATTCAGGTGACCGAGGACCCGGAAACCTCGCGCAAGCTGATCCTGCCGACCACGGACCCGAACCTGAGCGTCATCATCGTGCGCGCGACCGACGTGCCCACCTACGTGGAGTACGGCGCGGCCGACTTCGGCGTGGCGGGCAAGGACGTGCTCAACGAGCACGGCGGCGGCGGCCTGTATCAGCCGATCGATCTCGACATCGCGCGCTGCCGCCTTTCGGTGGCAGTGAAGGGCGGTTTCGATTACGCGAATGCGGTGCGCCAGGGCGCACGCCTGCGCGTGGCCACCAAGTACACCGAAGCCGCGCGCCAGCACTTCGCGGCCAAGGGCGTGCACGTCGACCTGATCAAGCTGTACGGCTCGATGGAACTCGCGCCGCTGGTCGGTCTCGCCGACGCGATCGTCGACCTCGTGAGCACGGGCGGCACGCTGCGCGCGAACAATCTGGTCGAGGTCGAGGAGATCATGGAGATCTCGTCGCGCCTCGTCGTGAATCAGGCGGCGCTGAAGCTCAAGCGCGCCGCGCTGCGACCGATCATCGACGCGTTCGAACGCGCGTCGCGCCGCGAGCAGGCAGCGTAAGCGGCAACAGCGGCGGACAATAGCGGCAAACGCTAGCGGCAGACAACCGCAGCGAGCAGCAAAAGCGGGCAGCATGAGCGCGCCCGCACAACCGATACGGATGGATACCAGCATGGCTATCACGATGCGCAAACTCGATTCCAGCGCCGCAGGCTTCAAGAAGGCGCTGCACGCGGTGCTCGCCTTCGAGGCGAGCGAGGACGAGGCCATCGAGCGCTCCGTCGCGCAGATTCTCGCCGACGTGAAGACGCGCGGCGACGCCGCCGTGCTCGACTACACGAACCGCTTCGACCGCCTCACGGCCACGAGCGTCGCGGCGCTCGAACTCCCGTTCGCCGAGCTCGAAGCCGCGCTGGAGAGCCTCGAGCCCAAGCAGCGCGCGGCGCTCGAAGCGGCGGCGGCGCGCGTGCGCGGCTACCACGAGAAGCAGCGCATCGAGTGCGGCTCGCATAGCTGGCAGTACACCGAATCCGACGGCACGGTGCTAGGCCAGAAGGTCACGCCGCTCGACCGCGTGGGCCTGTATGTGCCCGGCGGCAAGGCGGCGTATCCGTCTTCCGTGCTGATGAACGCCATTCCCGCGCGGGTCGCGGGCGTGCGCGAAATCATCATGGTCGTGCCCACGCCCGACGGCGTGAAGAACCCGCTCGTGCTGGCGGCGGCGCTGCTGGGCGGCGTCGATCGCGTGTTCACGATCGGCGGCGCGCAGGCGGTGGCCGCGCTCGCCTACGGCACAGACACGATTCCGGCCGTCGACAAGATCTGCGGGCCGGGCAACGCGTATGTGGCCTCGGCCAAGCGCCGCGTGTTCGGCACGGTCGGCATCGACATGATCGCCGGGCCCTCGGAAATCCTCGTGATCTGCGACGGCACGACCGACCCGCGCTGGGTCGCCATGGATCTCTTCTCGCAGGCCGAGCACGACGAACTGGCTCAGTCGATCCTGCTGTGCCCGGACGAAGGCTTCATCAAGCGCGTGGAAGACGCCATCGGCGAACTGCTGCCCAGCATGCCGCGCGCCGAAGTCATCGCCACGTCGCTCACGAACCGCGGCGCGCTCGTGAAGGTGCGCGACATGGCCGAAGCGTGCGCCATCGCCAACGAGATCGCGCCGGAGCACCTCGAAATCTCGGCGCTGGAGCCGCAGAAGTGGGGCGCCGAAATCCGCCACGCGGGCGCGATCTTCCTTGGCCGCTACACGAGCGAGAGCCTCGGCGACTACTGCGCGGGGCCGAATCACGTGCTGCCTACGTCTCGTACCGCACGTTTTTCGTCGCCGCTCGGCGTCTATGATTTCATCAAGCGATCGAGCCTGATCGAGGTGAGCGCGGAAGGCGCGCAAACGCTCGGCGAGATCGCGGCGGAGCTGGCGTATGGCGAAGGCCTGCAAGCGCACGCGCGCAGCGCCGAATTCCGCATGAAGTCGCTCTGATGCTTCGCTGCGGCGCGCCTCGCCGGCGCGTCGCGCGGCCTGCAACGAGGGGTTGATGAGAGGTTGAACGTCGCCGCCGCGCAGCATGGAGACAGTGTGCAGCGGCAAATCCCCGCGCGCGTGTGCGGGGCGTATCCGGGTGAAGCGCGGTGTGAACCGCAGTGTGAACCGTAGTCCGAGCCACACGCAGCAGAGACCACGACGATAACCAGGGCGGCCGGCTTGCCGAGCAGCCCGTGCTGGCGGTCCGCTCGCGCGCGCCGCCTTTTGACATGACAACACCACAAGACATCATCCGTCGCGACGTGCTCGCGATGACGAGCTACCCGGTGCCCGACGCATCCGGTTTCGTGAAGCTCGACGCCATGGAAAATCCGTTCGCGCTGCCGGCGGATCTCGCGGCGCTGCTGGCCGAGCGCCTCGCGGCGGTCGCGCTCAACCGCTATCCCGCACCGCGCCCCGAGGCGCTGATCGCGAAGCTCAAGAAGGCGATGCATGTGCCGGCCGAGTGCGACGTGCTGCTCGGCAACGGCTCGGACGAAATCATCAGCATGATCACAATGGCGTGCGCGAAGCCGGGCGCCAAGGTGCTCGCGCCGGTGCCGGGCTTCGTCATGTACGCGATGTCGGCGAAGCTCGCGCAGGTGGAGTTCGTCGGCGTGTCGCTGAAGGCCGATTTCACGCTCGATATCGACGCGACGCTCGCGGCCATCGCCGAGCACACGCCCGCCGTGATCTGGCTGGCGTACCCGAACAACCCCACGGGCACGCTGTTCGACGACGCGGACATCGAGCGCGTGATCGCGGCGGCTGCGGCGGTGAAAAGCCTCGTGGTGATCGACGAGGCCTACCAGCCGTTCGCGATGCAAAGCTGGATGCCGCGCGCGGGCGAGTTCGACAATGTGGTCGTGATGCGCACGATGTCCAAGCTCGGGCTCGCGGGCATTCGCCTCGGCTATCTGGCCGGGCGCCCGGCGTGGCTCAACGAATTCGACAAGGTGCGCCCGCCGTACAACGTGAATGTGCTTACCCAGGCGGCGGCCGATCTGCTGCTCGACCACGTCGACGTGCTCGACGCGCAGGCTGCGCAACTGCGTGTCGAACGCACGACGCTGGCCGCCGAAGTGGCGAAGCTGCCGGGCGCGCAGGTGTTCGAAAGCGCGGGCAATTTCCTGCTCGTGCGCGTGCCCGACGCGGCCGCGGTGTTCGATACACTGCTGTCCGCCCGGATCCTGATCAAAAACGTGGGTAAAATGCACCCATTGCTGGCGAATTGCGTACGCCTGACCGTCGGGACCCCCGACGAAAACGCGCAACTGCTCGCTGCCCTGAAGCTCGTGCTCCGTTAAGGCCGATGCTTCGTTCTCCCATTCTCCTGTTACGGGCTGTTTGAAGGAAATTGCCATGCGCGTCGCGCAAGTCGTTCGCAACACCAGCGAAACGCAAATCCGCGTGAAACTCAATCTGGACGGCACCGGCGAGCAAAAGCTCGCGACCGGTGTGCCGTTTCTCGACCACATGCTCGACCAGATCGCACGACACGGTCTGATCGATCTGGATATCGAGGCGCATGGCGACACGCATATCGACGACCACCATACGGTCGAAGACGTCGGCATCACGCTCGGCCAGGCGGTGGCGCAGGCCATCGGCGACAAGAAGGGCATTCGCCGTTACGGCCACGCCTACGTGCCGCTCGACGAAGCGCTCTCGCGCGTCGTGATCGACTTCTCGGGCCGCCCGGGCCTCGAATTCCACGTGCCGTTCACGCGCGCGCGCATCGGCACGTTCGACGTCGACCTGTCGATCGAATTCTTCCGCGGCTTCGTGAACCACGCCGGCGTGACGCTGCACATCGACAACCTGCGCGGCCTGAACGCGCACCATCAGATGGAAACCGTGTTCAAGGCATTCGGCCGCGCGCTGCGCCAGGCCGCCGAACTGGACGAACGTCAGGCGGGCAAGATTCCGTCGACGAAGGGCAGCCTCTGAGCGTTGTCATTGCGCGAGCGCAAGGCGTGCGACCGGGCGTGAACCGGAGCGCGCCGAAGCGGAGGTTCGCATGCGGCATGCGCGCAACGTTGGCCTTTCGGCTTATGGGCTTGCGCACGCTGACTGGCGTACATTGACGGCTTTGAGGGCAGATCAGGGCATGGCGTGGCGCACGCGCGGCACGCACGGCCAAGGGCAGGGCCTGGTGAGCAGGCCGGATTCGAGATGAAAACTTCAATTGCGATTGTGGATTATGGGATGGGCAACCTGCGTTCGGTGGCCCAGGCGCTGAGGCACGCCGCGCCGGAAGCCGACGTGGCCATCGTCGAGCGTCCGGAGGCTATCCGCGCGGCGGACCGCGTGGTGCTGCCGGGGCAGGGCGCGATGCCCGACTGCATGCGCAGCCTGGCCGAGTCGGGCTTGCAGGACGCCGTGCTCGAAGCCTCGCGCACCAAGCCGCTCATGGGCGTATGCGTGGGCGAGCAGATGCTGTTCGACTGGAGCGCCGAAGGCGACACGAAGGGCCTGGGCCTATTGCCCGGCAAGGTCGTGCGCTTCGAGCTGGAAGGCCGGCTTCAGGACGACGGATCGCGCTTCAAGGTCCCGCAAATGGGCTGGAACCGTGTGCGCCAGGCCCGCGCGCACGCCCTCTGGGACGGCGTGCCCGACGAGAGCTTTTTCTACTTCGTGCACAGCTATTACGTGGTGCCGGCGGACGCGTCGCACACCGTGGGCGAAACGCCCTACGGTGCGGCCTTTACCTCGGCAGTGGCGCGGGATAACATCTTCGCCACCCAATTCCACCCGGAAAAGAGCGCCGCGGCGGGCTTGCGCGTCTATCGCAACTTCGTCCACTGGAACCCCTGATTGCCCGGCGGCGCTGACACTCGCAGCCGCCTTCGCGCACCAGCGCGCGGGCATTCAACTTGCGTCAGCAAGGCCGCCGTAAGAGTTGTACTAAACTAGCGAAACGGCGTCGGATCGGGTCTTTTCTCCACCGGCGCCGGCAGATTTCAACCTCATTCCCAGACACACCCGAAGCTATGCTGCTGATTCCGGCCATCGATCTCAAAGACGGTCACTGCGTACGCCTGAAACAAGGCGATATGGACCAGGCGACGATTTTCTCCGAGGAACCGGCGGCCATGGCCCGACACTGGGTCGAGCGCGGCGCCCGGCGCCTGCACCTCGTCGACCTGAACGGCGCGTTCGCAGGTAAGCCGAAGAACGAAGACGCGATTCGCGAGATCATCCGCGAAGTCGGTGATCAGATCCCCGTGCAGCTCGGCGGCGGCATTCGCGATCTCGACACCATCGAGCGTTATCTCGACGACGGCCTCTCCTACGTGATTATCGGCACCGCCGCCGTGAAAAATCCGGGCTTCCTGCAAGAAGCCTGCACGGCGTTCGGGGGCCATATCATCGTCGGCCTCGACGCGAAGGACGGCAAGGTCGCGACCGACGGCTGGAGCAAGCTCACGGGCCACGAAGTCGTGGATCTCGCGCGCAAGTTCGAGGACTACGGCGTCGAATCGATCATCTACACCGACATCGGGCGCGACGGCATGCTCCAGGGCATCAACATCGAAGCCACGGTGCGCCTTGCGCGCGCGGTGAAGATTCCGGTGATCGCGAGCGGCGGCCTCTCGAATCTCGCCGACATCGACGCGCTTTGCGAAGTCGAGGACGAAGGCGTGGAAGGCGTGATCTGCGGGCGCGCGATTTACTCGGGCGACCTCGATTTCGCCGCGGCGCAAACGCGCGCGGACAGCCTGCGCGAGTCGGACGACGCTTAAGGCGCGAACGCCGGGCCTCCGTTAGCGGAGGCTTTATGCTGCCTTGTGCTGCCTTGTGCCGTTTTTGGCATGCAGCCGCGCCGCTTCACGTGAGGCGGCACTCGCGAAAATTTCGCGATAATTTTTTCGAAGCGCGTCGGGCGTGGGTGAAGCGCGCGACAACGGCCCGGTCGCGGTCCGACTCTGGTCCGATTCCGGACCTGTCGTGCTCCGGCCGTGCTCCAGACGGGCCTGCCTCGGCACGGCTTCACGTATCAACCGATCCGTAAATTCGGCAAGATCATGGCTCTACCCAAACGCATCATCCCCTGCCTCGACGTGACCGCCGGGCGCGTCGTGAAGGGTGTCAATTTCGTCGAACTGCGCGACGCGGGCGACCCCGTCGAAATCGCGCGCCGCTACGACGACCAGGGCGCCGACGAACTGACGTTCCTCGACATCACCGCGACCTCCGACCAGCGCGACCTGATCCTGCCGATCATCGAGGCGGTGGCTTCGCAGGTCTTCATTCCACTGACGGTCGGCGGCGGCGTGCGCGCCGTGGCGGACGTGCGGCGCCTGCTCAACGCCGGCGCCGACAAGGTCAGCATGAACTCGTCGGCTGTCGCCAATCCGCAGCTCGTGCGCGACTCCGCCGACAAATACGGTTCGCAGTGCATCGTCGTCGCCATCGACGCCAAGCGCGTATCGGCGCCGGGCGAGCCCTCGCGTTGGGAAGTGTTCACGCACGGCGGGCGCAAGGCTACCGGCATCGACGCCGTGGAATGGGCGCGCAAGATGGCCGAACTCGGCGCGGGCGAAATCCTGCTCACGAGCATGGACCGCGACGGCACCAAGAGCGGTTTCGACCTCGACCTCACGTGCGCCGTGTCCGACGCGGTGCCGATTCCCGTGATCGCCTCGGGCGGCGTGGGCGGCTTGCAGGATCTGGCGGACGGCATCGTCAAGGGCCACGCCGACGCGGTGCTGGCGGCGAGCATTTTTCACTACGGCGAGCACACGGTGGGCGAGGCGAAGCGCTTCATGGCCGACCAGGGCATTTCGGTGAGGATGTGACGCCATGAGCAACGTACAGACGCAAGACCTCGCCAAAGCGAACTGGCTCGACAAGGTCAACTGGGACGCCAACGGCCTCGTGCCCGTGATCGCACAGGAAGCCGCCACGGGCGACGTGCTGATGTTCGCGTGGATGAACCGCGAAGCGCTCGCCAAGACGGTCGAACTGCGCCGCGCGGTGTACTTCTCGCGCTCGCGCCAGCGCCTGTGGTTCAAGGGCGAGGAGTCGGGCCACGTGCAGCATGTGAGCGAGATCCGCCTCGACTGCGATGAAGACGTCGTGCTGCTCAAGATCGAGCAGGTTTCGGGCATCGCGTGCCACACGGGCCGCCACTCGTGCTTTTTCCAGCAATTCGAAGGCACCGTCGACGAAGGCCGCTGGGTCGCCGTCGATCCCGTGCTGAAAGACCCCGAACACATCTACAAATGACGCAACTGAACACCAACGACACCCTGCTGCGCCTCGCGGCGGTGATCGACAGCCGCAAGGGCGGCGACCCGGACGCGTCCTATGTCGCGCGCCTTTTCCACAAGGGCGACGACGCGGTGCTCAAGAAGGTTGGCGAAGAGGCGACCGAAGTCGTGCTGGCCGCGAAGGACGTGCGCCAGGGCGGCGCGCCGAAGGCGCTCGTGGGCGAGATGGCCGATCTGTGGTTTCATTGCCTCGTGACGCTCTCGCATTTCGACCTGAGCCCCGCCGACGTGCTCGCGGAGCTGGAACGCCGCGAAGGCCTGTCGGGGCTCGAGGAAAAGGCGCTGCGCAAGACGCGCGAGCGCGAAGCGAACGGCGACTGAGGGTTGCGCGCGGCCTGGCGCAACCGGATCGAGCACGACAGCTCTGCATGGGACCGGAGTAAGCGCTAAAGCGCCAACTCCGGATCGACAGCTCTGCAAGGGACCGGAGTAAGCGCTAAAGCGCTAACTCCGGTCGACAGGAGACGAACGGCATGTCCATGTCCGGCGATTACCCGCCCCCTTCGTACCGCAACGGCGTCGATGCGGACCGTCTGCGCAGCCTGCGCACTTTCACGCACGTGCTCTACGCGCTGTATGCGGTCTACTGGCTGACCGGCGGCATCTCCGTGCTGGTCGCCATCATCCTCAACTACCTGAAGCGCGACGAGGCCGTGGGCACGCCCTACGAGCAGCACTTCACGTGGCAGATCCGCACTTTCTGGCTCGGGCTCGCGGGGCATCTGATCGGCGGCGTGCTCATTTTCGTGCTGATCGGCATACCAATTTTGTGGGCTGTCGCAATCTGGACGTTGTACCGTATCATCAAAGGCTGGCTGTATTTGTACGACAACAAGCCGCTGCTCAATCCGCGCGCCTGGTTCTGAGCGGCGCGGCTCCGGCACGGTTTGCCCGATTGGGTTTTCCCGGTTGGATTTGCCCGATTGCACCTCCGGTGCACGTTTAGTCGCTCACCAGGAGCACCATGAGTCACGACCGCAGTACCTGTCTCTTCTGCAAGATCGCCGACGGCGAAATCCCCAGCACGAGGGTGTACGAGGATGACGAATTCGTCGCCTTCCGCGACATTCGGCCGGCGGCTGAAACCCACGTGCTCGTGATCCCTCGCCAACATATCCCTACGCTCGCCGATTGCGGTGAAAACGATGCACCGCTGCTTGGTAGAATGTTTGTACTGGTCGCGCGCCTCGCCAAACAACTGGGCGTTTCGTACACGGGCGGCGAAACCGGTTTCCGCACGGTCGTGAACACGGGACCCGGCGGCGGCCAGGAGGTCTATCATCTGCACGCGCATTTGCTGGCCGGGCCGCGTCCGTGGCACCGCATGGGCTGAGGGCGGCGAAGCCGGCACTTCGGTGCGGTGAGAGCGTCGATGTCGCCGAAAGTGTCAAAGGGTCGTACGCCACGTCGGTGCAACATCACTAAGGCAAGATTTTTATCGCTGCGCAGCGTGCGCGGTGACGGGGTTAAGGAGAGAGTCAATCATGGGTTCGTTGAGCATCTGGCACTGGCTGATCGTCTTGTTGATCGTGGCGCTTGTTTTCGGCACGAAGAAGCTGCGCAATATCGGTAGCGATCTGGGTGGCGCCGTGAAGGGTTTCAAGGAAGGCATGCGCGACGGCGAAGGCAACGCCGCCGACGCGCAAAAGCGCGAACTGCCGCCCAACGGCGGCGCCGTGGACGTCGACGCGAAGGACAAGACGCCGCGCTCGAACGACCTCCGCTAATCGGGCGGCAGCCGGACTTTCCCGCCTTCTATCCCCATCAGGCAGCCAAGGCTGACGGAACACTCCATTCATGCTCGATCTGGGTTTAACCAAGATGGCGCTGATCGGCGTTGTCGCACTGGTCGTTCTCGGGCCGGAGCGACTGCCGCGCGTCGCGCGCACGGCGGGCGCGCTGTTCGGGCGCGCGCAGCGCTACATCAACGACGTCAAGGCGGAAGTCACGCGCGAGATCGAACTCGACGAGCTGCGCCGCATGAAGACCGAGTTCGAGTCGGCCGCGCAGAACGTCGAGAAAAACGTCCACGACAATCTGCGCAAGCATGAAGACGAGCTGAACGACGCCTGGAACCAGGGCACGTCGGTCTCGCCGAGCATTGCGGGCGGCGCCGATCCGGCGAGCGTGGAAGGGGCGGTGGCGGATCAGTCGGGCGACGCTTCGGCGCTTTCCGGCTGGCGTTCCGGCAACGCCGGCGCGGCGGCATCCGACTCCCGCAAACGCAAGAACTGGCGCGTGAAGCAGAACGCAGCGCCCGTGTGGTACAAGCGCGCCACGCTGCGCCGCACGCGTGTGCAGTCGGGCGCGGCGCGCGTCGCGCAGCACACGCCGGCCAGCCTGCGCCGGCCCACACGCTTCTTCTGACGCCGTGCGACGCTTTCGAGTAGGTTCGCATTCGCGCATGTTCAGCAATCCAGGCACGTTCATTTCCAACCGAGGGCCGGCGTGAGCGACCCCCAGCAAACTCAGGAAGAAGGCTCCGAAGAGACCTTCATCTCCCATCTCGTCGAACTGCGCGACCGCATCATCCGCGCGGGCATTGCCGTGATCGTCGTATTCGTCGGCCTCGTGTACTGGGCGCCCGACATCTTCCGTCTGCTTGCGCGTCCGCTCATGCAGAACCTGCCACGCGACGGCAAGATGATCGTCACCGACGTGACCGGCTCGTTCTTCGTGCCGATGAAGGTCACGATGCTCGTGGCCTTCGTGATCGCGCTGCCGGTCGTGCTCTACCAGATCTGGGCGTTCGTCGCGCCGGGCCTCTATCAGCACGAGAAGAAGCTCGTGGCGCCGCTCGTGGCGAGCAGCTACACGCTCTTTCTGTGCGGCATGGCGTTCGCGTATTTCGTGGTGTTTCCGACCATCTTCCGCGTGATGGCGCACTACAACGCGCCGCTCGGCGCGGAGATGACCACCGACATCGACAATTACCTGAGCTTCGTGCTCACCATGTTCATTGCGTTCGGGGTGACCTTCGAGGTGCCGATCATCGTCGTGCTGCTCGTGCGCATGGGCGTGGTGTCGGTGAAGAAGCTCAAGGAAATCCGGCCGTATGTGATCGTCGGCGCGTTCATCGTCGCAGCCGTCGTGACGCCGCCCGACGTGTTTTCGCAGCTCATTCTCGCGCTGCCGCTCATCATCCTCTACGAGGCGGGCATCATCGCGGCGCGCATCTTCATCGGCAACGGCGAGAAGAAGGCCGCGGACGAGAGTCAGGCGGCGAGCTAACGCCGCTCGCAGGCGTACCGAAGTCCATTGCGGAGCGCCTGTCCGGGCGCTCACCCAAGCAAAAGGCCGCGGACCCAGCAGGTTCGCGGCCTTTTTCGTTTGCGCGGTTGGCGGGTTGCGCGCCGGGCCGGGGAGCGGAACGCGCCGCGAACCTCGTCAGCCGCCGTCGTCGCCTTCGCCGTCTTCCTGCTCCGGCTGCTTCGGCGGCGGCGGGCGCTTGCCGATCAGCACGTCGATATCCAGATCCTTGTTCTTGCGCACGAGGTGGACTTTGGCGTCGGTGCCCGGCTTGATCTGCGCGATCACGTTGAGCAGGCGCGTGGTGTCGGTGATGGCCTCGCCGTTTACCGAGGTGAGCACGTCGCCGGGCTTGATGCCGGCCTTGTCGGCGGGGCCGCCTTGCAGCACGCCCGCCACGATCGCGCCCGACTTCTCCTTCAGGCCGAAGGAATCCGCGATTTCCGGCGTCACGTCCTGCGGTTCGACGCCGATCCAGCCGCGCGTGACCGAGCCCGTGGTGATGATGCTCTCCAGCACGCTGCGCGCGGTGGAGACGGGAATCGCGAAGCCGATGCCGAGCGAGCCGCCCGAGCGCGAGTAGATGGCCGTGTTGATGCCGAGCAGGTTGCCGTTCACGTCGACGAGCGCGCCGCCCGAATTGCCCGGATTGATCGGCGCGTCGGTCTGGATGAAGTTCTCGAACGTGTTGATGCCGAGGTGATTGCGGCCGAGCGCGCTGATGATGCCCATGGTGACCGTTTGTCCCACCCCGAACGGGTTGCCGATGGCGAGCACGACGTCGCCCACGCGCGTCTGGTCCATGCGGCCGAGCGTGATGGTGGGCAGGTTCGGCAGGTTGATCTTGAGCACGGCGAGATCGGTTTCCGGGTCGATGCCGATCACCTTCGCATTGGTGGTGCGGCCGTCGGAGAGCGCGATTTCGATCTGGTCCGCGCCGTCGATCACGTGCTGGTTCGTTAGAATGTAACCGTCCGGACTCACAATGACGCCCGAACCGAGGTTGGCGGCAGGCTGCTCCTGCTGCTTCTGGTTTTTGTTGCGATCGCCGAAGAAGTAGCGAAATAGCGGATCGTTCTGGCGAGGATCGGGCGGCAGCGACCCATCCTTGCTCGAGAACACGTTGACGACCGCGGGCATTGCCTTCTGGGCGGCGTCCGCATAGGAGCCCTGGGCGGCGCCTGAGCCCATCCCCGGCGCCACTTCCCGCAGTGCGACGATCGGCTCGGCAAGCTGCTTGCCGAACTGCCCCTGGTGTTGCAGCCACTGCGGTTTGAGCGTGGCGATGATGAACATCAACGCCAGCAGGACCGTCACCGCCTGGGCGAAGAACAGCCAAAAGCGTCTAAGCATCTGAAGATTAGAGGATTATATGGATCGGATCGAACTGGAATTGTATCTGAACAATCTTCTGGAATCCGCGCGGTTCAAGGACTACTGCCCCAATGGCCTGCAAGTCGAAGGGCGGCGGCGCGTGCAGAAGATCGCCACGGGCGTGACCGCCTCGCTCGCTTTCCTCGAAGCCGCGCACGAATGGGGCGCCGACGCCGTGCTTGTGCACCACGGCTACTTCTGGAAGAACGAAGCGCCGCAAATCACGGGCCGCAAGTACCGTCGCCTGAAGACGCTGCTCGCGAACGATATCAACCTGTTCGCCTACCATCTGCCCCTCGACTGCCATCCCGAACTGGGTAATAACGCGCAGTTGGCCGCCCGATTCGGCTGGATCGGCGAACAACGCTTCGGCGAACAGGATCTGGGCTGGATGGCCACGCTGCCCATGCCGATCACGCTCGCGCACTTCACCGCTGAGGTCGAGCAGACACTCGGCCGTACGCCGCTCGTGCTCGGTGACCCCGACTGGCAAATTCGCCGCGTGGCCTGGTGCACGGGGGCGGCGCAAAGTCTGTTCGACGCTGCGATCGAGGCCGGCGCCGACGTCTTTCTCACCGGCGAAATTTCCGAGCCGACCACGCACACCTCGGCGGAAAGCGGCGTGGCGTTTCTTGCCGCCGGCCATCACGCCACCGAGCGCTACGGCGTTCAGGCGTTGGGCGCGCATCTCTCGGAAGCCTTCGACATCGAGCATCTTTTCATCGATATCGACAATCCCGTTTAATCGCGTTTAATCGCGCTTCAGCGTCGTTTCCGGGTTGATTCTGGGTCGACCCGATATCGCGCATTGCGCCGCGCGCAGTGCGCGAATTGTCGTGGTGCAGCATGATTTTATTCGTGAGGCATTTACAAAACGAAAAGAAAGTGGCCCTCTTTTCTGCGGGAAAACCCCGAGATATCAAGGACTTCGGACGCTTTTTAGAGATCGCCCCTTGTAAATGCCAACTCCATTCGAGCAAACTAGCGTTCGGCAGCACCGCGGGTAAGCTGGCGTGACGGATAAATCCAACTCAGAAGTGGGGCGATGTGATGCGAGACAAAGAGAATGACCGCGTCGACGGCAGCCGCCGAACCTGGCTGATTGCGACGTCCGTAGCAGGTGGCATTGGAGGCGTGGCCACTGTCGTACCCTTCGTAGGTTCCTTTGCACCATCCGAAAAAGCCCGCGCCGCCGGCGCGCCTGTCGCTGTCGACATCACGAACCTCCAGCCCGGCTCGATGATGACCGTGGCGTGGCGCGGCAAGCCCGTGTGGATCCTGTACCGCACGGACCGCATGATGGCCGACGTCAAGAAGGCCGATCCCGATCTGGCCGACCCGAACTCCGAGCATCCGTTTTCGCTGCCGATGCCGGAATACTGCATGAACGAGTTCCGCTCGCGCGCCGAGCATCAGAACATTCTCGTGGCCGTGGCCGTCTGCACCCATCTGGGCTGCACGCCTACGCCGCGCTTCCAGGAAGGTCCGCAGCCGAACCTGCCCGACAGCTGGCCGGGCGGCTTCCTGTGCCCGTGCCACGGCTCCACCTACGATCTTTCCGGCCGCGTGTTCAAGAACAAGCCGGCGCCGCAAAACCTCGACATTCCCCGATACATGTTCACGTCCGCGACGGAGATCGTGATCGGCAAGGACGAAAAAGGAGAAGCGTGATGGCGACGGGAACCGACAAGGATGTGGTGGAGACGGCCGGCGCGGCTTCCGGACTGCAAGGCTGGATCGACAAGCGCTTTCCGATGACGGCGACGTGGAAAGCGCACCTTTCCGAGTACTACGCGCCGAAGAACTTCAACTTCTGGTACTTCTTCGGCTCGCTCGCGCTGCTCGTGCTGGTGAACCAGATCGTCACCGGCATTTTCCTCACCATGAACTACAAGCCCGATGCGACGCTCGCGTTCGCATCGGTCGAGTACATCATGCGCGAGGTGCCGTGGGGCTGGCTGATCCGCTACATGCACTCCACGGGCGCGTCGATGTTCTTCGTGGTCGTGTATCTGCACATGTTCCGCGGCCTCCTGTACGGCTCGTACCGCAAGCCGCGCGAGCTCGTGTGGATCTTCGGCTGCGCGATTTTCCTGTGCCTGATGGCCGAGGCGTTCTTCGGCTACCTGCTGCCGTGGGGCCAGATGTCGTTCTGGGGCGCGCAGGTGATCGTGAACCTGTTCTCGGCGATTCCCTTCATCGGCCCGGACCTGTCGCTGTGGATTCGCGGCGACTATGTGGTCTCGGACGTCACGCTCAACCGTTTCTTCGCGTTCCACGTGATCGCCATTCCGCTCGTGCTGGTCGGGCTCGTGATCTGCCACATCATCGCGCTGCACGAAGTGGGCTCGAACAACCCGGACGGCATCGAGATCAAGGAGAAAAAGGACGCGAACGGCGTGCCGCTCGACGGCATTCCGTTCCACCCGTACTACTCGGTGCACGACTTCATGGGCGTGTGCATCTTCCTGATGATCTTCGCGGCGATCGTGTTCTTCGCGCCGGAAATGGGCGGCTACTTCCTGGAGTCGAATAACTTCGTGCCGGCCAACCCGCTGCAAACGCCGCCCGAAATTGCGCCGGTCTGGTACTTCACGGCGTTCTACGCGATGCTGCGCGCCACCACCGACCCGTTCAAGATCGTGCTGATGATCGTGATCGCGCTGCTCGGCGTGCTCGCGCTCGTGCGCGCGCGCGGCAAGTGGCGCGCGGGGCTGCCGGTGCTGGCCGTGCTCGTGATTCTCGCGATGTACTTCACCGAGTCGAAGTTCTGGGGCGTGGTGGTGATGGGCACGGCGGTGATCTCGCTCTTCTTCCTGCCGTGGCTCGACCGCTCGCCGGTGAAGTCGATCCGCTACCGGCCGTTCTTCCACAAGGTGTTTCTCGGCATCTTCGTGCTCGCGTTCCTGACGCTCGCCTTCCTCGGCACGAAACCGCCGTCGCCGGCGGCCACGCTGATCGCCCAGGTCTGCGCGCTCGTCTATTTCGCCTTCTTCCTCGGCATGCCGTTCTGGACGCCGCTTGGCACCTTCAAGCAGCCGCCCGAGCGCGTGCGGTTCAAGCCCCATTAATTGACGAGCGAGGAAGATATGACGAGACAATCTCTGTTTTCGACGCTCGCGAAGGTGAGCGTCCGCGCCAGCCTGGCCGCTTTGGCGCTCACTTGTGCATTTGGGGTCGGGTCCGCGTCGGCGCAGGAAAATATTCCGCTCGACCGTGCTCCCGATAACGGCGAAAATCTTGCTTCGCTGCAACACGGCGCCAAATTGTTTGTAAACTACTGCCTGAATTGCCATAGCGCGAACTTGATGCGCTACAGCCGGTTGCAGGATCTTGGCATTCCACAGAAGCAAATCGAAGATAATCTGCTGTTTACGACCGACAAGGTCGGCAACACGATGTCCATCGCGATGCGCCCGGACGACGCGAAAGCGTGGTTCGGCGTGCCGCCGCCGGACCTCTCCGTGGAAGCGCGGGCGAAAGGGCGTGACTGGCTGTACACGTACCTGCGCAGCTTCTACCGCGACGACACGCGGCCGACTGGCTGGAACAACCTGGTGTTCGAGAACGTGAGCATGCCGCACGTGCTGTGGCAGTTGCAGGGCATCCGCACGGCGAAGTTCGAGGACACGACGGACGAGGAAACCGGGGAAAAAGTGCGTCGTTTCGCAGGGTTCCAGCAGGTCACGCCCGGTACGCTGTCGCCTGTGGATTATGATGCCGACGTGGCCGACCTGGTGGCTTACCTTGGCTGGATGGCCGAACCCGAGCAGAAAACCCGCAGGCAGCTTGGCGTGTGGGTGCTCCTGTTCCTTGGCGTCCTGAGCTTTTTTGCGTGGCGATTGAACGCCGCGTACTGGAAAGATATCAAATAGGCACGTCCTGACCGACGTGGGGCCGGTGCGACGAGAAGCCGTCTGACGGTTCTGGACCGTCAGGCGGTTTTTTCGCCTGCTGGCCTTTTGGGTTTATTGAGGAAATGTAAATCATGATGGTTCTGTACTCCGGCACTACCTGCCCGTTCTCCCAGCGCTGCCGGCTGGTGTTGTTCGAAAAGGGCATGGACTTCGAAATTCGCGACGTCGACCTGTTCAACAAACCGGAAGACATCGCCGTGATGAATCCGTACGGTCAGGTGCCGATTCTGGTCGAGCGCGACCTGATTCTGTACGAGTCGAACATCATCAATGAGTACATCGACGAGCGCTTCCCGCATCCGCAGCTGATGCCGGCCGACCCGGTTCAGCGCGCTCGCGCGCGTCTGTTCCTGCTCAATTTCGAGAAGGAACTGTTCGTGCACGTGAGCACGCTCGAAAACGAGAAGGGCAAGGCCGCCGAGAAGAACCACGAAAAGGCGCGCCTCGCGATCCGCGACCGCCTCACGCAGCTCGCGCCGATCTTCCTGAAGAACAAGTACATGCTGGGCGAAGAGTTCTCGATGCTCGACGTCGCGATCGCGCCGCTGCTGTGGCGTCTGGATCACTACGGCATCGAACTGTCGAAGAACGCCGCACCGCTGATGAAGTACGCCGAGCGCATTTTCAGCCGTCCGGCGTACATCGAAGCGCTGACGCCGTCGGAAAAGGTGATGCGTCGTTAAGCAGCACCCCGGCGGTTTGCGGGTAACAGAGGCGGCGTGCACGGCGTAGGTGTGAGCGCCGCCTCGCGAAAGGATTGTTGATGCAAGAGATTTCCACCAAGCCGTATTTGCTGCGCGCGCTGTACGAGTGGTGCACCGACAACGGCTTCACGCCGCATATCGCGGTGCGGGTCGACAACAGCACGCGTGTGCCGCGCCAGTTCGTGCGCGACGGCGAGATCGTGCTGAACATCAGCTTCGAGGCGACCAGCCAGTTGCAGATGGGCAATGAGATGATCGAGTTCCACGCCCGTTTTTCCGGCAAGTCGCACAAGATCGAAGTGCCCGTTGCAAATGTCCTCGCGATCTACGCGCGCGAGAACGGGCAAGGCATGGCGTTTCCGGTCGAGTCGCCGCCGGGCGACGCCGACGACGTGCTGTCCTCCGAAGATCACGAAGATTCGGACACGGGCGCGCATGAGGCGCACGAACTGCGCGACGAGCCTGCCGAAGCGCCGGCGGCCCCGGTTGCGCCGCGCGCCGTCCAGAAAGATGAGCGCGACGACGACGGTGGCAATAAGGGCGGCAAGGGCCACCTCAAGATCGTGAAATGAAGTAGAATAGCGGGCTACGCCGGCTTAGCTCATCTGGTAGAGCAGTTGATTTGTAATCATCAGGTGGCGGGTTCGAGTCCTGCAGCCGGCACCAATCAAATCAAGGGGTTACAAGATTTTTCTTGTAACCCCTTGTCCGTTTCTGGCGGCTGTGTAACCAATATGTAACCGGATTCAGTCAATCCCGGTCTACGTTGCTTCGGTTACGCGGCATCCCAGAAAGGCGCCGACCACGGCAACTGAGAATCCAGGCGCGTGCCGTACGGGTTGCCGCCGACATCGACGCCAGAGTAATCCTCGCTGGTCATCGGCAAGCCGGTTGCCGGATTGATGGGGTAAGTCATAGCGCTCTCCTTGTTGAGCGGTTGGAAGACGCCCCGCCGTCATCGACGAGGCGGAAACTCAGTCCTCGTCGGTCATCAGAATCGTGATAACGGGTTCGGCGTTGTCGCCTGGGCCGATATGCAGATTCAGCACGACCGGTCGAGGCTGCGTACCATGACCGCCGCGCGGCACGCGGTGCAGTTCAAACGCGATACGCTGCACGCCTCGTGCGCGCTTTGCTGCCAGTGCGCCCATCCAGAGCACGTCCCAAAGCCGGCCGTTTTCGTCTTGTGCAACATGCTTCTTGTTGTCCGCGTCGGTCCACGCAACGCAATCCGCCCATACCGCTGATGTCACCGCGACCGGAATACGAAAGCCGGCTTCTCGCGCCAGACCGCTCACATTGACCAGCACGCCATCGGCAATCGCTTGCGCGCGGGTATAGCTCGAAATCGTCTTACCGAAAACGTCGTCTGGTTTGTGTGTGTTGTCCTGCATGGTGTTCGCTCCTTTAAAGCTGACCGGGTTCCTGATGCAGAGCCCCCTTGCACCGTTTGCCGGTGCCGGCATGGGGTGGCGCTGTGTCTGCCGCCGTTCTTCCCTCTGCTTCGCCCTGATGCACTGCGACGACCAGGCAACAGGGGCGACGTGCAAGGTCACGTCCGGAAGCCGCAGTCCGAAGGAAACGGGTGAGGAACGTGCGCGCAGCGTTCAACCTTGTATGGCGGCACGCCTGGCGTACAGTCATCCGTTTGGGCTAAGCGGCGGGAAGGGCGGCGGCAGGCCGCTATTGCGACGAAACCGGCGTCGCGGGAGAGCGGGGCCGGTGGGCCACGTGCGAGCGCGACCCATGCACGCGTAGCGTGCGTGACTCGCAAGCCAGTGGCGCGCAGCCGGCGCGCATCAGCGCGACGGCGAAGGGGGGCCGCGTCGCGTAGCGACGTGGGGCAAGCGCGTTCAGCGCGCAGCACAGACTGGCGCACCGGCCCCCAGGACGGTTGCCGGTCTGCGTGGGGGAGCCGGTCATCGCTGACAGCCCAAGCTGACAGAGGTCGCCCCAGCGACCGGCAGAGGGCCGGGGGCGGAGCCCCGCCCCGAAGCGCAGCGCTTGCGCTGCGTGCGGGCAAGGTAGTCAGGTCGCAGCACAGCGTAGACCGTAGGCCCACAGGCCGGAGCCGGCGGCGCATCCAGCGCGGACGGATGAGTACCTTGCCCGCACGCAGTGCGGGGCGCTGGTTTTAAGGACACGGCGGGCGTCCAGCCCGACGAATCCCCGTGCGGCCGTACAGGCCGCGTAAGGGGATGGTGGCCTTGCCGCGCAAGCGGCTTCGTTCCCCCTGTATGACTCCGGGCATACAGGGGCACATATGGGTGGTCACGCGCTATACGGAAATGTCGAAACCAAGGAGAGACATACCGTGACAGCGCAGGACGGCCGGATTGTGGCTAGCCAGAACGAGGTGCGCGTATTGCGCGCGCTCAATCGCTTCGGCTGGCTGCCTACGAAATCGCTTGGGGCGCTGCTTTGGCAGCCTTGGCTGCGAAAGCCGGCCGGCGAGCTGGACATGCAGCCGCGGATGCCGACCGCATCGGCCCGGCTGATGGCGCAACGCACGCTGCGCCGACTGTATTTGGCTCGCCAAGTGCTGCGGGCGCGTGCACCAGACGGCAGCCTGATTTACGCGCTCGCCGAAGCGGGTGTACGTCGGCTCGCGCAGCTCGGCGTGCCGGCCGTATCGGGCAAGGATTTGGTGAGGCGCTTCAGCTCGGCGCAGTTCCGCCACCGCAGCATCGCGAACGACATTGCGATTGCCGGCATCGTGGCCGGATTCCGCGTTTCGACCGAGCGCGAAATCGCGCAGGACAAGTGGCTCGGCGGCGAGCAAGGAATCGCGGGCAAGAAGCCCGACGTGCTGCTGCAAGGGGATGGACGGGTCTGGTGGATTGAGGTCGAGAAATCGCGTCGCCGGGCCAGCGACTGGGCGAAGCTCCATGCCTTCCTGAAAGCCGTCCATGACGATGCACACCGGACAGACGGGCCGGCGCTGCTCGGCGGGCTGCGTTGGGCAAAGGTCATCTTCATCTGCACGCCAGCATTCCACGTGCGACTGGTGCGCGAACTGAAAGCCGCCGGATGGAGCGAAGCCACAATAAACCGGCTCACGTCCCACGTCGATGCGCTATACAGTTTCGAGGACATCGCGTTCAAGTAAAAACCAGGCCGCCACAAACCGGCGGCCTGGGTACAGGCCACCCACGCCAGCCGAGCCGGTCTGTGCGTGTAGTGGATGACCTTTTCTGCCCGCCATTCAAGCAGGCCGTGCGATGCGCGCGCGCTCGCGCTTCCGGCTATCGCACGTAAATAAGCGTCAGGGGTCAGCAGTTGCAGTGCTGAGGTTCAGAAACACGCGAGGGCCAGACGTATCGAGGCCACGGCGGCGATGTTGCCGCGACAACCGTCCAGTTGGTCAATTGCCGACTGGGCGGTTGCTTATGATTAATCGCGCGGTATATTGGCCATCTTGGCCAGCTATTCCCTGTTGGCCAACTCCGGCAGGCTCCAGTACCACTTGCTGTCCTTGCCCTTGTACTTTTCCACGCGCAGGGCATCCGACGCACGGCGCAGGGTGCGCAGCGCGATACCGGCCTGTTCGGCGTCGGCCTCGATGGCTTTGGCCGGGATGTCGCCAGCGCTCAGCAGTTCGGCCAAAAACTCCCGAGCCGAATCGACTGCACTGCTGCCGCGCCCTTCGTTTTTTTCCTGGTTGCCGAGTAGTTCGTGTGCGGAACCCGAGACTTCATCGCCCCATGCGATGCATGAAGACGGGACGCCGGCGGCCGGTTCGCACTGTTCGATTTGGTACTCGAAACCGCCATCGTCCGGCCCGATGTTCGACTTGGCGCGAGCGAATATGCGGATGTCTTCGTCGCAGTCGCGCTTCACCTTCGCCGCAATCAGCACGACGCGCGCCACGGCCGTGAACGCGACCGAACCGTTGACCCACTGCGCCGGGTTGCTGCCCGCCTTACCTTTGTTGAAGTGCGTGATGCCGAGCAGCGCTGCGCCGACACTGGCAGCCAGGTCCACGAGCGGTTGCAGCGCGCGACGGGTTTCCGTGTTCTTGTGGCTGTCGCCCGACACGGCGGACACGATGGGGTCGATGATGAGCAACCGGACATTGCCGATTTTCTCGCACGTCTCCTTGAGTGCGGGCATATCGCGAGCTGGGTCGAAGCACTTCACTTTGCCTTCAATGCGCGTGCCCGTAACGAAGTACACGCGGTTCATGTCGGCACCGGCGGCCATCAGGCGCGGCGTCAGCGTATCGCGCGGGTCGTCTTCGCCAGACCAGATGACGATATTGCCCGCCTCGGCCACGGTACCGTCAGGCCAGATGCCGCCTTGCGTGACCGTGGCACCGATGGACATGGCAATCGTCGTTTTGCCGGTGCCCGGCTCGCCGGCCAGCAGGGTCGTCTTGCCGCGGGCGAAATAGCCGTCCCAGAGCCAGTTCATGGGTTGCGGGTGCATCGAAGCACCGTTGACGACGATGACGCCATCGCTCGCGGGTTCGGGCTTGCTGGTCGGTACCGGTTTGGCGAGCGGCAGGATAGTTGCGTCGGCTTGCGTTTGTGCGGTGGACGTGACGAGATTCATGCCGCCACCCCGCCCATAAGTTGTTCCAGAGCATTACTCGGCCAGGCGAGAAAGCGGTTCGGGAGTTTCACCGGGCGCACGCCGTGATAGCTGCCGGTTTCCATGTAGCGCTTGCGGATGGACTGCGGACGCACGGCCATCATCGAGGCGAGTTCTTCGGTCGTGAGGAATGGGCGGAGGGTATGCTGGAGATTCATCTGTATCACCTTTCGCCGTTTGGCGTTTCGTTAGGGTGATACGCATTAGATTTACCCCTATACCGTCCCCCACAAGCGTCCCCGTTCCCCCAACTTGGGGGAGGCGGGCACGGGGGACATTACCGGGCGTCGGCGATTTCCTTGTTGCGCCTCAACCGCTCCCACGCCTTGTCGAACGTCGTGGAGCCTTGCCAGTTCAGGGTTTTGCGAACCTCGGCCTTCACACCTGGCTGCCCGGCGGGGGATTTACGCAAGCTCAGTGGGTCATGTCCGAGTTCCGCTAGAACCCTCAGAATTTCCTGTTCCTGGAAGGCTTGTTGCTGCAAGGGGCGGGGCGTAATGCCCGGCTCCGATGCCCGAGCACCTCCTGCGCTAGTCTCGTCGGCAGCGACCGCGACGAGTTCGGCGGCGGGCGCTTCAAGAGGCCACGCATAGCCATGCCGCGCGCACCAAGAGCGAATATCGGTATGCAAGAGCATCTGCTTGCCGGAAATCGTGGTCGCTGCAATCTCCGTGCGCTCGACGCCATCGGTCACGGCAGCCTTCCATTTCCAGAACACGTCATCGTATGCAGGCGATTGAACCCCGGCATCACTCGTGCCGGCGATAAGGATGGTGGTGGCGCGGTAGTGCGAAATCCACGCTTTACCGTCGTAAGCGCGTATCCAACCCGGCACGTGCCGCCCGTCTGGAAACCGCCGCGAGTCCGAATCCATCTCGTCCGGCCGCACGACGGCGACATCGTGGCGCAACAGAAAGGGATAGATGTCCTCCACGTAGAAGCCGATACGCTCGAACAGGGGCTGCGCGTCGTCGTTCGGCGTGCCGTCCGCGTCGAACAGCGTTCCCTGGTCAGCAAAAAGACGAAGCTGACTGGCCAGCTGCAAGCGCGCACCCATGTCCAAGGGAAGTATGACGCCCGATGCGTCACGGGAGCGGATGTCGTTGATGCCAGTCAAGTCGGCTTCTAGGGCCGAAACTAGATAACCAGCCGCCTCGTACACTATGGCCGTTTCCGCTTGGCCGATTTGCCCGAACAGCTCCCACAAACTGATGAATTGCCCGCTGTCTTTCGACCGTTTTTCCGCGTCACGCACGTTTTCCTCTCACCCTGCTTTGTATAATCCGTTTGAACTTGGCCAGCATGACCAGCTTCGGCAGCTTGGACAAGTTGGCCGATATGGCCAAGAAGTCCTATATCGGCAGCTACCCGCATTTCGTGAAGCCTCGTTGCCATTGGGCATTACAGAGGTCCAGGCCGTGCGCCTCAATGCGGTATCAGCATGACGAGTCCAATGCGATGAGACTATCATCCTGGACGATTCCCATATTCCGCCCTACCAGTGAACCAAGACCTGAAGAAAACCCTCTGGGCCGCCGCCGACAAGCTGCGCTCATCGATGGATGCCGCTGAGTACAAGCACATCGTGCTCGGCCTGATTTTCCTGAAATACATCTCCGATGCGTTCGACGAGCGCCGCGCGCAGCTCGCGGCGGCGTTCGGCAACCAGGAAGACGACCTGTATCTGCCCGACGCGACCGACCATGCTGAAGCACTGGAAGAACGCGATTACTACACGATGGCGAACGTGTTCTGGGTGCCGGCGTCCGCGCGTTGGGAATCCATCCGCGCGCAAGCCAAGCAGCCGGACATCGGCGTGCGGATTGATTCGGCACTGGAAGCTATCGAGGCCGATAACAAGAGTCTTAAAGGAATCCTCGACAAGCGTTTCGGTCGCACGCAGCTCGAACCGGGCAAGCTCGGCGAACTGGTGGACTTGATTTCGACGGTCGGTTTCGGCGAAGGCCATCACGCGAAAGACTTGCTCGGCGAGGTGTACGAATACTTTCTCGGCCAGTTCGCGACGGCAGAAGGCAAGAAAGGTGGCCAGTTCTACACGCCGGCCTCGGTGGTGCGCGTGCTGGTCGAGGTGCTGGCCCCGCACGAGGGACGCGTGTATGACCCCTGCTGTGGTTCGGGCGGCATGTTCGTGCAGTCCGAGAAGTTCATCGAGTCGCACGGCGGCAAGGCGGACGACATCAGCATCTACGGTCAGGAAGCGAACCCGACCACCTGGCGGCTGGTGGCGATGAACCTAGCGATTCGGGGTCTCGCTGCCGACCTCGGCAAGGAGCCGGCCGATACCTTCCATCGCGACCAGCACCCCGACCTGCGCGCCGACTATGTGCTTGCCAATCCACCATTCAATATCAGTGATTGGGGCGGCGAGAGGTTGGCCGACGACCGACGCTGGACGCATGGCGTGCCGCCGGCCAGCAACGCGAACTATGCGTGGCTGCAACATATCCTGCATCACCTCAGTCCGCGCGGGCAGGCGGGTGTGGTGCTGGCCAACGGCAGCATGTCCAGCTCTCAGAACGGTGAAGGCGAGATTCGCCGCGCGATGGTCGAGGCCGGCGTGGTCGATGTGATGGTCGCGCTGCCGCCGCAGCTTTTCTTCAACACGCAGATTCCGGCGTGCCTGTGGTTCCTAGCGAAAGACAGGAGCGGGACGCCGTTTCCTGGTGGCAAACCGAGCCGCGACCGGCGCGGCGAGATGCTGTTTATCGACGCGCGCAAGCTTGGGCGGATGGAGTCGCGCGTGCTGCGAGTGTTCGATGACGAGGACATCGCGCGTATCGCATCCACCGTGCATCGCTGGCGTGCGGATGGCGAGGATGGCGCCGACAAACCGTATGCCGATGTGCCGGGATTCTGCCGGTCGGTGCCGGTGGCCGAGATTGCCGTACATGGGTATGCGCTCACGCCGGGGCGCTATGTCGGCGCGGAAGAAACCGAAGACGATGACGAGGCATTCGGCGAGAAGATGGAATTCTTGACCGCGCAGTTGGCCGAGCAGATAGCGAAAGGGGTGGAGCTGGATACGGTAATTCGCGAAAAATTGGCGGGGCTTGGGTATGCAATTTGAAAAGCGTCCTCTCGGTGAATTCGTATCACTTGTGTCTGGCAATACGCCATCTAAATCGAATTCGTCCTATTGGGGGGGCACGATTCCCTGGGTGTCAGCGAAGGACATGGGGGATTTTTGGATTGAAGATTCCGAAGACCATTTGACGGAGAGTGGGAGTCGTGTCGCATCTCGGCTCGTCCCTCCTGGTACGGTGCTCATACTAACGCGAGGCATGACACTCCATAAACGGGTGCCAATATGTCGAATTTCCAGGGCATCGACATTCAATCAAGATGTAAAAGCCGTGCTTCCCAAGGGCGGGTTGTTGGCACGGTTTCTTCCTTATTTGCTTGTCGGCAATCATGCTAAATTGCATGAGCGCGTTGATTCGGCTGGACATGGTACGGGCCGGTTAAACACGGACTCTCTGTTATCACTTCCTGTGTATGTGCCGAGGATTGCCGCGCAAAACGAAATCGCTGACTTGGGTGAAGCAATTGATGGAAGGTTGCGGCTTCTACGCCAAACCAACGCCACCCTAGAATCCATCGCCCAAGCCCTGTTCAAAAGCTGGTTCATCGACTTCGACCCGGTGCGTGAAAAAGCGGAAGGTCGCGAGCCGGAAGGCATGGATGTGGAAACGGCTGCGCTGTTTCCTGATTCGTTTGAGGATTCGGCGTTGGGCGAGATTCCGAAGGGATGGCGCGCTGCCACTTTGGAAAGGCTGATAGCAATTGGCGCGGGGGTGATTCAAACAGGGCCGTTTGGTAGCCAACTGCATGCGAGTGACTACAGCGACGAAGGCGTTCCGGTTGCTATGCCGCAAGACCTCGAAGGTCGTCGCATTTCGACTACTCGCATTGCTCGGGTCAGCGACGCACACGTTGAGCGCTTGTATCGACATAAGCTACAGGCGGGAGACATTGTGTTTAGCCGCCGAGGCGATGTGGGCCGACATGCCGCTGTCACTCCAGCGGAAGCTGGATGGTTGTGCGGAACCGGGTGTTTGCTCGTACGCCCCGGAAAAAAATGGCCATCTAATGCTTATGTTTCGTTCGCTCTTGCAACCGAAGCCACATCTGATTGGCTTCATCGGCATGCGGTCGGGGCCACTATGCCGAATCTTAATACCGGGATTCTTGGTTCGCTTCCTATCCTGTTGCCAACCGAGCCGACCCTACTTGCGTTCGAGAAAATCGCTGGAGTATTTGAAGCGCGCATCAGCGAAAACCTAGCTCAGACTAAAACGCTTGCAGCATTACGTGACACACTTCTCCCCCGCCTAATCTCCGGCAAACTTCGCCTCCCCGAAGCCGAGGCGCAATTGAACGAGGCACTTGCATGAGCGTCATCAGCGAGGATGCGGTCGAACAGGCCATGCTTAGCTGGCTGGCCGACCTCGGCTGGAAAACCGCTCACGGCCCCGACATTTCCCCGCCCGACAGCAAGACGCCCGGCACCGAACGCGACACGTACCGCGATGTCGTCCTGCGTCATCGCCTGGCTGCTGCCGTTGCGAAGCTCAACCCTCATATCCCGCCCGCCGCGCGCGACGACGCGCTGCGCCATGTGCTGAACCCGAACGTCCCCGGTCTCGTCAACGCCAATCGCCAGCTCTACCGCTGGCTGGTCGATGGCGTGCCGGTCGAGTTCCAAAAGGACGGCGAGACGCGCGGCGACCGCGTGCGCCTGGCCGATTTCTCTGACGTGGCCGCGAACGACTGGCTGGCCGTCAACCAGTTCAGCATCCAGGGCGCGAAGAAAACCCGCCGTCCCGATGTCGTGCTGTTCCTCAACGGCCTGCCGATAGTCGTAGTCGAACTGAAGAACCCCGGCGACCCAAACGCCGACATCTGGGGTGCATGGAACCAGCTTCAGGCTTACCAGGAAGACATTCCCGACCTGTTCCATGCCAACGCGATACAGGTTATCTCGGACGGCACCACGGCTCGCATGGGGGCGCTCACCTCCAGCAAGGAACGCTTCTTGGTCTGGCGCACCATCGACGGCCACGAAACCGACCCGCTCGGCACGATGCGCGAACTCGAAACGCTCACGCGCGGCCTGTTCCGCCGCGATTACCTGCTCGACTATCTGCACCACTTTATTCTGTTCGAGGACGAAGGCGCGCTCGTCAAAAAGATTGCCGCGTACCACCAGTTCCACGCGGTACGCGCCGTGATTGATAGCGTGCTGCATGCTTCGGCCCCCGGCGGCTCGCGCAAGGGCGGCGTCGTCTGGCACACGCAGGGCGCGGGCAAGAGCATCGAAATGACCTGCCTAGCCGGTGCGCTGATGGCCAGTGCGGAGATGAAGAACCCGACGCTCCTGGTCGTCACTGACCGCAACGACCTGGACAACCAGCTTTTCGGCGTGTTCGCCGGAGCCTGCGAGCTGCTGCGTGAAACGCCTGTGCAGGCCGATACGCGTACCGAGCTGCGCCGCCTGCTCGCCAATCGCCCGTCCGGTGGCATCATCTTCACAACCATCCAGAAGTTCACGCCCGGCGAGGACGAGGACACGTTTCCGGTGCTCTCCGAACGGCACAACATCGTCGTTATCTGCGACGAAGCGCACCGCAGCCAGTATGGTTTCGATGCGCGCCTGACGGACGCCGGCAAGGACGGCGCGTCATCGGCCAGTTCGGCCGTGCGCTACGGCTATGCGCAGTATTTGCGCGATGCGCTGCCCGGTGCCACGTTCGTGGCGTTTACCGGCACGCCGGTTTCGCTCGACGACCGCGACACGCGCGCCGTGTTCGGCGATTACGTGCATGTGTACGACATCGAACAGGCCGTGAAGGACGGCGCGACAGTGCCGATTTACTATGAAAGCCGCCTGGCTGCGTTGGAGCTGAAAGAGGCCGACACCGACGACCTCGACGACCGGGTGGATGAGCTGACCGAAGACGAGGCCAACGACGAATCGAAGGTCGCCACGCTTCGCCGATGGGCTGCGCTGGAGAAGATTGTCGGTGCGCCGCCTCGTGTCCAGAAAATCGCTGCCGACATCGTGGCCCACTTCGAGAACCGCCTGGCCGCGATGGACGGCAAGGCGATGGTGGTCGCGATGAGCCGCGACATCTGCGTGCATCTGTATAACACTATCGTCGCGCTGCGCCCCGAGTGGCATAGCGACGACCCGATGCAGGGCGTCATCAAAGTCGTGATGACAGGCTCGGCGTCTGACAAGGCGTTACTCAAGTCGCACATCTACCCGAAGGACATCCGCAAGAAGCTCGAACTGCGCTACAAGGACACGTCCGACCCGTTCAAGCTGGTCATCGTGCGCGATATGTGGCTCACGGGCTTCGATGCGCCGTGCATGCACACCATGTACATCGACAAGCCGATGAAGGGCCATAACCTGATGCAGGCGATTGCCCGCGTCAACCGGGTTTTCAAAGACAAGCCGGGCGGCTTGGTGGTCGATTACATCGGCATTGCGAACGAGCTGAAAGCGGCGCTGGCGACTTACACGCAGGCCAACGGACGCGGCCGGCCGACCATCGACGCGCGCGAAGCGCTGGCCGTGTTGATGGAAAAGATGGACGTGCTGCACGACTTGCTGCACGGCGTCGATTACGCGGCGTTCCGCACCCAGGCATGGCAACTGTTGCCGGTCGTAGCCGACCACGTGCTCGGGCAGAAGGACGGCAAGAAACGTTTCGCGGATGCCGTCGTGGCTGCGAGCCAGGCGTTCGCGCTTTGCTGCACACTCGATGCAGCGCTCCAGTACCGGGACGAGCTGGCCTTTCTTCAGGCAGTCAAGGCCGCCATCGCCAAGAGCGAGAACGTCAATAAAACGCTGACCGACGAGCAGAAGGAACACGCGCTGCGGCAAATCATCAGCAGCGTGGTTGTCAGCGACGAGGTCATCGACATCTTCTCGGCGGCAGGGTTGAAGCGACCGGACATTGGAGTGCTCTCCGACGCCTTCCTTGATGATGTGCGGCACATGAAGCAGCGCAACCTGGCGGTAGAACTCCTGGAGCGTCTGCTGAAAGACCAAATCAAGTCACGTTTCAAAACCAACGTAGTGCAGAGCGCGAAGTTCTCGGAGCTGTTGCAGCAGAGTTTGACGCGTTACAACAATCGGGCGGTGCAGACTTCGCAGGTCATCGAAGAGCTTATTGCGATGGCCAAACAGTTCCAGGAAGCCGCCGAGCGCGGCGAGCGCTTGGGGCTGAACAGCGACGAGATGGCCTTTTACGATGCGCTGGCAACCAATGAGGCGGCGGTGCGCGAACTCGGCGACGATATTCTCAAGAAAATCGCGGTCGAGCTGGTCGTGAGGCTGCGCGGCTCGGTCACGGTCGATTGGGCGAAGCGAGAAACCGTTCGCGCGAAGCTGCGCGTGATGGTCAAAACGCTGCTCAAGCGCTACAAGTATCCGCCCGACCGGCAGGAGGAAGCGACAGATACTGTGTTGTCACAGGCGGAAACGCTGTCGGCAGATTGGGTGGCCGCGTAGCAAGCAGGCCATGTTGGCCAATTTGGCCACGCTTTCTGCATGGCCGACTTTGGACAACTTCCTTCGGGGCATGGTTACTGTAGTGCCGGAGAATCTAGCTGAGCCTGCTCGGGCTTGAAGTCGATGCCCGCTCGTTCGAGCATCCAAGCTTCGATGCGTGTGTGCCACTCACGCAGTAAGTCGATGTGGCGGCGACGGTAGTGCTTTTCTGCCAGAGCGCTGGGCTTGTGTCCTTGAATCTGGGCCACGACACCAGCGGGCACGAATACCCACTCGGCCAGGGTGCCGAATGAACGGCGCAGACCTTGCAGCGTCACACGCGGCAGGCCGGCTTCTTTAAGGGCGCACTCATGTGCGAAGCGCGGCTCCTCGATGTGACCGCTCTCCGATGCGTCGCTTGGAAACACCCAGGGTGATGGTTGCCATGGCTTGCCATCGTCTACCAACCTCTGAAGCTGCTTTGCGCTCGGTGGCATATCGTTGTATCGCTTCAGCTCGAGCAGCAGCGAGCGGAAATATGGCGTTAGGGGAATAAAGCGGGAGCCTTCAACTTTGTCGCGCAGCTTTATCTTGTTCCAGAGTAAATCGACGTTTTCCCAGCGCAGCTCGGCCAATTCCTCGCGGCGCGGGCCGGTGATGAGCAGGCCTTGCAGATACGCGGCAGCCACGGGATTCGGGAGGGCGCGCACCGCTTTAAACCAGGCAGGCAGTTGTTCGCGCTCTAGGCAGTCGCCTTCCGGCGTTTTCACGCTTGGCAGCAGCGCCGTGACCTTCGGCGATGAATAGCAGTCGTCCGGCAGCAGCCTTTGGAATTTCGCCTGGCCTTCGCACCAGCCAGCAAACGCTTTGAAAATGCGGTACGCGTAAGCGACGCTGGTCGGCCGTTGAGCAACCTCGTCTTCCATCCAGGCAGCAATCGCGTCGCCAGTCATGTCGGACAACTTCGTCGACATAAGCGCATGCAGCGGGCCTTGGCTTGTCGGCCCCTTGCCTCGTTTCTTCTCCGCGCCGCCGGGGGCGGCTAACTTGTGGTGGTCCTCGATGTATTGCGGGCTGCGGCGGCGTTTCGTTTTCGGAGACGGCTTCGCTTCCAGGTCAATCAAGTAAGCTGACCAAGCATCGGCGAATGTTACGTCCTTGCGCTCGGCTTCAGCCTTTCGTGCGGCTACGGCGGCACGCTGGTCAGCGGCTTCCTCTCGGGGGTCCTTGCCAGCGTCAATCAGCCTTTGCAGGCGGCGGGCTTCGTCCCGCGCATCGTCGATGCCCCAATCCTTTGGCGAGCCGATTGTCACGCGTACCGTCGCCCCGTTCAGCTTGCCCTGGAATATGTAAGACCGTGTGCCTGCAGCGGTGGCACGGAGACCAAGGCCGGATGCGCCGCTGTCCCACAAAAATGCCTGGGGCTTGTCTGCAGGGCAGCTATGCCCGTTGACCCTGCCCACCGTGAAATTGACCTTGGCCACCGTTGACATCCTATGAAATGGTTACATAGACGTCCATGTAACCGTTGTGTAACCGGATTTTGTAGTTTTCAGGGAATTCGTGTCAACGTCAATAAATGAGCCGATACGGTGAAGTGCCCGTATTCTCTGGGTTCGGGCGATTTTTGGAATTCGAGTCAACGCCGAGAAATACGTCATTCCGCTGATTTGTAATCATCAGGTGGCGGGTTCGAGTCCTGCAGCCGGCACCACATACAAGACAAAGGGTTACGTGAAGTTCACGTAACCCTTTGTGCTTTCTGGGCGCCCTAACGGCGGCGGCACACCGCCGCATCTCACTCCGCCCATTGCGGATCGCTCGTGAACATGATCGTGAGCCAGCGGTGCGACTCGTCGCCGCCGATGGCCCGGCCGATCTCGTCGCGAATCGCGTCCCATTCGGCGATGCGCTTGGGCGGCATGTCCGGCGACACCACGAAGTACAGTTCGATTTCGCGGGAGCGCCCCACCTTCGCGACATAAGCGCGGTAGTACTCGAAGCCGTAGCGCTCCACGAACCGCGCCGCGATGGCATCGACGTGCCGCTTGAGGTCGGGGGGCGCGACGAGCAGCACGTCCAGCAGCGCCTGGCGGATTTCCGCGAGCGGTATCGGAATGATCACGACGCACACCACCACGAGCGCCGCCGGGTCGACGTAGGGCGTGAGGTGCTCCCACGCCGTTCCCTGGATCGCGTAGCCCGCGCTGAAGGCGATCAGGAGGGCCGCCGTGATGCCCGCGGACATGATCCACGACTTGATGTCGAGGCGCAGGAAATCCGAACGGATGCGGCGATTCGCGCGCGACTCCACCACGGCCATCGCAAGACAGGCGCTCACCGTGAGCGCGGCATAGCCGAACGCCGGGCCGAAGTGCAGTTCGTGGCCGCCCGACAGCAGGTTCGTGATGCCGTTGATCAGCGCGTAGACGGCCACGCCCACCAGCAGCGTGCTGTTGAGCCCGAGCACCATCGGTTCGAGATGCCAGAAGCCCATGGTGAAGCGCTCGCGCCACTTGCGCGGCAGATCGACGTTGACCGCGTAGGAGGTGATGAGGCGCACGACCGCGAGGGCGAGCGCGCTCATGCTCGCGTCGATGAGCGAGTAGACGCCGTCGAACACGATTGAGAACGATCCCGAAACCAGCCCGAACACGACGCCGAAGATCGCGATCAGCAACGTCGTGGCGATCGAAAGCCGCAGCACGCTGCTTTCGTCCGAGGTGCCGAACAAGCGTGGCCATTTCATGCTGTCTGCTCTCCGCGCGTATGAGCAAGGGTTGAGCAAGACTAGCCGACTCGCCGGGACGTCGTCGCCGGGCTGTCCGTTCGCTGGTGTGTTCAGCGTTGCGGCTTCGCGGCGGCGCGGCCTTCCACGAGATCGATCTCCTGTGCGGTCAATCCGAATGCCGCGTACAGGCAGGCGTCGATGTCGCGCGCCATCGCGGCGGCCTGCTCGCCGCCGGTCCCCTCGTGCGGGCACCGCAGCAGTGCGCTCACGCGCGCCGCGATCGCGTGACGCACCGAGGCGTCGGCGGGTGCGGGCAACGTGTCGATCATCGCCTTGGTGAACGCCACGCCGCCGTTGTAGCTCGACGCCCCGAAGCGCGCGCGGATCAGGAAAAGCGAGAGCGGGCAGTTGAGCAGCGCGGCCGCGAACATCAGCAGGTCGTCGTCGTGCGCGCGCAGGATCAGCGTGGTCTTGCCGGGAATCGTGTCGCCGGCCAGGTCGAGCGCCGCGTCGAGCCGCGTGAGGCCTTTCACGATCACCTTTTTCGCGGCGGCTTTTGCGCGGTACCCGTTCGCGAACGTCGCGGCGAAGCGTTCGCGCTCGACCACCGGCGCCGCGTAAGCGTTGCCGAGATAGGTCATTGGCTTGGCGCCCCAGCGCGACCGATAGCGGCCGAGTGTGCCGGTGTTCACCACGCGATAGTGGCGCTCGCGCGAGTAGCGGCCGGAGGCTTCTTCGACGAGCGGCGCGAGCCGGTAGGCGTCCGCGGTCGCGCAGGCGTTTTCGCACGGCAAGAGCGAGCCGAGCGTTGGGTGCGAGCGGGCGAGGCGTTGCGCGAACGCGTGGTGTGGCGAGAGCAGTGCATCGAGCCGCCACGGCGCTTCGAGCGTGCGCTTGCCGGTTTTTGCGAGTTCGGTGAGAGCGGTGCCGTCGATGCGCGCCGTCGTGACGATGTCCGTGCCCGCTTCGCCATAGAGCGTGACGATCGAATCGACGCGCGCCTGCTCGAACACGTCCCGCCCCAGCGCGACGATGCGCTCGATCTTGCCGATATGTCGCGCGCGGAACGCTTCGCCAAACGGCTTCGAGAGCCACTTGTCCGGCGTGAGGTACGCCATCGCGCCGCCCGGCCTCAGCAGCGCGAGGCCCAGTTCCATGAACACGATGTACAGGTCCCAGTTGCCTTTCGCGCTCGGCCAGCGCCGCGTGAGTTGCTCGCGCAAGGCGCGCTGGCCTTCGTTGATCATGCGCTCGGAGTCGATGTATGGCGGGTTCGCGATCACGGCGTCGAAGCCTTCGAAGCGGCCGTCGTCGGCGAGAAGATCCGCGAATTCGACGTGCCATTCGAACGCGGCGGCGTCCGCGGGCGTGGCGTCGCCGCCGGGTGTGGCGCGAGCGAGCAACGCGTCGCGCTGTTGCGCGAGCCGCGACGCTTCGGCGGCGTTTTGCGCGCGCGTGGTGGAGGCGCGCAGCCTGGCGGTGGTCACGCGATAGTCGGCCACCGCGTGCGCGGCGTCGCGCAGCGGCGCGTCGAACGCGAATCGGCTGATGGTCGCGTTGCCTTGCTTGAGATTGGCTTCGAGATTCGGCAGGGCGACGGGCGGCGCGCTTGCGGTGAGATCCGCGTGTTCGAGCAACTCGATCCAGAGCCGCAGACGCGCCATGCCGACCGAATCCGCGCTGATATCGACCCCGAACAGTGAGTGCTCGACGATGCCGCGCTTCACACGAAACAACGCGGCTTCGATCTCGCGAATGGCCGCGCCGTCGCGTTCGCGCGTGAGCGACGCGCCATTCGCGTGCGTGACGCAAAGGCGGTCGTCGGCCACGGTGATGGCGTATGGGTTGAGGGCTTCGCGGTCGCAGGCGTCCAGCAAGCCGAGTCGCACTTTCAGTACGAGCAGTTCGTTGAGCGCGCAGACGAGCAGATGCCCCGAGCCCACGGCCGGATCGCAGATGCGCAGCGCGTCCAGCACCATGCGGGCTTCGTCGTGGTCCACGATCGATTCGGATAGCTGATCGATGGTGGCGCAGCACCAGCCGTTCGCGCGGTTCAGGCGATTCAGCGCGGCCTGCGTGAGCGCCGGGCGCGCGAGTTGCATCGCGACGCTGGCGGGCGTGTACCACGCGCCGTCGCGGTAGCCGTTGAGTTTCTCGAAAATGAGGCCGAGCGCGGAGGCGTCGAGGCAAGGTTGGCTGGCGGCGTCTCGCCCGATCACGCCCGCCGAAAACTCGAACGCCGCGAGAAAATCGAGCAGATAGGCCAGCACGCTTCGTTCGCCGTTTTCCGGCGCAAGCGCCGACCCGGCGTATAGCGGCAGGGTTGCGCCTTCGTCGAGCGCGCTCATGGCGAGCAGATTCTGGTCGAGATCGCGCGGCTCGAAATGCGAGCCGTCGAAGCGCGGGAGATGGGCGAAGCGTGACGCCTGGGTCGTGCCGCCGAGCACCTCGTTGCATAGCACATCGAGTTCCGCGAACGAGCGGATCTGCGCGCTGCTCAGAAAGCCGTACAGTGGGTCGCCGTCATGCAGCGTCAGCAGGCGCGTTTCCAGCACCTTGAGAAACACGAGCCGGCTGATCCACGCGATGCAAAGCCGCAGCGCTAGCGCGAAACGTTCCGCCTCGTCGTGGCGCCCATGCGCGAGACGCACTAATGCGAGTTCGATGAGCGACCCGTTCGAACGCTCATGCGGCGCGAGCCGCGCAACCGCGCACCGCGCGCCCGTCGTGCTTTCGCACAGCCCCACGATATGCAGCAACTCGGCGTAAAACCCTTCGTCGAGCCCCGCGCCCGCCCGGGCGCGGCGGGTGCGCGGTTTGCGCGCGCGGCGCGTCTGCTGGGTCGTTTCGGGCATGGTTTCAGGGTGCGGGCGAAGGCCCGGTCGGCGCCCATTTTACTGCCGCATGCCTCGCGTTTTCGCGTGCGCTTTCGTCCTATGCCGTTTGGCCGGGTCGACGCGCACGGCCGCCTGAGCGATGATCGCGGCAATGGCGATACGGCGGACCGCGCCGCGTCGCTCTCCTATATGATGGCGCCGCATTGCACATTCGACCTATGACCGAACATCCCACTCTCACCTGGCCCGACACGGAAGGCCCGCGCACGGTGCGCTGGCGCTCCGAGGCCGGCGTGCCCGCGCCCAAACGCGTGGTGCTCGCCGACGACAGCACGACCGCCGACGCGGCGTATCGTCTCGCCTGTGAAGGCACCGCGCTGCTCTGGCAGGGCGACTTTCAAAACGCGCGTCAGCTCTTGCTGGCCATGGGGCGCCGTGCGGAGCGCAAGCCGCGCAAGGCCGCGGCAGCGCCCAAGGCGCCCGCCACGCCCCTCGAAGCGTTTCACCTGCACCGCCAGGCACAGGCCCAGCGTGCGCGCACGCTCGGCATGGTGCTGATTCCGCTCGAAGGCGATTACGGCATCAACCTGCGCCGCGCGCCCGACGTGCGGCTCACGTGTGAGGAGGCGTGGGGCGCGCCCAATGGCGAGGCTTCGGCCGTTTCGCTGCGCGAGATCCTCGGCCTTATCGGTGCGCATGAGTGGCGCAAGAAGGGCGTCGAAATCGCGGCGCTCGACGGCGAGCGCATTCATCCGTACTACGGCGTGTTCTCGCCGGTGCGCGGCGAGTATGTTGATCTCGTCGCGCGCACGGCGCTGCCTTCGCTCGAAAAGGCTTTCGATATCGGCACGGGCACCGGCGTGCTTGCCGCCGTGCTCGCCTCGCGTGGCGTGAAGCATGTGGTCGCCACCGATCAGGACGCCCGCGCGCTGGCCTGCGCGCGCGAGAATCTCGAGCGCCTCGGCTACGCGGCGCAGGTCGAGGTGGTCGAGGCGGATCTGTTCCCGCCGGGGCGCGTGCCGCTCGTCGTCTGCAATCCGCCCTGGGTGCCGGCGCGGCCTGCGTCGCCTATCGAATACGCGGTGTTCGATCCGGACAGCCGCATGCTGCGCGGCTTTCTTGGCGGGCTTAAGGATCACCTCGAGCCGCGCGGCGAGGGCTGGTTGATCCTGTCCGATTTCGCCGAGCATCTCGGGCTGCGCACGCGCGAAGCGCTCGTCGAGATGATCGTGCAGGCCGGGCTGGAAGTGGTAGGGCGCGAGGACATCCGGCCGCGGCACCCCAAGGCCTCCGATCCCAACGATCCGCTCTACCGCGCGCGCGCAGCCGAAGTGACGTCGCTATGGCGTTTGAAGGTACGGCCCGAGTGAGCCGGAGGTAGGGGAAAGCTCAGGCAAAAAGAAGCGGGCAGGCCGCAGGCGGCCCGTGTCGGTGTCGATCGTCGGCGCTGGCGGCGCAACCGCCGCGCCGGCGATGCGGCTTTATATCGGTTTTGTATCGGTTTTACATCGGCTTCACTTCGGCTTTACATCGGCGTCACCCCGGATAGGCCTCGTCGACCTTGAGGCCCGCGAGCTTGAAGATCACGCGCAGGGTTTGCGGCTTGATGTCGCGACGCGACGCGAGCGCCGACATCACGAAGTCGAGAACCTTCGCGTACTTCAGCAGTATCAGGCAGGTCTCGAGATCCGATGGCCCGTCACGCATGGTTTCCGCAACACGCAGCATCTCCACCGAGATGTCGCGCGCCATTTCCAGCTCCAGTTGCTGCTTTTCCGTCCAGTCGGGAACCGTGACGAGTTTCGTAAGCAGTTCCTGGAATTTTTGTTCTGCGTTGCCGTCAGGTATCGTATTCATTGCATGCCCCATGCAAGGCCGTACAGCGTCGTGCGCTCTTCGCGCAGCGGGGGCTGCGCCAGCCTGATTTATCGCAACCGGCGAACCCGGTACGACCTCCCAATGCGCGCCATCCGGTACATAGCCGGCCGGCAGCGCTACGCTTTGGTCCTTTTTGGGCATCGGGGACGAAAATCCTCGTGTCTCTTCTATTCAACCCCTCCCTCCTGTCCGCACGTGGGTCAGCGTGCCGGACGCAGTTACGACACGGGCCGTTCTTCAGGGTTCGACGGCCTTGACCAGCTTTTTTCGTAAAATGACAGATATTCCAGATCCCTTCTGTCGCCTGTCGCACGTTTCGCGCGACTCGACACCTTTCTCCAAGCCACGCCGATGTCCAGCAAGACTTACGAAATCCGTCCGAACCAGTCTGTCGAACTCCTGAAAGAGCTCCACATCCTGACGCGCGACGGCAAAATGAACCAGGACAGCCGCCGCAAGCTGAAGCAGGTCTATCACCTGTTCCAGTTCATCGAGCCGCTTCTGAAGGAACTGAAGCAGGACGGCCGCGACGTGACCCTCGTCGACCATGGTGCGGGCAAGTCCTACCTCGGCTTTATTCTCTACGACCTGTTCTTCAAGGATCAGCGCGACAGGTCACATATCTATGGCATCGAGACGCGCGACGAACTCGTGAAGCGCTCGCAGGAGCTGGCCAAACACCTGGGCTTCGGGGGGATGTCTTTCCTGAACCTTTCGGTGGCCGATTCGATCACGTCGACGCAACTGCCGCCGAGCGTCGACATGGTGACCGCGCTGCACGCCTGCGACACCGCCACCGACGACGCGCTGCGCTTCGCGCTCAAGAAGCACGCGCGCTTCATCGTCGTTGTGCCGTGCTGTCAGGCCGAGGTGGCGGGCGTGCTGCGCAGGAACAAGGGCAAGTCGCTCGGCCAGGCGCTGACCGAGATCTGGCGGCATCCGCTGCATACGCGCGAATTCGGGAGCCAGATCACCAATGTGCTGCGCTGCCTGCAACTCGAGGCGCACGGGTATCAGGTGAGCGTGACGGAACTGGTGGGCTGGGAGCATTCGATGAAGAACGAACTCATCATCGCCCAGTACAAGGATTTGCCGCGCGGCCGTGCGGCAGCGCGACTCAACGAGATTCTCGACACCTTTGGTCTCGCCGAGTTGCGCGAGCGCTTTTTCGCCGACGAGGGCGAGGCGGCCGCGGAGCCCGCGACCGAAGCCTGAGCCGCGCAGAGCCCGTGACCGGGGCGCGGCGTCAGTCGCGCTTCGCCATCCAGTCGCGCCAGCCTTCGAAGCCGAGCTTGCGCAGCGTTTCCTGGTTGCGTTCGTAGATGTCGGCGGCGTCGGGAAACGCCTCGACCGCGCGCTCGATGCTCGCCTCGCGCAACAGGTGCAGGATCGGATACGGCGCGCGATTCGTATAGTTCTCGATGTCGTCGGGCGCGGTGCCGTCGAACTGGAATCGAGGGTGAAAGCTCGCCACCTGTAGCGTGCCTTCGAGCCGCAACTGGCTGACAAGCCGCTCGGCAAACCAGGTCGCGTCGTTGAACTCGGCGAAATCGGCGAGCGCGTGGGGCAGGATCAGCAGCGTCGTGTCGATTTCGGCGGCGTCGGTCTGCGCGAGCGTTTGCAGCTCGCGTTCCAGATCGATAAGGATGCCTTCGAGTTCGGTTGCCTCGCTGATCACATAGCGAATCTGGTTTTTGACGTGTACGCTCTTTGCGAACGGGCAGAGGTTCAGCCCGATCACGGCGCGCGTGAGCCAGTGCCGCGTGGCGTCGAGGATGGCGGCGTGATTGTCGGAAGGCGCGTCGGACTGCGCGGAAGGCGGCAGGGAAGTATCGGTCATCGCGTCATTTTAGCGGCGCTGGGCACGCCGCTTCGATCAGCCGCTTTGCCATGCGCGGCGCCGCGTGGATCACCCCGCAGCCCGGCCCGTAAGTCTGGCTCGCGGCATAAACACCTTCCACGATGAGCGCGAGCTCCTCGGCGAGCGCGACCGCGTCCGTGGCGCCCGCTTCCTGCGCGAGCGCGGTGAGCCGCGCGATCAGCTTCGACTTGTTGTCGTCCACGCTGCGTCGCGCGGGATGCGTGGCGTCGGGAAATTCCGTGGCGACGTTGACGAACGGGCAGCCGCGATAATCCGGCGCCGAGGCGCGCCGCGCCAGATCCTCGAAATACTGCACCAGTTGCTTGACCGGCTCGCCCGGATGCTTCGCGAGACTTTCGTCGAAGCGCTGGAAAAAGCGCACGTCGCAGCGTTGCAGGTACGCGACGACGAGATCATCCTTCGACGAAAACTGCCGGTACAGGCTCATCTTGTTCACGCCCGCGCGCTCGACCACGGCTTCGATGCCCACCGCGCGCACGCCTTCGCGGTAGAACAGTTCGTCGGCGGCAAGCAGCAGATGCTCGTGAGCGCGCGCGCCCGGCTTCTGCGCGCGCGGGCGCTTTGCCGGCCCCGAAGTGGGGGCGGCTTCGTCCTGGCCTTCGTGTTTCATGAGGGCATCTCGCGATCAAGGGATTGCTTGACATGTTACCGAGCGGTCACTACTATCGCAACACACTTGTGACCGATCGGTAACAATCAAGCGGTGGTGCATTGTCGCAGCCACGCGAGCCGTCACAACGAACATCACAACGAACAACTCAACGAACCGTCGCACGCTTCGCGCGCTGCCACGGCGTGACAGGAGCATCAATGAACTGGGCAGCGAGGCGAATAGGCGGGCGTTTCCACTATGGATGGCTCGTCGTGGCGGTGGTGTTTTTCGTGCTGCTGGCGGCCGCCGGCACACGCGCGACGCCGAGCGTGATGATGGTGCCGCTCGAGCACCAATTCGGCTGGAGCCGGGCGACGATCTCGCTCGCCATTTCGGTGAACATCGCGCTCTATGGGCTGATGGGGCCGTTCGCGGCGGCGGCCATGCAGCGCTTCGGCGTGCGGCCCACGCTGCTCGTGGCGCTCGCCACGATGGCGGCGGGCGTGGCAATCTCGGCGCTGATGACGCACCCGTGGCAGATGATCCTGATCTGGGGCGTGATGGTGGGCGGCTCGACCGGCGTGGCTGCGCTCTCGCTCTCGGCCACCGTCGTTACGCGCTGGTTCAGCTCGCATCGCGGACTCGTCATGGGCATCCTCACCGCGAGTTCGGCCACGGGCCAGCTCGTGTTCCTGCCTTTGCTCGCGGCCATTGCGCAGAAGTACGGCTGGCAACCGGTGGTGCTCGTGGTCGCCGCCGCCGCCGCCGTGGCGCTGCCGCTCGTGCTGTTCCTGCTGCCGGAGCGGCCCGCGAGCGTGAATCTGCGTCCGTTCGGCGAGGACGAGAGCACCCCCGTCGCCCCGCCTGCGCCGCAGCAAAATCCGCTGAAGATCGCGTTTGACGCGCTGTTCTCGGCAAGCCGCACCCGCGACTTCTGGCTGCTGTTCTTTAGTTTCTTCATTTGCGGCGCGAGCACCAATGGCTATGTGGGCACGCACCTCATCGCGATGTGCGGCGACTACGGCATGACCGAAGTGCAGGGCGCCTCTTTGCTCGCGACGATGGGCATTTTCGACCTGTTCGGCACGACGCTCTCGGGCTGGCTCTCGGACCGCTTCAACAGCCGCGTGCTGCTGTTCTGGTACTACGGGCTGCGCGGCCTCTCGCTGATCTATCTGCCGCACGCGTTTGGCATCGACTTCTTCGGGCTGCCGATCTTCGCGGTGTTCTACGGCCTCGACTGGATCGCGACCGTGCCGCCGACGGTGCGTCTTGCCACCGACGTCTACGGCAAGGAGCGCGCGCCGATTGTGTTCGGCTGGGTGGTGGCGGGCCATCAGCTCGGCGCGGCGTTCGCGGCGTTCGGCGCGGGCCTGCTGCGCTCGAGCCTCGGCACGTACACGGTGGCGTCGATGATCTCGGGCGGCTTGTGCCTCGTGGCGTCGTTCCTCGTGTTGCGGATCAATCGCGGGCCGCGTACGGTGGGCGTGCAAACGGCCTGACGTGGCCTGACGTGGCTTGACGCGGGCGGCGCGAGCGTGCCGCCCGTCGCGCTTGAGCGTATTTCACGCGCTGCGGTTATGCTAGTGCCCCCCGGGCAAGCCGCCCGCCACCGCAAGGACACACAAGGCATGACGAAGCACAAACCCGCACCGACAGCCGTGCCCATTCACGAACTCATCGCCGGGCGCTGGAGCCCGCGTGCCTATTCGAGCGAGCCGGTGAGCCGCGAGGCGCTGCACGCGGTGATCGAGGCGGCGCGCTGGGCGCCCTCGGGCTACAACCTTCAGCCGTGGCGCTTTATGGTGTTCGATCGCAGCGCCGACGAGGCCGCGTTCAAGCGCGCGTTCGCGACGCTCGTGCCGTTCAACCAGCAATGGAACACGCCGGCGCCGGTGCTGATCGCCGTGACCGCGCAAACGCTCAACTCGAAGGGCGAAGTCAACCGCACGGCGCAATACGACGCGGGCGCGGCGGCAATGTCGCTCGTGCTCCAGGCGCATGCGCTGGGCCTCGCCGCGCACCAGATGAGCGGCTTCGACGTGCAGGCGTTCCGCACGGAATTCGCCCTGCCGAACGACGTGGAGCCGCTCGCGATCATCTCGATCGGCCACTACGGCGAAACCGACAGGCTGGAGCCGGTGCTGCGCGACCGCGAAAAAGCGGAGCGCACGCGCTCGGCGGTGGGCGACATCGCCTACGAAAACGCCTGGAAGAAGCCGTTCAAGGGTTGATCCTGCAACCGGGTGCGCGCCGGCTGGCTGCGCGCGTGTCCGGTGCTCCCAGATGGGTCATATGAAACGCGCGGCGCAGTCCGCGCGTTTTTCTTGTGGGGCCGCATCAAGGCCCTGCGGTTGCCCCGCGCCGCGCTTTCGTGTTACAAAGCCGGTCCTCCCCGACCTTTCCTCTCTCGCGCGCGCATTCGCTGCGGCGCAGCCTTTGCCATGACCAGCTTCTGCGCGATTGACTTCGGAACCTCCAATTCGGCAGTGGCGCTGCCCGCAGCGGCCGGCGACGCCATGCGCCTTGCGCCGGTGGAAGGCGCCCACACCACCTTGCCGACGTCGGTGTTCTTCAACGTCGACGAACACACGCGCGAGTTCGGGCGCGCCGCACTGGCGTCCTATATCGACGGCTTCGACGGCCGCCTGATGCGCTCGATGAAGAGCATCCTCGGCTCGCCGCTCGCCGAAAGCACGACCGACCTCGGCGACGGCAGCGCGATTCGCTACACCGAGATCATCACGATCTTTCTCGAACACCTGAAACGCAGCGCCGAACGCTGCGCGGGCGCGCCGATCACGCACGCGGTGCTCGGGCGCCCCGTGTTCTTCGTCGACGAGGACCCGCGCGCCGACCGGCTCGCGCAGGACCAGCTCGAAGGCGCGGCGCGCGGCGTGGGCTTTCGCGAGATCGAGTTCCAGTACGAGCCGATCGCGGCCGCGTTCGACTACGAGTCGCGCCTTACCGCTGAAGGGCTCGTGCTCGTGGCCGACATTGGCGGCGGCACGTCGGACTTTTCGCTCGTACGCGTGGGGCCGCAGCGCATGTCGCGGCTCGAGCGCAAGGACGACGTGCTCGCGCACCACGGCGTGCACGTGGCGGGCACGGACTTCGACCGCCGTGTCGAGCTCGCGACCATCCTGCGCGAACTCGGCTACCAGGCGCTTGACCCGGAAGGCCGCGAAGTGCCGAACCGCATCTACTTCGATCTGGCGACCTGGCACCTGATCAACACGATCTACACGCCCAAGCGCACCACCGAGCTCAAGCTCATGCGTCACCTGTACCGCGAGACGCGCCACCACGACCGCCTGATGCGCGTGGTCGAGGAGCGTCTCGGGCACGCGCTCATGGCGCGCGCGGAGGAGGCGAAGATCGGCGTGTCGGCGGGCGGGGAGACGATGATCGACCTCGAATCGGTCGAAGCGGATCTGCGCCTCGCGTTCGGCGACGCCCAGCTCGTCGAGGCGGGCCGCGAGGAAACGCGCCGCATCGTGCAGGCCGCGCGCGACACCGTGCAGGCCGCGGGCGTGGCGCCGGGCCAGGTGAGCGCGCTCTACTTCACGGGCGGCTCGACCGGCCTCATGTTCCTCACGCAGGCGCTGGCCGAGGCGTTCCCCGATGCCCAGCCCGTGTTCGGCGACCGCCTCGCGAGCGTGGCGACGGGGCTTGGCATTCACGCGCGGCGCCTGTTTGGCTGAGCGTGCCGGGCGGGCTTGATCCGCGCAAAAAACGGCAGGCAAGAAAAAACCCCACGTTCGAGAAGAAGCGTGGGGTTTTTCGGTAAGCTTGCCACTCAAGAACCGGTGTTCAGGTCCTGAACGTCAAAGCAGGTCGGCGCGGACACGGTCCGCAGCCCTTAGACCGGCTTGATGTTGGCGGCTTGCTTGCCCTTCGGGCCCGTACGGACTTCGAATTGAACCTTTTGGTTCTCTTGCAGCGTCTTGAAGCCGTCGATCTTGATTTCCGAGAAGTGCGCGAACAGGTCTTCGCCGCCGCCGTCCGGAGTGATGAAGCCAAAGCCCTTTGCGTCATTGAACCACTTGACGGTACCGGTTTCCATATTACTTTCCTAAAAATGAATGAAGGCCGAAGCCCGAGAGGTGCATGAAAATCAAGGAAGGGGTATGGGACCAGCCGGAGTACCGTTGATGGGCGAACTACGAAAGACCAATTCACACTCGCCGCTTGAAATCCTGCTCGAACTTTATACGGCTTATTGCGAACAAGGTCAACTGGGGGCCCGGCAATCTCCATGTTTTTTTACTTCGGGGACGCAACAAAACCTTACAAAGCTTGATAAGCAAATGACTTTTTTGTATTAAGCCGCGACTTTCGGCGGTGCAACCGGTTAAACTACGCGCCGCGCTAAAGTTGCGCCTACAGGCGCAATCTTTCGTGTGGAGGTACGACAACCGCGGGAAACCCGCCCGCACAACAGACGGGATAAATGCGGTGTCGAGCTGCTCTTGATACAGGAGAAGACGTGAAAAGTTCTATTCAACGGAACATCGGCCCGTTCGCGCTGATGTTTACCGGCCTCGGGTCGATTATCGGTTCGGGCTGGCTGTTCGGCGCGTGGAAGGCGGCGAAAATCGCGGGTCCGGCGGCCGTTTGTGCCTGGATCATCGGCGCCGTGGTCATTCTGGCCATCGCCCTGACTTACGCCGAACTGGGCGCGATGTTCCCGGAGTCGGGCGGCATGGTCCGTTACGCCCGCTACTCGCACGGCGCACTGGTGGGCTTCATCAGCGCGTGGGCAAACTGGATCGCCATTGTCTCGGTGATCCCGATCGAAGCCGAAGCCTCGATCCAGTACATGAGCACCTGGCCCTACGAGTGGGCGCACGCGCTCTTCGTCGACGGGTCATTAACACATTCAGGGCTCGGGCTTTCCGCCATCCTCGTGATCATCTACTTCATGCTCAACTATTGGGGTGTGAAGCTGTTCGCGCGCGCCAATAGCGCGATCACGATCTTCAAGTTCATCATTCCGGGTCTCACGATCGTCGGTCTGATGGCGGGTGGCTTCCACCACGAGAATTTCGGCGAGGCGAGCACGTTCGCGCCTTATGGCTGGTCGGCGGTGTTCACGGCGGTCGCGACGAGCGGCATCGTGTTCGCGTTCAACGGCTTCCAGAGCCCGATCAACCTCGCGGGTGAAGCGCGCAATCCGGCCAAGAGCGTGCCGTTCGCGGTGATCGGCTCGATCCTCTGCGCGCTCGTGATCTACGTGCTGCTGCAAATCGCGTACATCGGCGCGGTTTCGCCGTCGGACGTCATGAAGGGCTGGAACACGTTCAACTTCAAGTCGCCGTTCGCGGAACTCGCGATCGCGCTGAACCTGAACTGGCTCGCCATCCTGCTCTACGTCGACGCATTCGTGAGCCCGAGCGGCACCGGTACGACCTACATGGCGACGACCTCGCGCATGATCTACGCGATGGAGCGCAACAACACGATGCCGAAGATGTTCGGCAACGTGCACCCGTTCTACGGCGTGCCGCGCAACGCGATGTGGTTCAACCTGCTCGTTTCGTTCATCTTCATGTTCTTCTTCCGCGGCTGGAGCTCGCTCGCGGCGGTGATCTCGGTGGCGACGGTGATTTCGTACCTCACGGGTCCGATCAGCCTGATGGCGCTCAAGCGCGCCGCCTCGGACATCGAGCGCCCGCTCTCCGTGCCGTTCATGAAAGTGATCGCGCCGTTCGCGTTCGTCTGCGCGTCGATGATCCTGTACTGGGCGAAGTGGCCGCTGACCGGCGAAATCATCCTGCTGATGGTCGTCGCGCTGCCGGTGTACTTCTACTTCCAGCGCAAGCAGGGCTTCGCCGGCTGGGGCCAGGATCTGAAGGCCGCATGGTGGCTGTGCGCGTACCTGCCGATCATGGCGCTGCTCTCGTTGCTCGGCAGCAAGGAGTTCGGCGGCAGCGGCCTGCTTCCCTACGGCTGGGACATGCTCGTGGTCGCGCTGATCTCGCTCGTGTTCTATTACTGGGGCGTGAGTTCGGGCTACCGTTCGCCGTACCTCGCCGAACGCGAAGAACACGACGAAGTGCTCGAAGGCATCGGCGCGCACTGAGCGCACTAAGCCAAGCGCACTAAGCGTCGCTGGTCCGATTGCGCCGCGCTGTCGAAGCGGCGCAAAACAAAAAGCCCGCCTGAAGCGATTCAGGCGGGCTTTTTTGCGTCCGGAGCGTGTGCGGCGGTCTTACTGCACGGCGCTGCCGAACACGTAGTTCGTCATCGCCAGCGCGCGCTGGTAGGTGCCGAGCGATTGCACGCCGAGCGTGTAGTCGTCGTCAGCCGCGCCGAGCGCCGCGAAGACGGGCAGCAGGTGCTCGTCGGTCGGGTGCATGAGCACCGCGTGCGGAGCGCGCTGGCGGTAGTCGAGCAGCGCGTCGATATCACGCGCGGCGAGGTGGTTCTCGAACCAGTCGGTGAACTCGGCCACGCGCGGGTCGGCGTCTTCGGGGCGCGCCGAGAAGTCCGCCGCGCGCAGGTTGTGCGTGATCTGGCCCGAACCGATCACCATCACGCCTTCGTCGCGCAACGCGCGCAGCGCGCGGCCGACGGCGAAGTGGTGCGCGGCGTCGGCGCGCGGCTGGATCGAGAGCTGCGCGACCGGCACGTCGGCGTCGGGGAACATCAGCAGCATGGGCACCCACGCGCCGTGGTCGAGCCCGTGCGCTTCCTCATCGACCGGCACGCCTTGCTCGCGCAGCAGCGCCGCGGCGCGCTGAGCCGTCTCGGGCGCGCCCGGCGCCGGATACTGGATCTCGTAGAGCGCGCGCGGAAAGCCGTAGAAGTCGTGGATCGTTTCGGGCTGCGTGGCGGTGCTCACCACGGGGCGCATCGTGCCCCAATGCGCCGAGAGCATCAGCACCGACTGCGGACGCGGCAGGTGCTGCGCAAGCGTGGTGAAGCCGCCGGACGGCAGCGACGGGTCGATCGGCAGCGTCGGCGCGCCGTGCGAAAGATAGAGGGTAGGCGTACGGGTTGTCATGATCGTGGGCTGGCCGCGCCAGGGCGGTCCGAAAGTATCGTATTGCGATCAATATAGGAGCCTACCGTCGAGAATTAAACGGGGCGAAAGGGAATTGATTGTGTCGCCGGTATTGATAATCGGCGCAGCGCGAAGAGATTCGGGCCGCGGCTACTCGCCGCTGCCGCGCAGCCCCGGCCAGGCGGGCGAGAGCGCGGGCCCGAGCGCGAACAGGTCGAGCACGCGCGCCACGGTGTGATCGACCATTTCGTCGATCGAGGCCGGCTGGTTGTAGAAGGCCGGCAGCGGCGGGAAGATCACGCCGCCCATTTCGGTCACGGCCGTCATGTTGCGCAGATGCGCGAGGTTGAACGGCGTCTCGCGCACGAGCAGCACGAGGCGGCGGCGCTCCTTGAGCGTGACGTCGGCGGCGCGTGCGATCAGGTTGTCGGAGAGACCGTGGGCGACGCTCGCGAGCGTCTTCATCGAGCAGGGCGCGACGATCATGCCGTCGGTCGCGAACGAGCCCGATGCGATGGTTGCGCCGACATCGCGCACCGAATGGACCACGTCGGCGCGCGCATGGAGATCGTCTTTCGTGATCTGGAGTTCGTGCTGGATGTTCAGCCACCCCGCGGCCGACACCAGCAGATGCGTTTCGACGCCGCCCAGCCGCCGCAGCACGTCGAGCATGCGCACGCCATAGATCGCGCCCGTGGCGCCCGTAATCGCGATGATCAGCCGGCGTTGCGCGGGCCGTGCGACGGCGGACGAGGCAGGGGAGGCGGTATTCACGTCAGGCGGGTGGGGAGTCGAAGCGAAGGCGAGGCGCGCGGCGCCTCATGAAGCGCGCGGGCGTGGCGCGCCGCGCGCCCGGGGACGAACGAGACGCAATGGATTGCCATTGCGTCCGCCGCCGCCCCGCAGGCCGGCATTTACGCCGCGGCGAAGAGCTGTTGCAGTTCGCCGTTCTGGTACATCTCCATCATGATGTCCGAGCCGCCGATGAACTCGCCCTTCACGTAGAGCTGCGGAATGGTCGGCCAGTTCGAGAATTCCTTGATGCCCTGGCGGATCTCGTCGTCCTCGAGCACGTTGACAGTCTTGAGCTGATCGACGCCGCACGCTTTCAGGATCTGCACCGCGCGACCGGAGAAGCCGCACATCGGGAACTGCGCGTTGCCCTTCATGAAGAGGACGACGGCGTTTTCGTCGACGATCTGCTTGATGCGTTGTTGAGTGTCCATGACTGACCTTGCGATTGGATTGATGCTGAATACGTTGGAATGCAGGATGAAATGATAGCGGATTTCGTCGGGGAGAGCCGGGCGTGACCGGCGGCCTCAGCCCGGCCTCAGCCAGGCATCAGCCAGGCATACGGCCGCCGCTGATGCGCTCGATGCCCGCCAGGTCACGCCCGGAGCGCACATCGGCGAAGCCCGCGCCTGCCAGCAGTGCGCGCACGGCTTGCGCCTGGTCATAACCGTGCTCCATCCAGAGCGTGCCGCCAGGCGCGAGCCGCGCGGGCGCGCCCGCAACGATCGCGCGCAGGGCGGTGAGGCCGTCGGCTTCGTCGGTGAGCGCGCCGCGCGGCTCGAAACGCAAGTCGCCCTGCTCCAGATGCGGATCGCCGCTCGCGATATACGGCGGATTGCTCACGATCGCCTCGAAGCGCAGTGCCGGGTCGAGCGTGTCGTACCAGCTGCCCGCCACGAACGCGAGCGCGCCGCCGGGGCGCCGCGCGTTCAGCAGTTTCGCGGCATTGCGCGCCGCCACCTCGAGTGCGGCGGCCGAGCGGTCGACCGCCCAGACGCGTGCGTCGGGCCGCATCGACGCGAGCGCCACGGCGATCGCGCCGCTGCCGGTGCCGAGGTCGAGCACGCGCGGCTGCACAACGCCTTCGAGCGCGGCGAGCGCCGTTTCCACGAGCAGTTCGGTTTCCGGGCGCGGAATCAGCACATCGGGCGTCACATCGAAGTCGAGGCCGTAGAACTCGCGCGCGCCCACGAGCTGCGCGATCGGCTCGCCGCGCACGCGGCGCGCTTCGAGCGCGCGGTAAGCGTCCACGCGGGCCGCGTCGAGCGCCTGGTCGCCGCGCGTGATGAGTTCGGTGCGGCGCCAGCCGAGCACGTGCATCAGCAGGATGCGCGCTTCGAGCGCGGGCAGCGGCGAGGCGCGCAGCAGGGCGTCGGCGGTGACGGCTTCGTTCATACCGGGTGCGCGCTCAATCCGCGTCGCCGAGCGAGGCAAGCTGTTCGGCCTGATGCTCGGAAACCAGGGCGCCGATCAACTCGCCGAGGTCGCCGTCCATGATCGCTTCGAGACGATAGAGCGTGAGATTGATGCGGTGATCGGTGAGCCGCCCTTGCGGGAAGTTATAGGTGCGGATGCGCTCCGAGCGGTCGCCCGAGCCCACGAGGCTCTTGCGCGTGGCCGCTTCCTTCGCGTGCTGCTCCTGGTACTGCTTGTCCTTGATGCGCGCGGCGAGCACCTTGAGCGCGCGATCCTTGTTCTTGTGCTGCGAGCGGTCGTCCTGGCATTCCACGACGATGCCGGTCGGCAAGTGCGTCACGCGTACGGCCGAATCGGTCTTGTTGATGTGCTGGCCGCCCGCGCCCGAAGCGCGGAACGTGTCGATGCGCAGATCGGCGGGATTGATCTCGACCTCGCCAATTTCATCCGCCTCGGGCATCACCGCGACCGTGCAGGCCGACGTGTGGATGCGGCCCTGCGTTTCCGTGGCCGGCACGCGCTGCACGCGATGGCCGCCCGACTCGAATTTGAGCTTCGAATAGGCCGCCTCGCCCGCAATGCGCACGATCACTTCCTTGTAGCCACCCAGATCCGACTCGCTCGCCGACATCATTTCGATCTGCCAGCGGTTGCGCTCCGCGTAGCGCAGGTACATGCGCAGGAGGTCGCCCGCGAACAGGGCCGACTCGTCGCCGCCCGTGCCCGCGCGGATTTCGAGGAACACGTTGCGGTCGTCGTTGGGGTCCTTCGGCAGCAGCATCATCTGCAATTCGTGCTGGAGCTGCGCCATGCGCTCGCGCGCGGCCTTCACTTCTTCCTCGGCGAAGTCGCGCATCGAGGCGTCGGAGAGCAGGTCCTTCGCCGCGGCCTCGTCGTCTTTCGCCTGGCGCCATTGGCCGTAGTGCTCGACCACCGGCCCCAGTTCCGAATGCTCGCGCGTGAGCTTGCGGTACTGGTCGCGGTTCGAGGTCACGTCGGGACGGCTCAACAGGTCGTTCAGCTCGGCCAGGCGCGTAGTCAGCTGGTCGAGCTTCGATTGCATGCTCGTTTTCATCGGGCGGTGCGGAGCGGGCTCCGGAAAGGACTGCGAGAGAGAAGAGGCGGGCGCGCGGCCCGTTCGTGCGGGGCGCGCATGGCGCGCGCCGGGCCCGAGCGTCGCTAACGGTCCGAAGAACCGGACGCTTCAGTCGAGCCGGAGGCGTCCGCGGAACGGGACGAGGCTTCGGAGGTCGCGGGCTGCGCCGCGTCGCCGGATTTCGGCGACTGGCCGTGGCGATAGAAACCGCCCATCAGCTCGATGAGCGAATCGCGGTTGTCGCCGCTCGACGTGTTGAGCGCGTGCGTCGGGCCGTGGATCAGCTTGTTGGTGAGCGACTGCGAGAGCGCTTCGAGCACGGCGGACGGGTCGTCGCCGCGCGCGAGCATCTTGCGGGCGCGCTCGAGTTCGGCGCGGCGCAGGGCGTCGGCCTGGGTGTGCATGTGGCGGATGACGGGCACGATGCTGCGCGAGTCGAGCCACTGCATGAAGTTCGCCACGCGCGACTCGATGATCGTTTCGGCTTGCGCCACGGCTGCCTGGCGCGAGGCATTGCCTTCGCGCACGATCGTGCCGAGATCGTCGACGGTGTAGAGGAACACGTCTTCGAGCTGGCCGACTTCGGGCTCGATGTCACGCGGCACCGCGAGGTCGACCATGAAAATGGGGCGGTGACGGCGCGCCTTCACCGCGCGCTCGACGGCGCCGAGACCAATGATGGGCAGCGTGGACGCCGTGCACGAGACGATGATGTCGAACTCGTGCATGCGCGAGGGCAGGTCGGAGAGCGGAATCGACTTGCCGTTGAAACGTTCCGCAACATAGCGCCCGCGCTCGGCGGTGCGATTGGCCACCACGAGTTCGCGCGGCTGCTGCGCGGCGAAGTGGGCGGCGCACAGCTCGATCATTTCGCCCGCGCCGATGAACAGCACGCGCTGGTTGGCGATCTTGTCGAAGATGCGCTGCGCGAGGCGCACGGCGGCGGCGGCCATCGAAACCGACTGCGCGCCGATTTCAGTCGTGGTGCGCACTTCCTTCGCCACGGCGAAGGTGCGCTGGAACAACTGGTTCAGATAGGTGCCGAGGGCGCCCGCTTCGGTCGCGGTGCGTACCGCCGTCTTCAACTGGCCGACGATCTGCGTTTCGCCGAGCACCATCGAATCGAGTCCCGACGCCACCCGGAACGCATGGCGGACCGCTTCCGACTGCGGCAGCGTATAGACGTGCGGCGCGAGTTCTTCCTCGCGGATGCCGTGGTAATGGGACAGCCAGCTCACCGCGGCCTCGCGCGAGCCGTGCGCGTCGGTCGCGCAATAGAGCTCGGTGCGGTTGCAGGTGGAGAGGATGGCGGCCTCCGGCGCGCTCAGCGAACGCTTGCCGGACCACGCTTCCTTGAACAAGCCGAGTGCGGGCTTGATCTGTTCGAGCGGAAACGCCACGCGTTCGCGCAAGGCGACGGGCGCGGTGTGGTGATTGATTCCGATCGTTAGAAGCTGCATACCATGGGGCGAAGATTTAGGCGGATATTATAACTTTTCCGCGCTTCTGACATTCTCGTCGACAGATTCCGACTCTTCGGCAGATGATAGGGGGAGTCTTTCGAGCTGGTAGCCGAAGCCGTACAAGGTCGTCAAACGCCAGCCGTGCTCGGGCCCGAGCTGCAATTTGCTGCGCAGCCGGGAGGCGTGCGTGTCGAGCGTGCGCGACCGAACGTCGCGGTTCAGATTCCACACCGTTTCGAGAATGCGCGCGCGCGAAACGGGGCGCGATGCGTTCGTGAACAGCAGCAGGGCGAAGCGATATTCCTTCGGCGTGAGCGTGACGGTCTGGCCCCGGAAGGACACTTCGTAGCGCCCCGAGTCGAAGAGATAGTCGCCAAAGCCGTGGCGCGCGCGGTTGCGCGGACGGCGCACGCCCGCGCGGCGCAGCAGCGCGTCGATGCGCGCGAGCATTTCGGGGCCGCGCACAGGCTTGGCGATACAGTCGTCGGCGCCGGCTTGCAGGCTCGCGACGATCTCGCTCTCGTGCGGCGTGACCATCAGCACGATGGCGGGCAGGCCCGGGAGCAGCTTGCGGGTGCGCGGGATGAGGTCGTCGGCGCCGGTGTCGCCGCACCACCATGCCACGACGAGGAGGTCGAAGGTTTCTTCTTCGAGCGTCTCGAAGAACTGTGTGCCGAGCGCGAAGTGCTGGCATGCGTGCCCGCCCGCGATGAGCAGGCGGACGACGATTTCGGCCTGACGGGCGTCGGGTTCGACTAGGGCGATTCGCATACGAGGGGGGGGCGGCCGCGGCGGACCGGACGCGCTTGCCTTGCGCCATCCCGCCCCCTACACTCAACCGCTACGCGGAAAGCGCCGAGCCGACCGTTCTCCAGTAAAAGTAGATGTAACCGAGAAAGTGATGCTAGCCCTCGCGCTTCGACGGTCCTATCAGACATCTCTGAAAATCTATAGGACAAATCTCTAATGGGCTGGTCCGGTATCGTTGTTCTGGGTCTGGTGGTGGGGTGTGCCGGGTGGTGGCTCCATCCCCTGCGCCGTGCCGCCCGCCACGGGTTCGCGCTGGCGGCCGTGGCCGGCGTGCTGGGCGCGGTGCTCGCGAAAGCGGTGGGCCGCGCGACGGGCCTCTTCTACGACGGCGAGGTGCTCGAATGGCCGCTTTGCACGGCGCTCGCACTCGTCTTCGTGGGCGCGTGCGTCGCGTTGCGCGCGCGGCAGCGCTAACCCGTTCCGATCCGGTCCACCCATCATCCCGCCCCGAATTCTTCGCAGGTGAAAACATGAACGCCCGACTCCCCGAAACCGCTTCGATCCCTGAACGCATTGCCGCCCTGCGCGCCGCAATGGCGCGCGCCGACGTGGACGCCGCACTCGTGCCGTCCGCCGATCCGCATCTCTCCGAGTACCTGCCGCGCCGCTGGCAGGGCCGCGAGTGGCTGTCGGGCTTCACCGGCTCGGTGGGCACGCTGGTCGTGACGAAGGACTTCGCGGGCGTGTGGGTGGACAGCCGCTACTGGGTGCAGGCCGAAAACCAGTTGGCGGGCACGGGCATACAGCTCATGAAGATGATGGCCGGCCAGCAGAGCGCGCCGCACATCGACTGGCTTGCGCAGAACGTGCGCGCGGGCGGCGCGGTGGCCGTGGACGGCGACGTGCTGGGCGTGGCCTCGGCGCGCGCGCTCGCCGACGCGCTCAAGGCGCGCGACATCGCGCTGCGCACCGACCTCGATCTGCTCGACGACGTGTGGCAAGGCCGCCCGTCGCTGCCGCTCGAACCGGTGTACGAGCACGTTGCGCCGCACGCGGACACGAGCCGCGCGGGCAAGCTCGAACAGGTGCGCCGCGCGATGCAGGAGAAGGGCGCGCAGTGGCATTTCATCTCGACGCTCGACGACCTCGCATGGCTCTTCAACCTGCGCGGCGCGGACGTCAACTACAACCCGGTGTTCGTCGCGCATGCGCTGATCGGGCCGGACGAAGCGACGCTCTTCGTCGCCGGCGGCAAGGTGAGCGAGGCGCTTGCTCAATCGCTCGCGAAAGACAAGGTGCGTGTGGCGCCCTACGCCGAGGCCGCCGCCGCGCTCGCGGTGCTGCCAGCCAAGGCCGCGCTGCTCGTCGATCCGCGCCGCGTGACGTACGGCTTGCTGAAGGCGGTGTCGTCGGCGGTGCAACTCGTGGAGTCGGTCAACCCGAGCACGTTCTTCAAGTCGCGCAAGACCGCCGCCGAAGCCGACCACGTGCGCGCGACCATGGAGCAGGACGGCGCGGCGCTCGCCGAGTTCTTCGCGTGGTTCGAAGCCGCGCTTGGCCACGAGACCATCACCGAACTGACCATCGACGAAAAGCTCACCGCCGCGCGCGCGCGCCGGCCCGGCTTCAAGTCGCTCTCATTCGCGACCATCGCGGCCTTCAACGCCAACGGCGCGATGCCGCACTACCACGCCGTGCCCGAGTCGCACAGTGTGATCGAGGGCGACGGCCTGCTGCTGATCGACTCGGGCGGCCAGTACCTCGACGGCACCACCGACATCACGCGCGTCGTGCCCGTGGGCACACCGGGCGCGGAGCAAAAGCGCGACTTCACGCTCGTCCTCAAGGGGATGATGGCGCTCTCTCGCGCGCAGTTCCCGCGCGGCATCCGCTCGCCGATGCTCGACGCCATCGCGCGCGCGCCGATCTGGGAAGCCGGCGTGGACTATGGCCACGGCACGGGCCACGGCGTGGGCTACTTCCTGAACGTGCATGAAGGCCCGCAGGTCATCTCCCATTACGCGCCCGCCGAACCGTGGACCGCGATGGAAGAGGGCATGATCACATCGGTCGAGCCGGGCATCTACCGGCCGGGCAAGTGGGGCGTGCGCATCGAGAATCTCGTGCTGAACCAGCGCGCCGAAACCACCGAATTCGGCGAGTTCCTCAACTTCGAGACGCTCACGCTCTGCCCGATCGACACGCGCTGTATCGATCTGTCGCTCTTGCGTGAGGACGAACGCGAATGGCTGAACGCGTACCACCAGACGGTGCGCGTGCGCGTCGCGCCGCATGTGAGCGGCGAGGCGCTCGCGTGGCTCGAAAAGCGCACGCAACCGATCTGATTTCCTCGATATTCAGCTAGCGATCAAGCGGAGCGGCAAGCGTATGGCGATCAAGGCAGTGGTGTTCGATTTCGGCGGCGTGCTCGTGGACTGGAATCCCGAGCATCTCTATCGCAAGCTCATTCCCAACGACGACGAGCGGCGCTGGTTCCTCACGAACGTCTGCAAGATGGACTGGGTGATCCGCCAGGACGGCGGCGAGCCCCTTGCCGTGGGCACCGAGGAACTGGTCGCGAAGTTTCCCGAGCACGAGGCGCTCATTCGCGCGTTTTACGACCGCTGGCACGAGATGATCGGCGGCCTGCTCGAGGGCGGCGTCGCCACCTTCGAGCGGCTGGAAGCGGCGGGCGTGCCGATCTTCGGCCTCACCAACTGGTCGGCGGAGACGTTTCCGTGGGCCTGGGAGCGCTTTGGCATCCTGCGGCGCTGCCGCGACATCGTCGTTTCGGGGCGCGTGAAGCTCGTGAAGCCCGATCCGGCGATCTTCCACGAGATGTTTCGCCGCATCGAGGCGCAGTTGCCCGGCGTGAAGCCCGAGGAACTCGTTTTCATCGACGACAACGCGCGCAATGCCGAGGCCGCCACGGCGCTCGGCTGGCATGGCGTGCATCACTCGAGCAACGCCGCCACCGACGCGAAGCTGCGCGAACTCGGCCTGCCGCTCTGAGCGGCTGATCGGCTGACTGCCTGTTCGCGTGATCGCCTGATCGCGCAGCAAGCCCGCGCTCGCGGGCTATTTCGATGCGGGCGCCGGCGCCGCCGGTTGCCCGAGCAGGCTGCGCAGCGCGTCGGCGATTCCCTTCGCCGTTTGCCCTGCGCCCTTCGCCACGCCCTCCGCGCTCACGCCGAGCGCTTGCGCGAACCCCGCGCGCAGTTCCGTCACGAGGCTTTCGTTGAGCTTGAATTTCGGATCGCGCAAGTTGCCGTCTAGCACGAAATGCAGCGTGATCTCGCCCTTGTGCGCCTTGAGCGCGGCCACGGCGGCGCGCGTCGGGATCGACAGGAAGGTGTCCACGGCGTCGCCGCTTTCCGCCAGTTGCAGGTTGTGCAGCGTGACCGTGCCCGGCGCGTGCAGGTGATAGCCGCGCACGGTCGAGGTGAGATCGAGGTCGAGCGTGCCGCCCGTCACATTGGCCTTGGCGCCGGCCTTTTTCAGCAGATACGGATCGATCGTGCGCACGTCCACGCCGCGCAGCGTCGTGTGCGTTTGCGAATCCTTGTTCGCGATCTGCATCCAGCCGTCAAACGCGACGCGGCCCGTATGCTCGGGGCCGACCACATTGCCCGTGACCGAAACGCGCGTGGGCTCGCTGAGCGCGGGCAGATGCACGTTGTCCACGCTCGCCTGCGCGCGGTTCACCGTCACGCGCCACGGCGGGTTGCTCACCGAGCGGTCGTAGAACTCGAACGTGCCGTTCTCGAAGCCGATATGGTCGATGACCTTTTCGCGGGGCAGGCCGCCCGCGTCCGGCGTTGCGCTCGCGCCGGACGCGGGCGCTGAAGCTTGCGCCATCTCGTCGCGCAGATTCGGCAGGATCAGGATGGAGCCGCTCTCCCGGCGCAGCACCGTCATCGTGAAGTCGCTCACTGTGACACTGCGGATGTGCACGCGGTGCGAGAGCAGTGCGCGCAGGTCGGGCGTGATCGTGATGCGCGCGGCGCGCAGCGTGTTGGCGGTGGGCCAGTTGGGCGGCGGTTTCAGGCGGACGTCGACGAGTTCGACGGACGAGAGGTTGAATGCCACGTTCACGCTCGCCGCCGTGCCGACGGGCGCGAGCGCTCGCTCCACATACGCCTTTGCCTCGCGCTGGAGCGTGTACGCCGCGCCGAGCGCCGCAAGCACGAGTAACGCGGCGGCGATCGTCACGATCAGCAGAATCCGGTTGCGGAGCGGCATCGCCATGCGCAATTCCTCGCGGGGGAGAGGGCCAGGGGCTAGAGGACCAAAGGCTGAAGGCCCTAAGCGTAGCGGCTTTCGCGCAACCGCCGTGCCGCGCGTGCCGCAAAGAAAAACGGCGGCCCGAGGGCCGCCGTTGCTGGCTACCGAACCCGTCGCGGGTTACCGGCTGATCGGCTTGTAGCGCAGACGCTTCGGACGCGCGGCTTCCTCGCCCAGGCGCTTGATCTTGTCGGCCTCGTATTCCTGATAGTTGCCGTCGAAGAACGTGACCTGCGAGTCGCCTTCGAACGCCAGGATGTGCGTGGCGATACGGTCGAGGAACCAGCGATCGTGCGAAATCACCATCACCGAGCCCGCGAATTCGAGCAGCGCGTCTTCGAGCGCGCGCAGCGTTTCGACGTCGAGGTCGTTCGACGGTTCGTCCAGCAGCAGGACGTTGCCGCCCGAAATCAGCGTCTTGGCCAGATGCAGACGGCCGCGCTCACCACCCGACAGATTGCCGACGACCTTCTGCTGGTCGCCGCCCTTGAAGTTGAAGCGGCCAATGTACGCGCGCGACGGCGTTTCGTACTTGCCCACGGTCAGCACGTCCGCGCCGCCCGAGATTTCCTCGAACACGGTCTTGTCGGCGGCCAGCGCGTCGCGGCTCTGGTCCACGTACGCGAGCTTGACCGTCGGGCCCTGCACGATCTCGCCCGAATCCGGCTGCTCCTTGCCCGTGAGCATGCGGAACAGCGTCGACTTGCCGGCGCCGTTCGGCCCGATGATGCCGACGATCGCGCCCGCCGGAATCTTGAAGCTGAGGTTGTCGATCAGCAGACGGTCGCCGTAAGACTTGCTGACGTTCTTGAACTCGATGACTTCGTTGCCCAGACGCTCGCCCGCCGGAATGAAGATTTCCTGCGTTTCATTGCGCTTCTGGTAATCGGCGCTCGACAGTTCCTCGAAGCGGGCGATACGCGCCTTCGACTTCGCCTGACGGCCCTTCGGGTTCTGGCGCACCCACTCCAGTTCCTTCTTGATCGCCTTCTGGCGCGCCGATTCCGACGCTTCTTCCTGCTTCAGGCGCTCTTCCTTCTGGTCGAGCCAGCTGGAGTAGTTGCCCTTCCAGGGAATGCCGTGGCCACGGTCGAGTTCGAGAATCCACTCGGCGGCGTTGTCCAGGAAGTAGCGATCGTGGGTCACGGCGACCACGGTGCCCGGGAAGCGCGTAAGGAACTGCTCGAGCCACTCGACCGATTCGGCGTCGAGGTGGTTGGTCGGCTCGTCGAGCAGCAGCATGTCGGGCTTTTCGAGCAGCAGCTTGCACAGCGCGACGCGGCGCTTTTCACCGCCCGAGAGGTTACCGATTTTCGCGTCCCACGCCGGCAGGCGCAGGGCGTCGGCGGCGATTTCGATCTGCTGTTCGGCGCTGCCGTCGGTGGTCGCGAGAATCGCTTCGTACTTTGCCTGTTCGGCGGCGAGTGCGTCGAAGTCGGCATCCGGCTCCGCGTAGGCGGCGTAGATTTCGTCGAGCTTCTTCTGCGCATTGAATACGTCGCCCAGACCCTCTTCGACCGCTTCGCGCACGGTCTTTTCCGGATCGAGCTGCGGCTCCTGCGGGAGGTAGCCGATGTTCAGATTCGGCATCGGCGTGGCTTCGCCTTCGATGTCCTTGTCGACGCCGGCCATGATCTTGATGAGCGTGGACTTGCCCGAGCCGTTCAGGCCGAGCAGGCCGATCTTCGCGCCGGGGAAGAACGACAGCGAGATGTCCTTCAGGATCTGGCGCTTGGGCGGCACGATCTTGCCGACCCGGTTCATGGTGAAGACGTATTGGGCCATGAGAGTGTCTTTGGAAACGGGAGAAAAGGGGGCGGGACGCGGCGCTGCTTGCACGGGCGCCACGTCGGAACCGCGAATTGGGGTGACGCCGGGTGAAACGCAAACCGCTATTGTACGGGGTGGGGGCGGCGGGGGAGTGACGGGTGGCTACCGTCGGCCGCTCGCGCCCTCAGCCACAAAAAAGCCCGCTCACAAGCGGGCTTTTCTGCATTGCCTTGCAACGTCGCTTACACGTTGAACAGGAAGTTCATCACGTCGCCGTCGTGCACGACATATTCCTTGCCTTCGGCGCGCATCTTGCCGGCTTCCTTCGCGCCGGTTTCGCCCTTGTACTGGATGAAGTCGTCGAACGCGATGGTTTGCGCGCGAATGAAGCCGCGCTCGAAGTCGGTGTGGATCACGCCGGCGGCTTGCGGGGCCGTATCGCCCACGTGGATCGTCCACGCGCGCACTTCCTTCACGCCCGCCGTGAAATACGTTTGCAGGCCGAGCAGCTTGAAGCCCGCGCGGATCACGCGGTCGAGGCCCGGCTCTGCCATGCCCATGTCGGCGAGGAAGGCGATCTTGTCTTCGTCGTCGAGGTCGGCGATTTCGGCTTCGATCGCGGCGCACACGGCCACGACCGGCGCACCTTCGGCTTCGGCGTGCTTGCGCACGGCGTCGAGGTACGGGTTGTTCTCGAAGCCGTCGTCCTTCACGTTCGCGACGTACATCGTCTTCTTCGCGGTGATCAGGCAGAAGGGCTTCAGGAGCGCCTGTTCGTCTTCGTTCAGGTCGAGCGCGCGCACGGGCTTGGCCTGGTCGAGCTGCGTGCGCACTTTTTCCAGCACGGCGACGAGCTTCGCGGCTTCCTTGTCGTTGCCCGACTTGGCGGCCTTCGAATAGCGCGTGAGCGACTTTTCGACGGTGGCGAGGTCGGCGAGCGCGAGTTCGGTGTTGATGACTTCGATGTCGGAGAGCGGATCGACCTTGCCCGCCACGTGGATCACGTTTTCGTCCTCGAAGCAGCGCACGACGTGCGTGATCGCATCCGTTTCGCGGATGTTGGCGAGGAACTGGTTGCCGAGGCCTTCGCCCTTGCTCGCGCCCGCGACCAGACCCGCGATGTCGACGAATTCGACCACGGCCGGCACGACGCGCTCGGGCTTCACTATCTCCGAGAGCGCCTTCAGGCGCGGATCCGGCACTTCGACCACGCCGACGTTCGGCTCGATCGTGCAGAACGGATAGTTCTCGGCGGCGATGCCTGCCTTGGTCAGCGCATTGAAGAGGGTGGACTTGCCGACGTTAGGCAAGCCGACGATGCCGCATTTGAGGCTCATGAAAATCTCTGCATGTCAGGGTGGTGACGTGCGGCTCGCCGCGCGCGTAGCGCCCGGGGCCGGGCGTCGCGCGAATAGCGGAGGCGGCGGGCGGGGCGGCGCAGGTGGCACGTCGGGGGGCGTGACACGATTCTACGGGTCACGAAAACCGTAATTGTAACCTCGTCCGGGGGAGGGTTCGGCGTGGGCGATGCGGGCGGGCGCCCCGAAACGCGGATTCGCCCTGCGACGCCGTGTAGCGCCGGATGACGCGGGCCCCTTGTTGCGCCGCAACATCGTGCCCGTCCGGCCCTGTCGGGCAAGCCCCCGCGGCTATAATGCGCGCATGACTGCAAGCAACCAGACCTTTGATGTCGCCGTGATCGGCGGCGGGCTCGTCGGCAAGTCGGCGGCGCTCGCGCTGACCCAGGGCGGCCTGCGCGTGGCGCTGCTCGCGCAGCCGTGCGCGCCGCTGCCCACGGGCGCCGTGTTCGACGCGCGTGTCTACGCCTTTTCGCGCAGCTCGCAGGCGCTGTTCGAGCGGCTGCGGGTCTGGCAGGCCGTGGACGCCGCGCGCCTCACGCCCGTGCTCGACATGCGCGTGTTCGGCGACGCCGCCGCGGAACTGCACTTCTCGGCATATCAGGCCTCGGTTGCGCAGCTCGCGTGGATTGCCGAGTCGTCGGTCGTCGAGCGCGCGCTCGACGCGGCGCTGCACTTCCAGCCCAATCTCACGTGGATCGACACGCGCGCGCAAACGCTCGACGTGAAGCCGGACGCCGCCGTGATCGGCCTCGCCAACGGCCGCACGATCGAAGCCGATCTCGCGATCGGCGCGGACGGCGCGCATTCGTGGGTGCGCTCGCAGATCGGCTCGAAGGTCGAGCGGCGCGACTACCGCCAAACCGGCGTGGTCGCCAATTTCCGCGCGGAAAAGCCGCACGGCGAAACGGCGTACCAGTGGTTCCGCGAGGGCGAGATCGTCGCGTTGCTGCCGCTGCCGGACCAGCACGTATCGCTCGTCTGGTCGGCGCAGACGGATCATGCCGATGAACTCCTCAAGCTCGAACCGGAGCAGCTCGCCGCCGAAGTCGAGCGCGTTTCGCAAAGCCAGCTGGGCGCGCTCGAATGCGTCACGCCCGCGCGCGGCTTTCCGCTTTCGCTGCAAACCGTCGATCGGCTCGTCGCGCCGCGCGTCGCGCTGGTCGGCGACGCCGCGCATCTGATTCACCCGCTCGCCGGTCAGGGCGTGAACCTCGGTCTGCGCGACGTCGCCGCGCTTGTGGACGTCGTCACGAAGAAAGAGGCGTTTCGCGACCTCGGCGACCTCGTTCTGCTGCGCCGCTACGAACGCGGCCGCCGCGAAGACATCCAGAAACTCGTCGTCGCCACCGACGGCCTGCAACGCCTCTTTTCATTTCCCGGCACGCTGGCCCGCGCGGTGCGCAACACGGGCATGGCGTTCGTGGGCGCGCAGCCGTTGCTCAAGCGCTGGCTCGTGGCTTCGGCGCTCGGCTAGCGCGCCCGTAGCGCCTATTGCGCCCATTGCGCTTATGGCATCGCCGAGCCCGAGCGGGCATTTCGGTTGCTCGAAGCCCGGTGCAGCTTAGAATGGGCGTATTCGCCCAGCGGTGCCGGCGAAGGCGGTGTTTGCAGCGCTTGCCAGCGCTGCGGTCAGCCAACGGAACTCTGCGCGCGCCGCATTCGCGCGGCGCGCCCGAATCAGGAATGCATCCCATGCAAACGCGTATTCGCATTGCCGCGATCGTCATCGCGGCGGCCACCTCGGCGCTCGGTTGCTCGGCCCAGGCCGACCAGACCACCGACAAGATCAAATCGGCGCTCCAGTCGCGCCTCGGTATCGACGCCAGCGACATCAAGGGCATCACCAAGGCGCAGATGCCGGGCCTGTACGAGATCAACCTCGGCACGCAGCTCATCTACAGCGACGCCAACGGCGACTACGTGCTCAACGGCGAACTCATCGACACCAAGGCGCATCGCAATCTCACCGAGGCTCGCCTGAACGAGATCAACAAGGTCGACTTCGCGAAGCTGCCGTTCGCGAACGCGGTGAAGGTGGTGAAGGGCAACGGCAGCCGCAAGATGGCCGTGTTCTCCGACCCGAACTGCCCGTACTGCCACCAGCTCGAAAGCACGCTCAAGTCGATCGACAACGTGACGGTCTACACCTTCCTGTATCCGGTGCTCTCGCCGGATTCGACGGCGAAGGCCAAGCAGATCTGGTGCTCGACGGACCGCGCGAAGGCGTGGGAGTCGTGGATGGTTGACCGCAAGGCGCCCACGGCCGCCGGCACCTGCGACACCGCCGCCATCGACAGCAATCTCGCGCTCGGCCAGAAGATGAACGTGACCGGCACGCCCACCGTGATCCTCGCCGACGGCACGCGGCTGCCGGGCGCGGTCAGCGGCGACCGGCTCGAAAAGGCCCTGAGCAGCGCTCACTGAGGCCTTGCCCGAAACCTCCGGCCGCTTTTGCGGCCGGTGTTTTTTTATCCTTCGCGTTTTCCCCGGCCATGCGTGCTGTAATCGCGTTGCGCCGACCGAACTTCTCACCGATCCCGCCGATGAAGCCGATTCGATACACCATCGTCCCGAAGAACCCTGCCGCGCATCTGTTCGAGGTGACGCTCACCGTCGAGGATCCCGCGCCGGAGGGCCAGTGCTTCATGCTGCCCGTGTGGATTCCGGGCAGCTACATGGTGCGCGAGTTCGCGCGCAACATCGTCACGCTGCGCGCCTTCAACGACGCGGGCCGCAAGGTGCGCGTGACGAAAACCGACAAGCACACGTGGCAGGCCGCGCCCGTGAAGGGCGCACTCACGCTGCGCTACGAGGTGTACGCGTGGGACCTGTCGGTGCGCGCCGCGCATCTCGACGACACCGTCGGCTTCTTCAACGGCACGAGCGTGTTTCTCGCGGCGCTCGGCCACGAAGAGGCGCAGCACGTGGTCGACATCCAGCGTCCGGACGGCCATGCGTACCGCCACTGGCGCGTGGGCACGGCGCTCGCCGAGGCGCGCGGCACCAAGCGTTACGGCTTTGGCGAATACGCGGCCACCAACTACGACGAGCTGATCGACCATCCGGTCACGCTCGGCGAGTTCACGCTCGCGAGCTTCAAGGCGCACGGCGTGCCGCACGACATCGTGATCGCGGGCCGCGTGGTGGCGCTCGACACCGAGCGTCTCGCCGCCGACCTGAAGAAGATCTGCGAGGCGCAGATCGCGCTTTTCGAGCCGCGCACGAAGCGCGCGCCGATGGAGCGCTACGTGTTCATGACGCAGGCCGTGAGCGACGGTTACGGGGGCCTCGAGCACCGCGCTTCGACGGCGCTCATCTGCAATCGCACGGACTTGCCGGTGAAGGGCAAGCCCGAGACGTCGGACGGCTATCGCACCTATCTCGGCCTGTGCAGTCACGAGTACTTCCATACCTGGAACGTGAAGCGCATCAAGCCCGCGGCGTTCGTGCCGTATGACCTCACGCGCGAGGACTACACGTCGCTCCTGTGGCTCTTCGAAGGCTTCACGTCGTACTACGACGACTTGATGCTCGTACGCAGCGGCCTCATTTCCGTAGACGAATACTTCGGCCTGCTCGGCAAGACGATTGCGGGCGTGCTGCGCGGCACGGGGCGGCTGAAGCAGAGCGTGGCCGAAAGCTCGTTCGATGCATGGGTGAAGTATTACCGCCAGGACGAGAACGCTTCGAATGCGATCGTGAGCTACTACACGAAGGGCTCGCTTGTCGCCCTGGCGTTCGATCTGTCGATCCGCGCGCAAACGGGCGGCCGCAAGTCGCTCGACGACGTCATGCGCCTCCTGTGGCAGCGCTACGGGCGCGACTTCTACCGCGGCAAGCCGGTGGGCGTGGGCGAGGACGACGTCGAGGCGCTGATCGCCGAGGCGACGGGAGTGGAATTGGGCGCACTCTTCAGCGACGCCGTGCGCGGCACGCGCGATTTGCCGCTCGCGGCGCTGTTCGAGCCGTTCGGCGTCACGCTCGAAGGGGAGCCCGAGCGCGGCGCCAAGCCGTCGCTCGGCGCGCGCTTGCGCGGCGGCGCGGACGCGACGCTTGCCGTGGTCTACGAAGGCGGCGCGGCACAGAAAGCAGGCCTTTCGGCCGGTGACGCGCTCGTCGCGCTGGACGGCCTGCGCGTGACGGGCGCCAATCTCGACGCGCTGCTCTCGCGCTACCAGCCGGGCGCGAAGGTCGAGATTCACGCGTTCCGCCGCGACGAGCTGCGCGTGGCGCGTCTGACCCTCGACGCGCCCGAAGTCGCGCGCTACAAGCTCAGCGCCGCCGACAAGCGAACTGACAAACGAGCCGACAAGCGCGCCGCCGTGCGCGGCTTGCGCGAGCGGTGGCTGGCGGCCTGAGCGGGGATCGAGCCGCGCTCGCAGCGCAGTGGCACCGGAAGCGGCGCGGGCGAGATACCCCGCGCCGTTTTTTCATGCCGACGATTGTTCTATCTTTGCAACAATCCGTCATCGGCGGCCTACTTTTTCGCGGCGCGGTAAAAAAACACAATGCCTTCACTCGCGCAACGTTGCGCAACTGAGACCCGAAGGAGCCACCATGACCACGATCCTGCAAATCAATTCCGCCGCCCGCTCGCAAGGCGCCCAGTCGACGCTGCTCGTCAATGAATTGACGGCCAGGCTGCAACAATCGAATCCGGGCGCGCAAGTCGTCACGCGCAACCTGCAAGCCGATCCGCTGCCGCACCTCGACGACGCCGTCCTCGGCGCGTTCTTCACGCCGGCCGAGCAGCGCACGCCCGAGCAGCAGGCCATCGCCTCACGCAGCGAAGCGCTGATCGCGGAATTGCAGGCAGCCGACGTCATCGTGATCGGCGCGCCGCTCTACAACTTTGGCATCTCGTCGCAGCTCAAGACGTACTTCGACTGGATCGCTCGCGCCGGCATCACGTTCCGCTACACCGCGAACGGTCCGGAAGGCCTCGTGACGGGCAAGAAGGTGTTCGTCGTTTCGGCGCGCGGCGGCAAGTATCAAGGCACCCCGCACGACAGCCAGACGCCGTACCTGAAGTCGTTCCTTGGCTTCCTCGGCATGACCGACGTGAACTTCATCTATGCCGAAGGCCTGAACATGGGCCCGGACGCAGCCAGCGCCGCGCTCGCGAGCGCACGTGAGGCGATCGCCGCCGCGTAATGCGGGCGATTTCCCTGCGGTAAAACAAAAACGCCACGAAAGCGATTTCGTGGCGTTTTTGCTTGTGGGCCTCCCGGCGCGTGTCGGCCCGAATCGGCGCGTAGTCGGTGGGTATCAGGCGAGCACGACGCCTTGCGCAGGCAAACGCCAGTCGATCGGCTGGCGGCCATGCGCCTGCAAATAGTCGTTGGCTTGCGCGAAATGCCCGCAGCCGAGAAAGCCGCGATGCGCGGAGAGCGGCGACGGGTGCGGCGCTTCCAGCACGCAATGCGCGCCCGAGAGCAGCGTGCGCTTGTTTTGCGCGTGTGCGCCCCACAGCATGAACACGAGATGCTCGTGGCGCGCGGCGAGTTCGTGGATCAGCGTGTCGGTGCAGCGCTCCCAGCCGCGCTTGGCGTGGCTCGCGGCGCTGGCGCGCTCGACGGTGAGCACGGTGTTCAGCAGCAGCACGCCCTGACGTGCCCAGGCGTCCAGACAGCCGTGCGGCGGCGCTTCGATGCCGAGGCTCGCGGCAATCTCCTTGAAGATGTTGCGCAGCGAAGGCGGCGGGCGCACCGAAGGCGGCACCGAGAACGCGAGACCGTGCGCCTGGGGCGTGCCGCGATCGTCGCCGTGGTACGGGTCCTGGCCGAGGATCACGACCTTCACGTCGTCGGGCGAGGTGAGGCGCAGCGCGCGGAATACGTCGGCGGGATAGACGGTCTTGCCGGCGGCGCGCTCGTCGTCGACGAAGCGGCACAGTGCAGCGTAGGTGTCGCTCGCGATAAACGGCGCGAGCAGTTCGCGCCAGGCGGCGGGCAGCGCGTCGAACTGGTCTTCGAGGCGCGTGGTCTCGGCCGGGGCCTGCGGCGTGGCGGATTCTTTGGACATGGCGGGTGCGGGCGGTTCGGCGGACGTATCGACGTGCGAGCGAGCGGGCGTGGGCGCCGGGAATTCGTCGGCGTCGAACAGCGAGAAGATCGAGATCTGGCGCGGGTCGACTTCGGGCAGCGGCGGCTCGTCGAGCGTAGCCAGCGCGGTGTCGGGCGGTTCGTCGTCGAAGAGCGAGGTCTGCACCGGCTGAGCGAGGCGCGGGCGTTTCGTGGAGGTCATGGGCGGCAAGTGTCGCAGCAATCGCGCGGCGATTCAATCCGGCGCGAGCGCGGCAGGGCGGGCGGTGGACGCATTGGCGCTGTTGATGCAACTAACAGCGAGCCTCTTTGTTGTGCCCGTGCGCGACGCTTCAAGCGTCGCGCAGCGTCGTGCTCAGCCTTCGCGCAGCTTGTAGCCGCGCTGGGCCTTGCTGATGTCGTCGGGGGCGAGGCCCGGCAGCACCTTCGCCAGCTCGGCGGCGAGCGTGTGTAAAGCGGCTTCGTCGCCCGCTTTCAGTTCGAGCTCGATTTCGCAGATCGGCGTGCGGCGAGTTTCACCGTTCACCTGCGCGCTGACCTCGCCTTGATCGACGGCCGCTTCCACCTGCGAGCCGTCGATTTCGAGCGCCCACAGCGTGCGCGTGAAATCGGTGCGAAAGAGCGGAATCAGGCTGGCGGCGGCATCGGAAAGCGCCGTCGAAACGCCGGCTTCATCGCACTCGTGCAACAGCCTGTCGATTTCGAGCGCTTCGCCCGCCACCGGCATTTCCCACTCGTGCCGCGCGTGCAGCCCGTTTTGCGCGACACCCACGGTCTTGAAGGTCTGAAGCCAGCCTTCGGGCGCGCGGCGCAGGCGCAGCGCGCTCTTTGCGCGCGCCAGCGTGAGCGCAGGCGTGTCGAAGTAAATGTTCTCCAGCCTGATCGCGCGGCCCGGCACGCCGGCGCGCGTCTCGAACAGACGCAGCGCCGCGTCCACCTGGTCGCTCGGCAGCGCGAGCTTGATTTCGCGTTCGATACCCATCGTCGCCTTCTACTCGCAAGCAATCAGAAGAACATGCGGGCGAGTTCCGTGCCCGGCTGTTCGGCGCGCATGAACGCCTCGCCCACAAGGAACGTGTGCACCGAAAGCGAGCGCATCTTCTCGACGTCCGCACGCGAAAGAATGCCCGACTCGGTCACGACGACGCGATCTTCGGGCACGTCGTCGAGCATGCCGATGGTGGTTTGCAGCGTGGTTTCGAACGTGCGCAGGTTGCGGTTGTTGATGCCGATGAGCGGCGTCTTCAAGGTGAGCGCATGGTCGAGTTCCGCGCGGTCGTGCACTTCGACGAGCACCGCGAGACCGAGCGAATGCGCGAGCGCTTCGAGGTCGCGCATTTCGCCGGGCTGAAGCGCGGCGGCGATCAGCAGGATCGCGTCGGCGCCCATCGCGCGGGCTTCGACGACCTGGTACGGATCGACGATGAAGTCCTTGCGCAGCACCGGCAGATGGCATGCGGCGCGCGCGGCTTCGAGGTACGCGGCGCTGCCCTGGAAGAACTGCACGTCGGTGAGCACGGAAAGGCAGGCCGCGCCGCCCTCGGCGTACGAGCGCGCGATTTCGGCGGGATCGAAGTTTTCGCGCAGCACGCCTTTCGAGGGGCTCGCCTTCTTCACTTCGGCGATCACGGCGGCCTGGCCGTTCTCGTGCTTCGCACGCAGTGCGCCGACGAAATCGCGCAGGTCGCGCGCGCTCGCCGCGAGGCGCAGCTCTTCGAGCGGGGCGCTCTGTTCCGCGGCGCGCACTTCTTCGCGCTTCACCGCAATGATTTTTTCGAGGATGTCGCTCATGATGTTCGGCTAAAAAACGGTGCTGGATCAGCGTTTGAACTGTTGCGTGAAGCGTACCAGTTCGTCGACTTTGGCGCGCGCGCGGCCGCTCGCGAGCGTCTCGCGCGCAAGCACGATGCCGTCGGCAATCGAATCCGCCACGTTCGCGGAGTAGAGCGCCGTGCCCGCGTTCAGCGTCACGATTTCGCGCGCCGTGCCCGGCTCGTTCGAGAGTGCGCCGAGCAGCATCGCCTTGGACTCGTCGGCGTTTTCGACCTTGAGCGAGCGGTTCGAAACCATCTGCATACCGAAGTCTTCAGGGTGGATCTCGTACTCGCGAATCTGGCCGTCCTTCAGTTCGCCGACGAGCGTCGCCGCGCCCAGCGACACTTCGTCCATGCCGTCCTTGCCGTACACCACGCACACGTGCTTCGCGCCCAGACGCTCCATCACGCGCACCTGAATGCCGACGAGGTCCGGATGGAACACGCCCATCAACTGATTGGGCGCGCCAGCCGGATTCGTGAGTGGCCCGAGGATATTGAAGATCGTGCGCACGCCGAGTTCGCGACGCACGGCGGCGATGTTCTTCATCGCGGGATGATGGTTGGGCGCGAACATGAAGCCCATGCCCGTTTCGGCGATCGATGCGGCCACCTGGTCCGGTTGCAAATCGATGTTCACGCCGAGCGCTTCGAGCACGTCCGCGCTGCCCGACTTGCTCGACACACCACGGTTGCCGTGCTTGGCGACCTTCGCGCCTGCCGCCGCGACCACGAACATCGAGGCCGTGGAGATATTGAAGGTGTGCGAACCGTCGCCGCCGGTGCCGACGATGTCGATGAAGTTCGAGTTGTCCTTCACCTCGACGTGATTCGCGAACTCGCGCATCACGGTCGCGGCCGCCGTGATCTCGCCGATGGTTTCCTTCTTCACGCGCAGGCCGGTGATGATGGCGGCCGACAGCACGGGCGACAGCTCGCCGCGCATGATGAGGCGCATGAGGTGGAGCATCTCGTCGTGAAAAATCTCGCGATGCTCGATCGTGCGCTGGAGCGCTTCCTGCGGGGTAATCATGATGGTCGCCTCCGTATCAAGCGTGCCTGGTTTGCTTCAGGAAGTTCTCGAACAGCGCGTGGCCGTGCTCCGAGAGAATCGATTCCGGATGGAACTGCACGCCTTCCACCGCCAGTTCGCGGTGACGCACGCCCATGATCTCGCCGTCGTCGGTCCAGGCCGATACTTCGAGGCAGTCGGGCAGCGACTCGCGCTCGATGGCGAGCGAGTGATAGCGCGTGACGTTGAAGTGCTTCGGCAGGTCGGCGAACACGCCTTTGCAATCGGTTTCGATCTGGCTCACCTTGCCGTGCATGATGGTCTTGGCGCGCACGACGCGCCCGCCGAACGCTTCGCCAATCGCCTGATGCCCGAGGCACACGCCGAGAATCGGCGTCTTGCCCGCGAATTCGCGCAGCACGTCGAGCGTGATGCCCGCGTGCTGCGGATTGCTCGGTCCCGGCGAGAGGCAGATGCGCTCGGGGTTGAGCTTCGCGATGTCGTCGATCGTGATTTCGTCGTTGCGATACGTATGGACGTCTTCGCCGAGCTCGCCGAAGTACTGGACGATGTTGTAGGTAAACGAATCGTAGTTGTCGATCATGAGCAACATGGTCTTTTCTCCGCTCAAAAGTCGCTGTCGAGGCCGTCCTGCACCTGCTCGGCCGCGCGCAGCACGGCGCGCGCCTTGTTCTCGGTTTCTTGCCATTCGGACTCGGGCACCGAATCCGCAACCACGCCCGCGGCGGCCTGCACATACAGATTGCCGTTGTGGATGAGGCCGGTGCGGATCGCAATCGCGAGATCCATCTCGCCGTTGAACGAGAGATAGCCGACCGCGCCGCCGTACAGGCCGCGCTTCACCGGCTCCAGTTCGTCGATCAGTTCCATCGCGCGAACCTTCGGCGCGCCCGAAAGCGTGCCGGCCGGGAACGTGGCGCGCAGCACGTCGAAGTTGCTCATGCCGGGCTTGAGCTTGCCTTCCACCGAACTCACGATGTGCTGCACGTGTGAGTACTTTTCGATGATCATCTGGTCGGTCACGGCCACCGAACCGATCTCGGCGATGCGGCCCACGTCGTTGCGCGCGAGGTCGATCAGCATGACGTGCTCGGCGATTTCCTTCGGGTCGTTGAGCAGCTCGGTCGCGAGTTCGGCGTCGCGCTCGGGCGTGTTGCCGCGCGGACGCGTGCCTGCGAGCGGACGAATCGTCACGATGCGGTCCTCACCGCGCTTTTCCTGACGCACGAGAATTTCCGGCGACGCGCCCACCACGTGGAATTCGCCGAAGTTGTAGTAGTACATGTACGGCGACGGGTTCAGCGAACGCAGCGCACGGTAGAGCGAAAGCGGGTTGTCGCGATACGGCTTCGAGAGGCGCTGGCCCACTTGCACCTGCATCAGTTCGCCCGCTGCGATGTATTCCTTCGCCTTGCGCACGGCGGCGAGGTAATCGTCCTTCTTGAATTCGCGGAACGTTTCGGTGCGCACGCTCGCGCTCGTCACCGGCGGCTGCACGGTGGTGCGCAGGCGCTGCTTGAGTTCGCGCAGGCGGTGCTTGGCCTTGGTGTACGCCTCGGGCGTTTGCGGATCGGCGTAGACGATCAGGTAGAGCTTGCCGGCGAGATTGTCGATGACCGCGACTTCTTCGGTCAGCAGCAACTGGATGTCGGGCAGGCCGAGATCGTCGGTGGGGCAGGTGTCGGCGAGCTTTTTCTCGATGTAGCGCACCGCGTCGTAGCCGAAGTAGCCGGCGAGGCCGCCGCAGAAGCGCGGCAGGCCCGGACGCTGCGCGACCTTGAAGCGCGCCTGGTACTTCGCGATGAATTCGAGCGGATCTTCGTTGTGCGTCTCGATCACCTGGCCGTCGCGCACGACTTCCGAAACGCCGTTACGCGTGCGGATCAGCGAGCGCGCCGGGAGGCCGATGAACGAGTAGCGCCCGAAGCGCTCGCCGCCCACCACGGACTCCAGCAGGAAAGAGTTGGCGCCGCCGCGCTCGGGTTGCGCGAGCTTGAGATACAGCGAGAGCGGCGTTTCGAGATCGGCGAGCGCTTCGGCGATCAGCGGGATGCGGTTGTAGCCCTCGTTGGCGAGGGACTGAAATTCGAGTTCGGTCATGTTCCGATCCTGTTCGTGCTGCCGGTCGCGGCGGGTGCGGGCCCAGTGCGGCTCAAAACGGGGCGCGCGGTGTGCGCGAGGCGTTTGTTTTTGAGTGCTTGATGGCCGCTGGCGCTCGCTCGTGCCGCCCGTGCTTGCGCTGCTGAAGGCGCGCTTGCCGGGCCGGCGTGCAGTACATCGACGGAAGACGAGGCGTAGCCGCTCGCGCCTTGCACACCTCGCCGCGAACGGCGAAACGACACGCAAGGACAACGAAAGCCAATGGCCAGATCAGCCGACGGGTTACTGCAACAGTTTAGAGTCGAGACACGCGCGAGTGCGCAGCGAAGTAAAAAACGGTGCTGAAGACAAGCTTCAGCGAACCTCAGGCGAGGTTAGCGCGACCAGCGACGCCAGGGCCAGGCTCCCCGGTCGATCGTGCTCAGACTCCGTTTTTTATTCAGAAACATGAGGATAGTTGACGTTCAGTTGAGAACTTAAGTCAGATCATTGTGTGCTGCGACCGCCTTGGCGGCGTCGAGCAGCGAGGCAACTATACCATCCGATTCAATTTTTTGTACAGGTTGGCCGTGGTTGTAGCCGTAGGGCACCGTGAGCGTGGCCATGCCGGCCGCGCGGCCCGCAATCGCGTCGTTCTCCGAATCGCCGATCGCCACAGCCGCTGCGGGTTTCACACCCAGGCGCTCGCAGGCGGTGAGCATCGGCAGCGGGTCGGGCTTCTTCTTCGCCAGGCTGTCGCCGCCAATCACCACCTCGAAGTAGTGCGCCAGGCCGTATTGCTGCAAAAGCTCGACGGCGAAGCGGTGCGGCTTGTTGGTCACGCACGCGAGCTTGATGCCCTGGCCGCGCAGCGCGGCCAGGCCCGCTTCGACGTCCGGGTACAGATGCGTGTGGCGCCCGTTGATCTTCGCGTACTCGTCCTGATAGAGCGCGAGCGCTTCGTCGAAGCGCTCCTGGGCGTCGTCGGCGGGAAAGCGCTGCGCGAGCACGCTGCGGATCAGATGCTCCGAGCCTTTGCCCACGTAGCCCATCACTTCCTCGCGCGTGGTTTCTTCGGCGTCGAGCTGCGCGAGCATGCCGTTCAGGCCGGCGGCGAAGTCGTCGGCGGTGTCGACCATCGTGCCGTCCAGGTCGATCAGCGCCGCTTCGATGCGCGGCGCGCTGAATTTGACGGGAGCATTCATTTCGCGGTTGCGGCGCTGGCAACGCTTGCGAGCTGCGCGCGCATCTGGTCGATCACAGCCTTGTAGTCCGGCTTGCCGAAGATCGCCGAGCCCGCCACGAACGTGTCCGCGCCGGCCGCCGCGATTTCGGCGATGTTGTCGACCTTCACGCCGCCGTCCACTTCCAGATGGATCTCGCGGCCCGTGCGCGCCGTGTAGGCGTCGATCTTCGCGCGCGCCTCGCGCAGCTTGTTGAGCGCCTCGGGAATGAACGACTGGCCGCCGAAGCCCGGATTCACCGACATGATGAGGATCAGGTCGAGCTTGTCCATCACATGGTCGAGGTAGTTCAGCGGCGTGGCCGGGTTGAACACGAGACCGGCCTTGCAGCCGTGGTCGCGGATCAGCGAGAGCGTGCGGTCGATGTGGTCCGAGCCTTCCGGGTGGAAGCTGATGAGGTTCGCGCCGGCCTTGGCGAAGTCGGGCACGATGCGGTCGACCGGGCGCACCATCAGATGCACGTCGATGGGCACATTCACGTGCGGGCGGATCGCCTCGCACACCAGCGGCCCGATCGTGAGGTTCGGCACGTAATGGTTGTCCATCACGTCGAAGTGGATCCAGTCGGCGCCGGCTGCGACGACGTTACGGACTTCCTCGCCAAGACGCGAGAAGTCGGCGGAGAGGATGCTGGGGGCGATGCGGAATTGCGTCATGGCGGCAATCGGAAAACTGTCGGAAAAACCGTATTTTACCGTCAGTGGGGCGGGCCGCCGCGGCCGCTGTCCGGCCACGGCCAGGAGCGTTGTCGCGGGCCGCGCCGGGTTGCGGGTGCCGGTTGCATCAAGCAGAATGCGAAACCATGTGCCGCGCATCGCGGCGCGCCTGCCGGCGCTCTTGCGCGCGGGCGTTTCAGTAATCAGACTCAGCAGCCGCACCCGGGCGATTGGAACAAGGATGAGCCAGTACGAATTCAGCGTGACGTCGCAGGTGCGCTACCTGCCCGAAGAATCGGACCCGGAGCGCCGGCAGTATGCCTTCGCGTACACGTTGACCATTCGCAACACCGGTCAGGTGAGCGCACAGCTCATTGCGCGCCACTGGGTCATCACCGACAGCGAAAATCACGTGCAGGAAGTGAAGGGGCTCGGCGTGGTCGGCCATCAGCCGCTTCTGAAGCCGGGCGAGCAGTTCGAATACACGAGCTGGGCCGTGATCGCGACGCCCGTGGGTACCATGCGCGGCGAGTACTTCTGTGTGGCCGAGGACGCCGAGCGCTTCGAGGCGCCCGTTCCTGAGTTCGTGCTGCGCATGCCTCGCACGTTGCACTGACGCGCCGCGATTGAACCGCGGCGCGAATTTGGGGTCTGCTAGTCCTGACGCCGATCGTCGTGCGGGGCGCGCTTTTTCCTGCCCGACGCGGTCCACACAACGATGAAAATCAGCAGGAACAGCGCGAGGAGCGCTTCCAGACCAAACATGAGCATCGGGTATTCGTCGAGCAGTTCTGACATGGCGGCATCCATCGAGAGCCAATATTGTAGGCGTGATTGTGGCGTCGATTCCGGCCTCGGTTCTCCAGTAATGCCGGGATTCACAGCGGCGCGATATCGTGCGGGCTCGACGCTGCGCAGCGCGGGCGCCCGATTGGCTACCCGCCTGGGCGGCTGGCTTGGCGCCGTTTCGCTGGCGGCCCTGCTCGCCGCGTGCGGCGGCCCGAGCTACGTGCGCAACGCGCCGCCCAAGGGCGCGCCCGCGCTGCCCTCGCAACTCGCGGCCCAGCGTCTCACGCCGGTCGCGTGGCAACAGGTGCCGGGCTGGCAGGACGACTCGCTGATCGGCGCGACCGCGGCGCTGCGTGCCAACTGCACGCGCCTTGCACGCGACCCGCGCTGGCAGCGCGCGTGCTCCGCCGCGTCGCATCTCGACGATCTCGATGCCTCCAGTGCGCGCGTGTTCTTCGAAACGTATTTCACGCCGTATCAGTTCGCCAACACCGACGGCACGCTCGACGGTCTCGTGACCGGCTACTACGAGCCGCTGCTGCACGGCTCACGCACGCGTCACGGCATCTATCAGACGGCGCTCTATCGCTGGCCTTCCGGCTATCGCGCGGGCGCCGCGTTGCCGCCGCGCGCGCAACTCGAACGCGCGGGCATCCTCAACGGCAACGAACTCGTGTGGGTCGACGATCCGATCGAGGCGTTCTTCCTTCAGGTGCAGGGCTCGGGGCGCGTCGTGATGGAAGACGGCAGCGTGATGCGCGTGGGCTTCGGCGGCACCAACAACCAGCCGTACAAGTCGATCGGGCGCTGGCTGCTCGATCGCGGCGAGCTCACGCCGGCACAGGCGACCATGCAGGGCATCAAGGCCTGGGCGCGCGCGAACCCGACGCGCGTGGATGCGCTCCTCGACACCAATCCGCGCTTCGTGTTCTTCCGCGACATGCAGTCGAACGAGGGCGATGCACAAGGCGGCGCGGATGGCCCGATCGGCGCGCTCGGCGTGCCGCTCACGCCGGAGCGCTCGATTGCCGTCGATCCGTCGTCGATTCCGCTCGGCACGCCGGTGTTTCTCCAGACCACGCGTCCGCTCACGAACACGCCGCTCAACCGGCTCGTGTTCGCGCAGGATACGGGCACGGCGATCAAGGGCGGCGTGCGCGCCGACTACTTCTGGGGCTTGGGCGACGATGCCGGCGATCTGGCCGGGAAGATGAAACAGGGCGGCCGGATGTGGCTGCTGTTTCCGAACTCGTGATCGCAGCGGCGCCCGCGTGGCGCCTCTGTAGCGAAAAAGCCGGCATCTGCCGGCTTTTTCGTTTCCTGCTGCGCGTTCTTGTTCTTATGCTGCTCGCGCGGCGCTTACTTCGGCCGCTTGTCGATCACGCGCTTGGCCTTGCCCACCGAACGCTCGATGCCGTTCACGTCCAGCACGTTCACCTTGCACGTCACGCCGATGAGCGACTTGATGTCGTAAGCGAGCGCCTTGCTTGCCGCGTCGATCGCGCCGTAGTCGGGTGCGGTTTCCGGGCAAGGCTCGCAGTTGAGCGTCATCACGTCCATCGGACCTTCCTTCGTCAGGATGATCTGATAGTGCGGCGCAAGCGCCGGCTGCTTGAGCAGCAGTTCCTCGATCTGCGTGGGGAACACGTTCACGCCACGGATGATCAGCATGTCGTCCGAGCGGCCCGTGATCTTTTCCATGCGGCGCATGGTGCGCGCCGTACCCGGCAGCAAACGCGTGAGGTCGCGCGTGCGGTAACGGATGATGGGCAGCGCTTCCTTTGTGAGCGAGGTGAAGACGAGTTCGCCGAATTCGCCGTCGGGCAGGACTTCGCCGGTCTCCGGGTCGATGATCTCGGGATAGAAGTGGTCTTCCCAGATGGTCGGGCCGTCCTTCGTTTCCGCGCATTCCGACGCGACGCCCGGACCCATCACTTCCGAGAGGCCGTAGATGTCGACCGCCGTGATGCCCATGCGCTGCTCGATGGCCGCGCGCATGTCGTTGGTCCAGGGCTCCGCGCCGAAAATGCCGATGCGCAGCGAGCTGCTGGCGGGGTCGATGCCCTGGCGCTCCATTTCGTCGGCGATCGCGAGCATGTAGCTCGGCGTGACCATGATGATGTCGGGACGGAAGTCCTGGATCAGCTGGACCTGCTTCTCGGTCTGGCCGCCGCCGAACGGAATGACCGTGAGACCCGCGCGTTCCGCGCCGTAATGGGCACCGAGACCGCCCGTGAAGAGGCCGTAGCCATAGCTGATATGCACCTTGTCGCCGCGCTTTGCGCCGGCCGCGCGCACCGAGCGCGCCACGAGGTTGGCCCACGTGTCGATGTCGCGCGCGGTGTAGGCCACCACGGTCGGCTTGCCGGTCGTGCCCGACGATGCGTGGATGCGCGAAATCTGCTCCTGCGGCACGGCGAACATGCCGAAGGGGTAGTTGTCGCGCAGGTCCTTCTTCGTGGTGAACGGGAAGCGCGCGAGGTCGGCGAGCGACTGCACCTGGGACGGATGCACGCCCGCTTCGTCGAATTTGCGGCGATAGACCGGCGAATTCTCGTACGCATGGTTCAGCGACCATTTCAGGCGCTCGAGCTGAAGCGCGGCAAGCTCGTCGCGGCTCGCTTTCTCGATGGGCTCGAGCGGCAGCGTGGTAGTCATGGGTGTCTCCTGGACCTTAAGAACTTTACTCGTGACGCGTGGGGAATCGAGAAGGGGAAACCCGGTTCACATTGCGACTGGAATGACATTGCCGCGAATCTGCGCGGACTTGCCTCGGAAAAGCGCGACGGTTTCGCCTGCCCGGTTCGTCACGCGGATGTCGTAGACCCCGTTGCGTCCCGATAGCACCTGTTCGACGGCTTCGGCGGTCAACACTTCGTCGCGCAGGACCGGACGCAGGAACTCGATCGAGCAGCCGGCCGCCACCGTGTTGACGTTGTATGAATTACACGCGAAGGCGAACGCCGAATCCGCGAGCGAGAAGATCATCCCGCCGTGACAGGTCTGATGGCCGTTGAGGAACTCGGGCCGCACGGCCATGGCGAGGCGCGCGTAACCAGCGCGTACTTCGAGCAGCTCCATGCCGAGCGCGCGCGTGCAGCCGTCGGCTTCGTACATCGCTTGCGCGGCCGCGCGGGCGAGTTCGTCGGGCGACATGCCTTGCTCCTCTGACAGTTGCGAAACTTGAGTGGACATCTCAGCGGCCCTCGAAATGCGGTGCGCGTTTTTCGATGAAGGCGCGCACGCCTTCCGCGTAGTCGTACGAAGCGCCCAGTTCGCGTTGCAGATCGCGTTCGAGATCGAGCTGCTGGTCGAGCGTGTTCGTGGCCGATGCGCGCAGTGCTTCCCGCGTCGCGACGATGGCGCGCGTGGGTTGCTGCGCGAGCCGTGCGGCGAGTGCGCCGGCCGTTTGCACGAGCTCGGCGTCGTCGGTCACTTGCCAGACGAGGCCCCAGTTTTCCGCCTTCTCCGCGCTGAGCTTTTCGCCGGTCATGGCGAGTCCGAGCGCGCGGGCCATGCCCACGCGCTTGGGCAGGAACCACGTGCCGCCCGAGTCGGGCACGAGGCCGATTTTCACGAATGCCTGGATGAAGCTTGCGGAGCGCGCGGCGAGCACCAGGTCGCAGGCGAGGGCGAGATTCGCGCCCGCGCCGGCCGCCGTGCCGTTGACGGCGGCGATCACGGGCATGGGCAGCGCTTGCAGGCGCTTGATCAGCGGATTGAAATGCTCGTCGATGAGTTCACCCAGGTCGGTCATCGCACCCGGCGTGAAGTCGAGGTCGGCGAGATCCTGGCCTGCGCAGAAGCCGCGGCCCGCACCGGTTAGCACGAGTGCGCGCGCGCCCGCTGCGGCGATTTCGTCGAGCGCCGTGGCGAGTTCGCCGTGCATGGCGCGCGTGAAGCTGTTGAGCTTGTCCGGGCGGTTCAGCGTGATCGTGGCCACGCGGGTGGATGCGTCGATTTCGACGCGGATCGCATCGTAGGGCATCGGTTGTCTCCTGTCGGCGGGACTTGGCGCTTGAGTGCCTGGTCCCGCCCCATGCAAAGCAGTCGCCTGCCAGAGACCGCCGAACGCTGCGCCCGGCGGCCGGTCGATACTGCGCGCGTTATGCCTCGATGCGTTCGATCGCCAGTGCAATGCCTTGGCCAACGCCGATACACATCGTGCAGAGCGCGTAGCGTCCGTTCGTGCGCTCGAGCTGATAGAGCGCCGTCGTGACGAGTCGCGCGCCCGAAGCGCCGAGCGGATGGCCGAGCGCGATCGCGCCGCCGTTCGGGTTCACGCGGGGATCGTCGTCGGCGAGACCGAGTTCGCGCAGCACGGCCAGACCTTGCGACGCGAACGCTTCATTGAGTTCGATCACGTCGAACTGGTCGAGCGTCATGCCGAGTTGCTTGAGCAGCTTTTGCGTGGCGGGCGCCGGGCCGATGCCCATGATGCGCGGCGCGACGCCGGCCGTGGCCATGCCCAGCACGCGCGCGCGGCGGCGCAGGCCGTATTGTTGCGCGGCTTCCTCGTTGGCGAGCAGGAGCGCACAGGCGCCGTCATTGACGCCCGAGGCATTGCCCGCCGTGACGGTGCCGTCGGGCTTCACCACGCCCTTGAGCTTGCCGAGCGTTTCGAGCGTGGTCTCGCGCGGGTGTTCGTCGAGCGTCACGCGCACCGGGTCGCCCTTTTTCTGCGCGATCTCGACCGCGACGATTTCCTGCGCGAGCGTGCCGTCCTTCTGCGCGCGCGCCGCTTTCTGCTGGCTGCGCTGGGCGAACGCGTCCTGGTCGGCGCGGTTGATGTTGAAATCGCCCGCGACGTTTTCCGCCGTTTCGGGCATCGAGTCGACGCCGTATTGCTGCTTCATCAGCTTGTTGACGAAACGCCAGCCGATGGTCGTGTCGTAGATGGCCGTTTCGCGCGAGAAGGCCGCGGCGGCCTTGCCCATCACGAACGGCGCACGCGTCATGCTTTCCACGCCGCCCGCGATCATGAGGCGCGCTTCGCCCGCCTTGATGGCGCGCGCCGCGCTGCCGACGGCGTCGAGGCCCGAGCCGCACAGGCGGTTGAGCGTGCCGCCGGGAGCATCGGTCGGCAGGCCCGCGAGCAGCGCGGCCATGCGCGCGACATTGCGGTTGTCTTCGCCGGCCTGGTTGGCGCAGCCGTAGAGCACGTCGTCGAGCGCGCTCCAGTCCACACCGGGATTACGCTCGACGAGCGCGCGGATGGGCACGGCCGCGAGATCGTCCGTGCGGACATCCTTGAGCGCGCCGCCGTAGCGGCCGAACGGGGTGCGAATCGCGTCGCAGATATAGGCTTCGGTCATCTGGGGTTCCTCGGGCGCGAGCGCGGAAGTGCGCTCACGCCTTGCATGCTAGAGGGATGGTCAAGCGGGCGCCACTTGGGCGCCACTCGGTCGAACGGCATAGGCCGTTCAGCCGGCTACCGCGGGAGCCGCTTTCGGTTCAACATGAACGCGGCTTTGAACCACGCGGAAGCGGTTCGCCACGAAGGCGGAGTCGGAGAGCGCGGCGTTGGCGGCGGGGTTCGCGCCGGTGCCGTGGAAGTCAGAGAACGCGGCCGTCTGGTTCACGAACACACCGCCCGTCAGGTTGATCGAGAGCGCCACGCCGCCGGTCACGGCGGCTTCGTGTGCGGCGTCGATCACGGCGTCATCGGTGCTGTAGACGGAAAACGAAAGCGCGCCGTGGTCGCGGGCGGTCACGCCGGCCATTTCGAGCGACTGCGCGGTCGAGTCCGTGGCGATCACGAACGAGATCGGGCCGAACCATTCGCGCGTGAATTGCGCGGCGTCGCGGGCGGCGTCGAGCGCAAGCACGAGCGGCGTGCGCACGCGCGCGCCGGCGAACAGCGGGTGTTCGAGCGTCTGGCTGTCGGCGAGCACGGTGCCGAGCTTGCGGGCCTCGTCGATGCGAGCGGTCACGCCTTCGTTCTGGATCGCGCCGAGCACCTCGACGGCGCGCGCCGGGTCGGACACGAACTTCTGCACGGCGCCGGCAATGGCTTGCGCAACGGCGTCGAAGCTCACCGGGCCTTCGGCGGTGCGGATGCCGTCACGCGGCACGTAAATATTCTGCGGGGCCGTGCACATCTGGCCTGAGTAGAGCGAGAGCGAAAACGCGATGTTGCGCGCGGCGGCCTTCAGATCGTCCACGGAGTCGATCACGATCTGGTTCACGCCGGCCTTTTCCGTGTAGACCTGCGCCTGGTGCGCATTGCGCTCGAGCCAGTCGCCGTTTTGCGTGCTGCCGGTGAAGTCGATCAGCTTGATCTCGGGGCGCACGGCGAGTTGCTGGACGAGCGCGCCGTCATTGGGATCGGTGGCGAGCAGCGTCACCACGTTCGGGTCGAAGCCCGCTTCGCGCAGCACGTCGCGCGCAATGCGCACGGTGATCGCGAGCGGCAGGATCGCGCCCGGGTGCGGCTTGACGATGACGGTGTTGCCCGTTGCGAGATCGGCGAACAGGCCGGGGTAGCCGTTCCAGGTCGGGAACGTGCAGCAGCCGAGCACGAGGCCGGTGCCGCGCGGCACGATGGTGAAGCGCTTGTGCATCGCGAGCGGCGGATTCTTGCCCTGCGGCTTTTCCCAGTGCGCGTCGGCGGGAATGCGGCGCAACTGGTCGTACGCGTAGGTCACGGCTTCGAGCGCGCGGTCCTGAGCGTGCGGGCCGCCGGCCTGGAAGGCCATCATGAACGCCTGGCCGGTCGTGTGCATCACGCTGAAGGCGATCTCGAAGCTCGCGCGGTTGAGGCGTTCGAGAATTTCGAGGCTCACGCCTGCCCATGCCTGCGGACCGGCGGCGCGCCAGTCGCGTTGGGCTTTCTGCACCGCTTCGATCAACTGGTCCGGCGTCGACTTCGGATAGCGCGCACCGAGCGCAAAGCCAAAGGGCGAAGTCTCGCTACCGACGGTTTCACCCGTCGACGGCTGGTCGAGTTCGAAGGTGCGGTTCAGGTTGGCTTTGAACGCGGCTTCGCCGTCCGCGCTGGCGGTTTCCCCGTACACTTTGGGGCTTGGCATTTCGGCGAACGGGCTCCAGTAGCCGCGGGTCTCGATGGCGGCAAGCGCTTTTTGGAGCGTGCCTTCATGCTTGGCGAACAACGGATTTGTCATGGCGCAACGTGAATTGAGAGGTTGGACAGGGCCCGTGCCAATTAATTGACCGACCGGTTGGTTGGGCAATGTTAGCATTAGTCAAAGTTCGGCGTGAAAAATTTTTTTGGGGACTTTCTTTAGATGCAAGGAGGGGTTATGGGGTACGAAAACATCCTGGTTGAGACGCGCGGCAAGGTCGGTTTGATCACGCTGAACCGGCCGAAGGCGCTCAACGCACTGAACGACGCGCTCATGGATGAACTGGGCTCAGCGCTCAAGGCATTCGACGCCGACGAGGGTGTGGGCGCGATCGTCATCACCGGCAGCGAGAAGGCCTTCGCCGCAGGCGCGGACATCGGCATGATGGCGACTTACACCTTCATGGATGTCTACAAGGGCGACTACATCACGCGTAACTGGGAAACGATCCGCTCGATCCGCAAGCCGATCATCGCGGCAGTGGCGGGTTTCGCGCTGGGTGGCGGCTGCGAGCTGGCCATGATGTGCGACATGATCTTCGCCGCCGATACGGCAAAGTTCGGCCAGCCGGAGATCAAGCTCGGCGTGATTCCTGGGGCGGGCGGTACGCAGCGTCTGCCGCGCGCGGTGTCGAAAGCGAAGGCAATGGATCTGTGCCTGACCGCGCGGATGATGGGTGCCGATGAGGCGGAGCGTGCGGGTCTTGTGTCGCGCGTGATTCCGGCGGCGGACCTGTTGGACGAAACGCTTGCGGCTGCGGCGACCATCTGCGAATTCTCGCTGCCTGCGGTGATGATGGCGAAGGAGTCGGTGAACCGTGCGTACGAGACCACCCTCGCGGAAGGGGTGCACTTCGAACGCCGCATGTTCCATTCGCTGTTCGCGACGGAAGATCAGAAGGAAGGGATGGCGGCGTTTGTGGAGAAGCGCAAGCCGGCATTCAAGAACAAGTAATAGAGCGATGTGACCGATCGCCGGAAACGGCGATCGAATTTTTTCGCCGGCCCCCTTGCGGGGCGACGCTGGTGGCGTTAAGATTCGCCCCCTTCGCAGTTCGATGTCTCTGACATCCGGTTTTGCGAAGGCCGCCGCGGAAACCGGCGGACGCAGGAGTCGACAGCTTTTTAAGCGGTAAGCGAAAAAAAAGGTTGACGAAGCGAAAAAGATTCTTCATAATCTCGTTTCTCTGCTGCTGACGCAGCAACGCAGAAAGAAGCCGGTAGTCAAGCAGTTCTAACGGCAACTTCGCGATCGATCTTTAAAAATTTACAGCCGATAAGTGTGGGCGCTTGATGCGGTGACGCGACCTGACCTTGTTCTCCGGAATGAAGTCGGGAGTAGCGAAAGTATCAAGAGTCTCACACTAAAGTAAGTCAGGTTTTTGAATTTATTCAGAACCTGTCAGCTTTGAGTGAGCGACTG
>NZ_QEOB01000021.1:0-159561 GCF_003096875.1 Paraburkholderia unamae
GAGATGCTCATGAGCTGGGACATGATGAAGCGGCGTCTGCGCGAAGGCGTGGAGTTCTTCCGCTTCCTGCGCGCGCACGAGGCATGATGGACCGCTTGTCCCGCGATGCCCGCGCGCTCATCTTCACCGCCGACGACTTTGGCCTGCACGAGCGGGTCAATGCGGCGGTGGAGCGCGCGCATCGCGAGGGCGTGCTCGACTGCGCGAGCCTGATGGTGGCCGCGCCCGCCGCGGCAGACGCCGTGGCGCGCGCGCGCCGCACGCCGGGCCTGCGCGTGGGCCTGCATCTGGTGCTGGCGGACGGCGCGCCGATGTTGCCGTGCGCGCAGATTCCCGCGCTCGTGAACGAGCAAGGGCGTTTCGGCGACAACATGGTGCGCGACGGCGTGCGTTTCTTCTTCCTGCCGCACGTGCGCCGGCAACTGGCGAAGGAAATTCGTGCGCAGTTCGAAGCATTCGCGGCGACCGGGCTCGCGCTCGATCACGTGAATACGCACAAGCATTTTCATCTGCATCCCACTGTGCTCGCGCTGATCCTCTCGATCGGACGCGACTACGGGTTGCGCGCGATGCGCCTGCCGCTGGAGGCGGGCGCGCCGCTGGCGCTCAGGCCGTGGCTCGCGCTCGTGCGCGCGCGTTTGGCGCGCGCGGGCGTGGCGCACAACGACTACGTGGTCGGCATCGCGAAGACGGGCGCAATGGACGAGGCCGCCGTGCTCGACGCGCTTGCGAATCTGCCCGCTCGCGGCGTGGGCGAGATCTACTGCCATCCGGCGCTCGCAGGCGAGGCGGGTGAAGCGCCCATCACGCCGTCGATGCAGACCTATCGCCACGCCGACGAATTCGGCGCGCTCGTTTCACCGCGTGTGGCCGCTGCGCTCGCGCAGGCGGGCGTGCGCCACGGCGGCTTCACCGACGTGTTCTTTGGAGCGGCTTCGGGCTCCGGTCCTGCGGCATCACGCGGCGCAGAGGTGCAGGCGTCATGAAGTGGCTTCAATGGCTGGGCCTGCCGCTCGGGATCGCCATCCTGATCGGTCTGGTCGTCCACAACGGCGCGCACGACGTGCTGCGCGTGATTGGCACGGCGGGTCCGGCGCTCCTTTGGCTCGTGCCGTTCCACGCGTTGCCGCTCCTGCTCGACGCGCAGGCGTGGCGCCTCTTGCTCGACAAGCGCGCGCCGCTCACGTTCCTCTGGTGGACCGCGACCGTGCGCGAAGCCGTGAACCGGCTGCTGCCCGCGGTGGGCGTGGGGGGCGAGCTCGTCGGCATTCGTCTCGCGCGCTGGAAGGTGCGCAATGCGAGCGAAGTCACGGCTTCGGTGATCGTCGAGGTGTTCGTGACGATCGCCGTCCAATATGCGTTCTCGGCGCTCGGCGTCGTGCTGATCGTTGCGGCGACCGGCGACGGCGGGTCGCTGCGCACCATCGTCACGATCGCGCTCGCGTTGCTGCTCTCGGCGCCGCTGCCCGTGCTCGCGGTGTTCCTCGTGCGGCGCGGCGGCGTGTTCCATGCGATCGAGCGCTGGGCCGCGCGCCTGCTCGGCACCGAAAACCCGCTTATGCAAGGTCTCGACGGCAAGCAGCTCGACGCCGACCTCGACGCGCTGATGTCGCGCACCGGCCTCATGTTCCGCGCGTTCTTCTGGCAGCTCGGCGGCTATATGCTCGGGGCCTTCGAGACCTGGTGGGCGCTCGCGCTGCTCGGTCATCCGGTCACGGTGGGCGATGCGCTCGCCATCGAAGCCATCACCCAGGCCGTGCGCCACGCGGCCTTCATGGTGCCCGCCGGCCTCGGCGTGCAGGAAGTCGCCGTGGTGCTGCTGGCCCAGCTTTTTGGCGTGAGCCAGGAAGTGGCGTTCTCGCTCGCGCTCGTGAAGCGCATGCGCGAAGTCGTGTTCGGCGTGCTCGCGCTGATTTCCTGGCAGGTGGCGGAGATTGTTCGCACGCGTCGTGCGGTGCGAGGCGAGGCGCCGTTGGGTGCACAGCCCGGCGCACAGCGCGACGCCAAACTGCCCGTCGTCGCGACCGTCGGCGCAAGCCCGCGCGGGCCTAAGCGGGGCACGCAGCACGATCAGGTCCATTGACGGTACATTGTGGGTATGTCGGTGCGCGCCGCCATTTCGGCGCGCACGTCGACGCAAGCCCATGTTGATGCGTTAGCAAGGACATGTTGCCCACGTTCTCATCCACGCGTTCGCTCGCGCTCGCGTGCGCCGCCATGGCGGCGTTCACGCTTTCCGGCTGCGACGACCGCCAGTTCGATGCCATGTTCGATTCGATCCGGCAGGGGTTCAAGGCGTTCTTCGATTCGGTGAAGCCCGACGCGCTGCTGCTCAAGGGCCTCACGCCCGGCGTCTCCACGCTCGATCAGGTGCGCGAGCAAATGGGCAAGCCCGAAACCGAGCGCGTGTTCGACGACGGCTCGCGCCGCCTCGAATATCCGCGCGGCCCGCAGGGGCTCAAGACGTGGATGGTCGATATCGGCCCGAACGGGCGGCTCGTGGCCATCACCCAGGCGCTCACGGCGGAGAACTTCGCGAAGATCCGCGTCGGCATGAGCGAGGACGAGGTGCGGCGTCTGCTGGGCAAGCCGGGGCAGGTGGCCGGCTACCGCTTGAAGAAGGAGACGGTGTGGAGCTGGAAGTGGCTGGAAGGGAGCGTGACGCCCGAAGCGTACTTCAACGTGCATTTCGGACCGGACGGGCGGGTCACGACGACCTCGCGCTCGGACATCATTCGCGGTCACTGACCGCTCGATACGCTGGGAGGCGCGCATGATGCAACGGCGACGGCCCAGGCGTGTGGGACTCGTGCTCGGCGGGGGCGCCGCGCGCGGCTGGGCCCATATCGGCGCGATCCGCGCGCTGGAGGAAGCGGGCATCAAGCCCGACGTGGTGTGCGGCACCTCGATCGGCGCGCTGGTCGGCGCCGTGTACGCGAACGGCGACCTCGACTGGCTCGAAGACTGGGTGGGCAAGCTCACCTGGCAAATCGTGGTGCGCCTGCTCGATTTGCGCTTGTCAGGCGGCCTGCTGGGCGGGCGCAAGGTGATCGACCTCTTTGCGCAGCAGTTCAACGGCCGCTCGATCGATGACCTGCGTCTGCCGTTCACGGCGGTCGCGACCGAACTCGACACCGGGCGCGAAGTCTGGTTGCGCGAGGGCGGCGTGGTGGACGCGGTGCGCGCCTCGATTGCGATTCCCGGCATCTTCACGCCGATCTGGCATGACGGCGTGTGGCTCGTGGACGGCGGCCTGAGCAATCCGGTGCCGGTGTCCGCCGCGCGCGCGATGCGCGCCGACACGGTTATCGCCATCGACCTCAATCACGACATTCTCAATGGCCGGGACCTGGGCGGCGCGCTCGACACGGTGCCGCGCGAGTTGCCCGTGGAGGTGAGCGAACCGCCGCCGGCCGAGCCATCGGGCGTTTCAGCCGACGGCGCGGCGAACGGCGAGGCCGCCCCGGAGCCGCTCATGCGCCGCAACGGCAAGCGTTTTCCGCGCTGGCTGCAACCGGCGGGGCCGGGCGCGACGGGTGGACCGGACGTGCGGGTGGCGCCGCCGCCCAGCACGCGCGTGCCTTCCATGCTGAGCTCGGTGGCGCAGAGCATCGACATCATGCAGGTGCGCATTACGCGCAGCCGGCTGGCGGGCGAGCCCGCCGACGTGCTGATCCAGCCGCGCCTGGGCGGCATGGGGATTTTCGACTTTCACCGGGCCGGGCCCGCCATCGAGGAAGGGCGCGCAGCCGTGCAGTACATGCTGCCCGCCATCAAGGCGCAGTTGGGACTGGACTAGGGCCTGGGGTGCGCCGTGGCTAAAGATTCAGGATGCCGGCCACGGCAAATTTCGCCGCCTCCAGTTCCTCGGCCGTCGCCGCTTCGCCTTTGTGCCGCCAGACCCTGCCCGCGAGGGATAGCGTGGTGATCTGGTCGGCCATCGCGACGCACGGCTTGCTCAAGCCGCTGATCGGGATTTCGGACTCCCATCCGTGAATGCTGCTGGTGATGGGCAGCCCGATGAAGCGGCTCGTGAGTTCGTTGAACTCGGCGTCGGTGAGCACGAGGGCAGGGCGATAGCCGCCCTGCTCATTGCCCGCGCCCGGCCCGACATTGAGCCAGAGAATATCGCCTGCGTCCGGTGTGCCGTTTCTCATGCGTTCTTACCATTGGTCAAAACGCGTGGGGTCATCGGGTCCGCCGATTTCGGTCCCCTGCGGCCGGCCAAAGTCGACGAGCGTGTGCGCTTCCAGCTTCCGCTCGCGCAACTGCTGCAAATAGCGCTCGCGCGAGAAGCGCCGGATTGCCGTATGCGGGCGAACCGTGAGCGACCCGTCTTCCACTTCGACCTCGACTTCCTGTCCTTCCGCGAGTCCCAGCTTTGCCGCAAGGCTGGCCGGAACGCGCACCGCAAGGCTGTTTCCCCAACGCTTCAGGGTTTGTATCGCCATTTCGTCCTCGTACTGAACTAGCCTTTTGGCCAGCAACGGAGTGAGCTTGATGTCCATACCTGATCGTGGTGTATCTACGTTGTTGATACAGCCTCGATGCTAGGCTTCGCATTTTGATGTGTCAACGCGTTGATACGCGTATCTTGATGCCCGCGTGACGTCTTATGGGCGCAGATCAAGGAATGCCCGGTCCGCTTCAGTCGAGCGCCGCGCGCCAGACCCAGCCGTGCGATGCGCGGCGCAGCGCCGTCACGCCAAGCGGCGCGATCTCCACCGAGCGAAAGCCCGCCGACGGCGCGCCCAGCGCGTGAAGGATCGCCGCGCGTATCACGCTCGCGTGCGTGAAGGCGATCACGTGGCCCTCGAAGTCACCCGGTTCGTCGAGCCATGCGCTCACGCGCGTGCGCACGTCTTCGAACGATTCACCGCCGCCGGGCGGCCTGAAGGCCGGATCGCGGGTCCATGCCGCAAGCGCTTCGGGCGCTTCAGGCGTTTCCCGCGCGATATCGGTGAGGCGCCGGCCTTGCCACGCGCCGTAGGCGGCTTCCCGTATCGCTTCGCAACTCGCCGCCGCCGGGAAACCGGCCGCCCGGGCGCTCGCACGGGCGATCGCGGCGGGGCTCGTCAGCACGCGCGGCGCCTCGTCGCCGGTTGCGGCGAGGCGCGCGTACCAGCGCTCTCGCCACGCGGCGAGCGCCTCGATCGCGCGGGCATCCAGTGCGCAGTCGCCGGCGTCGTCCTCGGGCTGCGCGCAGGGCAGCGTTGCCGAGCGCATCGCGGCGTTCGCCGCGTGACTGACCAGCCAGACCGTCGTTGGCATCGTGTTCCTTGACTCCGTGCTTTGCCGTGTTTCGCGGCGGTTCGCATCCGGCCTTCGCGAGGCCGCCGCAGCGCGTAGAATACAGGCTTCACGACACGCGGAAGCCGGTGCAAGTCCGGCGCGGTCGCGCCACTGTAACTGGTTGCCCTCGAAAGTATCAACGCGCATCAATGCGCATCGAAGCCGCAACGGGAGTCAGACCTGCGCGTCGTGTACCCGTCTTTTCAACGACTATCGGGGCGCGTAACCCCAGGAGAAGTCCACATGTCCCAAGCCTCATTGCCCCTGCACGCACCGGCTGCACCGGCGCCCATTCCACTGCGCGAAATCCTGCCGTGGGCCATCTTCGGCGGCCTCATGCTGCTGCTCGCGCTGTATTTCGTTGGCGCGGAGCAGGGCGCGACGGCGATCTTCCAGGGCATGTACGTCCACGAGTTCGTGCACGACGGCCGCCATCTGCTCGGCTTCCCCTGCCACTGACCGGGGGCCGAACATGGTAGGCAAGTTGCTGGTGCGCGGGATGCTTGCAGGCATCGCCGCGGGACTCCTCACGTTCGGATTCGCGAAAATCGCAGGCGAGCCGCAGGTCGATCAGGCGATCTCCTTCGAAGAGAAAGCCGACGCCGCGAAGGGCGAGGCCCCCGAACCCGAGATCGTGAGCCGCGAGACGCAGGCGAGCTACGGTCTCTTCACGGGCGTGATGGTGTATGGCGCATCGATCGGCGGGCTGTTCGCGCTCGTGTTCGCTTTCGCGCATGGCCGCGCCGGGCGGCTTTCGCCGCGCGCACTGTCCGCCTGGCTCGCGCTGGCGGCCTTCGTCGCGATCTATCTGGTGCCGAACATCAAGTACCCGGCGAACCCGCCCTCGGTCGGCGATCCGGAGACCATCGGCTATCGCACCGGGCTCTTCTTCCTGATGATCGCGATCTCCATCGCTGTGTCGGTGTTCTCGCTGAAGGTGCGCGCCGCCTTCGTGCCGAGGCTTGGCGTATGGAACGCGTCGATCGCGGCGCTCGTGCTGTTCGTCGTCGTGATCGGCGCGATCCAGCTCGCCCTGCCGACGATCAACGAGGTGCCCGCCGGGTTCCCGGCCGTGCTGCTGTGGAAATTCCGCGCCGTATCGATCGGCATGCAGGTGATTCTCTGGACCACCATCGGGCTGCTTTTCGGTGCGCTCGCCGAGCGCCTCGTGGGCGCGAACGCCCGCGCGGGCGGCGCGCGCGGCGCACAGACGCGCGCTGCCTGAGTGCCTGCCTGAGCGCCTGCCGGGCCGCTGGGCGCGCGCCGCGCGCCTATCGCAAAAGCGACCCGAAACTTGCGAAAACGCCCCGCTTGCCGGGGCGTTTTTTTTGCCTTTCAAATCCATCGCGGCCACAACGGTGCGGGCCATTGCGGCTGCGGCCGGGCATCGTGTTGCCATGCTGCACTGCAATATCCGCGCCGCCCCGGTTTGAACGATCAATTTTGCACTGAGACGATCCGCGCCAACTCACCCGGTTTCGGCGGCGCCGCAAGCGCCGCGCGAAGCCGCCGACAACACGACTTGACCCGGAGACGCGCGTGTTCCTCTACGGCTTTGGCCCGGTGCTTCTCGCCGGCACGATCCAGACCATCGAACTTTCGCTGCTCTCGCTAGGCGTGGCCGTCCTGCTCGGACTCGCGGGCGCGGCGGCGAAGCTCTCGTTCAACCGGCCGCTCGCGGCCGTGGCGACCGCCTATACGACGCTGATCCGCTCCGTGCCCGACCTCGTGCTGATGCTGCTGCTGTTCTACAGCATCCAGATCGGCGTGAACGAGGCCACCGACGCGCTCGGCATGGCGCAGATCGACATCGACCCGTTCGTGGCCGGCGTCATCACGCTCGGCTTCATCTACGGCGCGTACTTCACCGAAACCTTTCGCGGCGCGTTTCTCGCCGTGCCGCGCGGCCAGCTCGAAGCGGGCCACGCCTACGGCATGAGCGGGGCACGTGTGTTCGCCCGCATCCTGTTTCCGCAGATGATGCGTTTTGCGCTGCCCGGCATCGGCAACAACTGGCAGGTGCTCGTGAAGGCGACGGCGCTCGTGTCGATCATCGGTCTCGCCGATGTCGTGAAGGCCGCCCAGGACGCGGGCCGCAGCACCTTCAACCTGTTCTTCTTCCTCGTGATCGCGGCGCTCATCTACCTCGCGATCACCACCATCTCGAACTTCGCGCTCATCTGGCTCGAACGCCGCTATTCGGTGGGCGTGCGTCACGCGCAACTGTGAGGCCAAGGCCGCCATGAACGAAATCATCCAGCAATTCGGCCGCGCGTTCCTCTACTGGGACGGCGAGCATGTTTCGGGCCTCGCGATGACGCTGTGGCTGCTCGTGATCTCCGTCGCCTTCGGCTTCGTGTGCGCGGTGCCGCTGGCGGTAGCGCGCGTATCGAGCCGCCGCTGGGTCTCGCTGCCGGTGCGCTTTTACACCTATGTGTTTCGCGGCACGCCGCTCTACGTGCAGTTGCTGCTCATTTACACGGGCGTGTACAGTCTCGCGTTCATCCGCTCGGAGCCGCTGCTCGACGCGTTCTTTCGCAGCGGCCTGAACTGCGCGATTCTTGCGTTCGCGCTCAACACCTGCGCCTACACCACGGAGATTTTCGCGGGCGCGATTCGCGCCACCTCGCACGGCGAAGTGGAAGCCGCGCGCGCCTACGGCATGAGCCCGTTCACGATGTACTGGCGCGTGGTCCTGCCTTCGGCGCTGCGCCGCGCACTGCCGCTGTACAGTAACGAAGTGATCCTGATGCTGCACGCGACCACGGTGGCCTTCACGGCGACGGTGCCCGACATCCTCAAGGTCGCGCGCGACGCCAACTCGGCCACCTACCGCTCGTTCGAGTCGTTCGGCCTCGCGGCGCTGATCTACTGTGCGGTATCGTTCGTGCTGGTGGCTGCGTTCCGCCGCGCCGAAAAACGCTGGCTCGGCCATCTCGCCGTGCGCACCCGCTGATTCACCGGAAACATTGGAGACCATCTTGGCTCAGACGCAATCCTCAGACAGCAAGCTCGTCGCGCGCGACATCCACAAGCGCTACGGCGACAACGAGGTGCTCAAGGGCGTCTCGCTCGACGCGAAGAAGGGCGACGTGATCAGCATCATCGGCGCGAGCGGCTCGGGCAAGAGCACGTTCCTGCGCTGCATCAATTTTCTCGAGAAGCCGAACGCGGGCGAGATCGTCGTGGACGGCGAGACCGTGCGCACGAAGGCGGGCCGCAACGGCGACCTCGACGTGGCCGACCACAAGCAGTTGCAGCGCATTCGCACGAAGCTCGCCATGGTGTTCCAGCACTTCAATCTCTGGTCGCACATGAATGTGCTGGAGAACGTGATGGAAGCGCCCGTGCACGTGCTCGGCGTGCCGCGCAAGGAAGCCGAGGAGCGCGCGCGCCAGTATCTGGAGAAAGTGGGCCTGGCACCCCGTGTGGAGAAGCAGTATCCCTCGCATCTCTCGGGCGGCCAGCAGCAGCGCGTGGCGATTGCGCGCGCGCTCGCCATGCACCCCGACGTCATGCTGTTCGACGAGCCGACTTCGGCGCTCGACCCCGAACTCGTGGGCGAAGTGCTCAAGGTGATGCAAAAGCTCGCCGAGGAAGGCCGCACGATGATCGTCGTCACGCACGAGATGGGCTTCGCGCGCAATGTGTCGAATCACGTGATGTTCCTGCATCAGGGGCGCACGGAGGAAGAGGGCGCGCCCACCGACGTGCTTGGCGCGCCGAAGAGCGAGCGCCTGCGCCAGTTCCTCTCGGGCAGCCTCAAGTAAGCGGCGCCCCGCGCGCTTTCGGTTTATCGCTCTCGATGGTTCGTTCCTCCGTTTCCCTTTCCGCCTCCGCTCCCGCCGCCACTGCGGCGCTCGGGCAGGCGCCTGCGTCCCGCGCCGGCCGCACGACCCAGGTGGCGATCGTCGCGCTGCCGCCCGTTTCGATGTCGGGCGTGGGCCCGATCGTCGACGCGCTCAATCTCGCCAACGAGATCGACGGCCGCGCGCTGTACCGCTGGCAGATGTGCTCGTGGAACGGCCGCCCCGTGCCGCTCGCGGGCGGCGCGCAATGGCCCGCCGACTGCGCGTTCGGCGACGCGGTGTCGGCCGACTGGCTCATCGTCGTGACCGAGCGCTACCAGCAGTTCGCGGACTACCGGCTCTTCCTCGCGAGCCTCGCGCGCGTGGGGCAGCGCACGCCGCTCGTCACGGGCATTCACCACGGCATCTGGTGGCTCGCGATGGCGGGGCAGTTGCAGGGCTACCGCGTGGCCGTGAACTGGGAGACGTACCAGCAGTTCTCCGAGCAGTTCGAGCGCACCATCGTCACGCAGCACATCTACGAAATCGACCGCGACCGCGCGACCTGCGCGGGCGGCCAGGCCACGCTCGATTTCATGCTCGCGATGATCGGGCGCGATCACGGACCCGAGCTTGCCGAGCGCATCGCCGACGCGCTTGGCGCGAGCACATTGCGCAGCGGCGACGAGCGCCAGCGCATCCCGTATGTGACCGCGCCGGGCGAGCGCCATCCGCGCATGAACGACGCGCTGATGCTCATGGAAGCGAATATCGAAGACCCGCTCACCACCGACGAGATCGCGAATCTCGTGGGCGTGTCGCGGCGTCAGCTCGAGCGGCTCTTTCGCCAGTATCTCGGCGCGATGCCGTCGAAGTATTACCTAGGCCTGCGCCTCGCCAAGGCGCGCTCGCAGTTGCAGCGCACCAGCAAGTCGGTCGTGCAGATCAGCCTCGCGTGCGGGTTTTCGTCGGCGGCGCATTTTTCGAACGCGTACCGCGAGCGCTTCGGCGTGACGCCGCGCGAGGATCGCCGCAACTGGATCGAGCGCCAGCACGGCGGGGCGGCCACCGAGCCGCGCGCGGGCGCGCTCGTCGAGCGGCCGGAAGTGGAGTGAGCGCGCGTGGCGGGCGGTGAGCGACGGATCGCAGCATGCCGCACGCCCGCTTTTGATGTTTCGCTACGTTTCGCACGAAAAAACGCGTCGCGCCTGCGCAAGACGATTATTCCGGGCTTGCCTACACTGGCTGTTATCGCCACGAATCGCCGCGAAGGCTTTCGCCCGAAAGCGGACTCGGGCCCGCGCGGCACCGACCCTGAATTCGATACGCACTGAGCTACGCATTTAGCCAAAGAGGAATCGCCATGAACGACCAGACTGTGAGCCGCAAGACCTTCGACGAAGTAATGGTGCCGTGTTTCTCGCCCGCGCCGTTCGTGCCGGATCGCGGCGTCGGCTCGCGCGTGTGGGACACCGAGGGCCGCGATTACATCGACTTTGCGTGCGGCATCGCCGTGACCTCGCTCGGCCACGCGAACCCCGAGTTGCTGCACGTGCTGCACGAGCAGGGCGGCAAGCTCTGGCACATCGGCAACGGCTACACCAACGAGCCGGTGCTGCGCCTCGCGAGCAAGCTCGAAGCGCTCACCTTTGCCGATCGCGCGTTCTTCGCGAACTCGGGCGCCGAGGCCAACGAAGCGGCGCTCAAGCTCGCACGCCGCGTGGCGTTCGAGCGCCACGGCGCCGACAAGTTCGAAATCATCTCGTTTGCGCAGTCGTTCCACGGCCGTACGTTCTTTACCGTGAGCGTGGGCGGCCAGCCCAAGTACTCCGAAGGCTTCGGCCCGGTGCCGGGCGGCATCACGCATCTGCCGTACAACGACATCGAGGCGGCGAAGCGCGCGATCGGCGCGCAGACCTGCGCCGTGATCGTCGAGCCGGTGCAGGGCGAGGGCGGCGTGATTCCCGCCGATCCCGCGTTCCTGCGCGCGCTGCGCGAAGCCTGCGACGCGCACGGCGCGCTGCTGATTTTCGACGAGGTGCAAACCGGCGTGGGCCGCACGGGCCACTTCTACGCGTACGAAGATACGGGCGTCACGCCCGACATCCTCACCACGGCCAAGGCGCTCGGCAACGGCTTCCCGATCGGCGCGATGCTCACCACCGAGCCGATCGCCGCGCACTTCAAGGTGGGCGTGCACGGTACGACCTACGGCGGCAATCCGCTGGGCGCGGCGATCGCGGCCAAGGTGGTCGAACTCGTGAGCGATCCGGCGCTGCTGGCGGGCGTGCGTGCACGCGGCGAAGCGATTCGCGCCAGGCTCGCGAAGCTCAACGAGCGCTTCGACCTGTTCAAGGAAGTGCGCGGCAAGGGCCTCCTGATCGGCGCGGAACTCAATGCGCGCTTCGCGGGCCGCGCGAAAGACTTCAACGCGGCGGCCGCGAACCGCGGCGTGATGATGCTGATCGCCGGGCCGGATGTGCTGCGTTTCGCGCCCTCGCTCATCATTCCGGAAGCCGATTTGAACGAGGGCTTCGCGCGCCTCGAACAGGCTTTCGAAGACGTCATCGGCACGCGCTGAAATTCGCGCGTTTTCGCTCAACCGCAACCCCAGCGCACTCACAGGACCGACGATGCTATTCGTTCGCCCCGCCAGACTGGCCGATCTCGACGCGATCGCCCAGATGGCGCGCACCGCGCAGCCGGTGCTGCATTCGCTGCCGCACGACCGGGCGGCGCTCGAGGCGCGTATCGCGCTTTCCGAGGATTCGTTTCGGGCGGAGGTGGACTTCCCCGGTGAGGAGTTCTACCTGTTCGTGCTCGAAGATTCCGCCACCGGGCGGCTCGTGGGCACGTCGAGCATCGTGGCCGCGGCCGGTTACGCGGAGCCGTTCTACGCGTTTCGCAACGACGCGTTGATCCACGCCTCGCGCGAGCTGCACGTGAACCGCAAGATCCACGCGCTCACGATGTCGCACGAACTCACGGGCAAGAGCCGCCTCGCGGGCTTTTATATCGAGCCTGCGCTGCGCGGCGAGGCGGCCGCGCACCTGATGTCGCGCGCACGCATGATGTATGTCGCGATGAACCGCCGGCGCTTCACGCCCGAGGTGTTTTCGCTGCTGCTCGGCGTGACCGACGACGCGGGCGCGTCGCCGTTCTGGGAAGCGGTGGGGCGCAAGTTCTTCGGACGCGATTTCAAGGACATCGAACTGGCCTCGGGCGGGCGCAGCCGTACCTTCATCGCCGAGGTGATGCCCGCTTACCCGCTCTATGTGCCGCTCTTGCCGGAACCCGCGCAGCGCGTGCTCGGCGAGCCGGACCCGAGCGCCTTGCTCGCCTACGAGATTCATCTGGAAGAGGGCTTCGAGCCGGACCGCTACGTCGATATCTTCGACGCGGGCCCGGTGCTGACCGCACAAGTGGACCGCACGGCTTCGGTGGCCGGCAACGAGACGCGCACGGTGCGTGAAGTTGCGCTCGCAACGAATGCGCAAGGCGCGGCGTATCTGGTCGCAAGCCAGCGCGCGGGCGAATTCCGCTGCGTGCTTGCCACCCTGCCCGAAAGCGAGAAGGGCGCCGGGATCATCGCGCCGCTCGACGCCGCCGCGCGCGCCGCGCTCGGCGTGCAGGACGGCGAACCGGTGCGCTGCGCGCCGCTCTATCGCGCCACCCCGCAAACGGAAAATGCTTACATGGGAGACGCACAATGATCGTGGTACGCGTCGTGCAAACGGGCGACGTGGACGCGCTCGTCGCGCTCGCTCAGGAAACGGGCCCCGGCCTCACCACCTTCAAGCCGGACCGCGAGGCGCTCAAGGCGCGCATCGAGCGCACGCGGCGCACGCTGGCGGGCGAGGCCGCGCCGCGCGAAGCCGGTTACTTCTTCGTGATGGAAGACAGCGAGACGGGCGACGTGGCCGGCGTGTGCGGCATCGAAACGGCGGTGGGGCTGGAGCAGCCGTTCTACAACTATCGCGTGAGCACGGTGGTGCACGCGAGCCAGGAACTGGGCATCTGGACGCGCATGCGCGCGCTCAACATCTCGCACGATCTCACGGGCTATGCCGAGGTCTGCTCGCTCTTTCTCTCGCCGCGTTACCGTACGGGCGGCATGGGCAGCCTGCTTTCGCGCTCGCGCTTCATGTTCATCGCGCAGTTTCGCGAGCGCTTTCCCGAACGCCTGTGCGCGGAACTGCGCGGCCATTTCGATTCGGAGGGCACGTCGCCGTTCTGGCGCGCCGTCGGTTCGCACTTCTATCAGATCGATTTCAACGCCGCCGACTATCTCAGTTCGCACGGTCGCAAGTCGTTTCTCGCGGAACTGATGCCGCGCTACCCGGTGTACGTCGAACTGCTGCCCGAGGAGGCGCAGGCCTGTGTGGGTCTCACGCATGCCGATACCATTCCCGCGCGCCGCATGCTCGAAGCCGAGGGGCTGCGCTACGAGAATCACGTCGATATCTTCGACGCGGGTCCGGTGCTCGAATGCCATGTCGGCGACCTGCGCACGGTGCGCGACAGCGTGCTGGTGCCGGTCGAGATCGGCGCGGCGCAAGCAGAGGCGGGCGTGCGCTCGCTCGTCTCGAACACGTCGCTCGGCGATTTTCGCGTGGGCTTCGCGCCGGGCGTCGTGCACGACGGCGTGCTCACGCTGAGCGCCCAGGAGGCGGCGTCGCTCAACGTCGCGGCGGGCGAGCTGGTGCGCGTGCTCGGCCCCGCTCCGCAGCAACACAAAGGATGACCATGAACGAGCTTTACATCGATGGGCAATGGGGCGCGGCTTCGGGCCACGCGTTCGCCTCGCGCAATCCCGGCACCGGCAAGACGGTGTGGAGCGGCCATGCTGCAAGCGAAAGCGATGTCGATCGCGCGGTCAACGCCGCGCGCCGCGCATTCGCCGAGTGGTCGCAAACGCCGCTCGAAACGCGCTGCGAAATCGTCAAGCGCTTCGCCGCGCTCGTCACCGAAAAGAAGGAAATGCTCGCCCAGGCTATCGGCCGCGAGACGGGCAAGCCGCTCTGGGAAGCGCGCACCGAAGCGGCTTCGATGGCCGCGAAGGTCGCCATCTCGATCACGGCATACGGCGAGCGCACCGGCGAAAAGCGTGCGCCGATGGCCGATGGCGAGGCGGTGCTGCGCCATCGCCCGCATGGCGTCGTCGCCGTGTTCGGGCCGTATAACTTTCCGGGCCATTTGCCCAACGGCCATATCGTGCCCGCGCTGATCGCGGGCAATGCCGTGGTGTTCAAGCCATCCGAGCTTGCGCCTGACGTTGCGCGCGCAACGGTCGAGTTATGGCACGAAGCGGGCTTGCCCGCGGGCGTGCTGAACCTCGTGCAGGGCGAGCGCGACACGGGTGTCGCGCTCGCCAATCACCGGCAGATCGACGGCCTCTTCTTCACGGGCAGCTCCGACACGGGCACGCTGCTGCACCGCCAGTTCGGCGGGCGGCCCGAGATCGTGCTGGCACTGGAGATGGGCGGCAACAATCCGCTCGTGGTCGCGCAGGTCGAGGACATCGACGCGGCCGTGCATCACGCGATCCAGTCGGCGTTTCTCTCGGCGGGACAGCGCTGCACCTGCGCGCGCCGCATGCTGGTGCCCTCGGACGCATTCGGCGAGCGCTTTCTCGCGCGCTTCGTCGAAGTGAGTTCGCGCATCACGGTGGGCGAGTACGACGCCGAGCCGCAACCGTTCATGGGCGCCGTGATTTCGGCGCGCGCGGCGGCCAAGCTCGTGGCCGCGCAGGCGCAGTTGCAAGCGCGCGGCGCACGCACCTTGCTGCCGATGGCGCAACGCGATGCGGCGCTCGGTTTCGTGACTCCCGCAATCCTCGACGTGACCGGTGTGGCCGATCTGCCGGATGAGGAGCACTTTGGGCCGCTCGTGCAGATCACCCGCTACGCGGGCTTCGACGACGCCATCGCGCAGGCCAACAACACGGCCTTCGGCCTCTCGGCGGGTCTGCTCGCCGACGACGAAGCGCTGTGGCAGCGCTTCACGCGCGAGATTCGCGCGGGCGTGGTGAACTGGAACCGGCCGACCAACGGCGCGTCGAGCGGTGCGCCGTTCGGCGGCTCGGGGCGTTCGGGCAATCACCGGCCGAGCGCGTATTACGCAGCCGATTACTGCGCCTACCCGATGGCCTCGGTGGAAAGCGCGCAATTGCAGATGCCCGCGAGCCTTTCGCCGGGCCTCCACTTCTAAGGAACGACGATGCAAACCCTTGAAGCCAACTTCGACGGACTCGTCGGCCCCACGCATAACTACGCCGGGCTGTCGTTCGGCAACGTCGCCTCGCAAAGCAACGAGAAGTCCGTGGCCAACCCGCGCGCCGCCGCGCAGCAGGGCCTGCGCAAGATGAAGCGGCTCGCCGATCTCGGCTTTGCGCAGGGCGTGCTGCCGCCGCAGGAGCGCCCGTCCATTCGCTTGCTGCGCGAACTGGGTTTCGGCGGTAAGGATGCCGAAGCGATTGCGCGCGCCGCGAAGGAGGCGCCCGAACTGCTCGCCGCGGCAAGCTCGGCTTCGGCCATGTGGACCGCGAACGCGGCCACGGTGAGCCCCTCGGCCGACACGCCGAACCGGCGCGTGCATTTCACGCCCGCGAACCTTTGCAGCAAGCTGCATCGCGCGATCGAGCACGAGGCCACGCGCCGCACGCTCGGCACGGTGTTCGCGGACCCGGCGCACTTCATGGTGCACGACGCGCTGCCCGGCACGCCCGCGCTCGGCGATGAGGGGGCGGCAAACCACACGCGTTTTTGCGCGCAGTACGGCGAGCGCGGCGTGGAGTTCTTCGTCTACGGGCGCAGCGAATATCGCCGCGGGCCGGAGCCGAAGCGCTACCCCGCGCGGCAGACTTTCGAGGCGAGCCGCGCGATTGCGCAGCGCCACGGCCTGAGCGACGCAGGCACGGTGTTCGCGCAGCAGAACCCCGATGTGATCGACGCGGGCGTGTTCCACAACGACGTGATCGCAGTGGGCAACCGCAGCACGCTGTTCTGTCACGAGCGCGCGTTCGTCGAGCAGAAGGCGGTGTACGACGAACTGCGCACGAAGCTCGCGGCCCACGACGCGCCGTTTCATGTGATCGAAGTGCCCGAGGCGCGCGTGAGCGTGGCGGACGCGGTCTCGTCGTATCTGTTCAACAGCCAGTTGCTGAGCCGCGCCGACGGCACGCAGATTCTCGTCGTGCCGCAGGAGTGCTGCGAGAATCCGCACGTGGCAATCTATCTTGACGAACTGGTGGCGAGCAGCGGGCCCATCGACGAGGTGCTCGTGTTCGATCTGCGCGAGAGCATGAAGAACGGCGGCGGCCCTGCGTGCCTGCGCTTGCGTGTCGCGCTCACCGACGAGGAGCGCGCCGCGACGGCGCCGGGCGTGTGGATGAACGACGCGCTCTTCACGCGCCTCGACGGCTGGATCGAACGGCACTATCGCGACCGGCTCGCGCCGCAGGATCTCACCGATCCGGCGCTGCTCGTCGAGTCGCGCACGGCGCTCGACGAGCTGACGCAGATTCTCGGGCTCGGATCGCTCTATGACTTCCAGCGCTGATACGCCCGTCACGCCGCTTGCGGATTTTCTCGGCTACACGCTCGCGGGCGAGCGCCCCGCGACGCCCGGCGAGGCGCGCGGCGAATGCGCGAGCGGCGTGCGCTGGCAGTGGCATGACGAGGGCGTGCTCGAACTCGAACCGGCGCATGGGGACGCTGCCACGCGCAGCGTGCTGCTCTCGGCGGGCGTGCACGGCGACGAGACCGCGCCGATCGAATTGCTCTCGCAACTCGTGGCCGACCTCGCGGCGGGCCGCGCGCCGCTCGCCTGCCGGGTGCTCGTGGTGCTCGGCAACGCGGGCGCGATGCGCGCGGGCGAGCGCTATCTCGACGACGATCTCAATCGCCTGTTCGGCGGCCGCCATGCCCGCGTGCCGCAAAGCCGCGAAGCGCCGCGCGCCGTCGCGCTCGAAGCGATGGTGGAGCGCTTTTTCGCGCGCGCCGGGCAGGCGCCGCTGGCGCGCTGGCATCTCGACATGCATACGGCGATTCGCGCGTCCGCGTTCGAGCAGTTCGCGCTGCTGCCGCATACGGGCGAGCGGCCCTCACGCGCCATGCTCGAATGGCTCGCCGACGCACGCATCGCGGCCGTGCTGATTCACACGGAGAAGGGCCCCACCTTGTCGTCGTTTGCGGCCGAAACGTGCGGCGCGCTTGCCTGCACGCTCGAACTGGGCAAGGTGCGGCCTTTCGGCCAGAACGACCTCGCGCGCTTCGCGAGCGCGGATGCCGCCGTGCGCCGCCTCGTGGCGGGCGAGACGCCTTCGCTCGATACCGCGCCGATGCCGCGCGTCTTCACGGTGATCGGCCAGATCACAAAGCAAAGCGATGCGCTCAAGCTCCACGTCGCCGCCGATGTGCCCAACTTCACGCCCTTCGCGCGCGGCGAGGTGCTGGCCGAGGACGGCGCGTACCGCTATGTCGTGGAGCACGACGAGGAGCGCATCGTGTTTCCGAATCCGGGCGTGAAGCCCGGTTTGCGCGCGGGCCTGCTCGTCGTCGACACCACCCGGGAGACGCTCGCCGCGCTCGCCTGAGCGCGCGCTTGCGCATCCACGACACCCAATTGCATGTTCAGCGCCCCGCGCCGGCCGCAGGCTACGCGCGGAGGCTCGCGTGCGCGCGCGGTACAATGCCGCCCGCGCGCATGTTGCGGCGCACCAAACCGGGTGCCTGCGATTGAGCCGTGATTTTGGCGCAGCGATCCTGTGCCGGCGCCCGCAGCCCGTCGATTTGCCTGACCGGTCCCTGCCGGCGCCACTTATCTGACTGGAACGAGACACTGATGAAGATGAACTGGAACAAGCTGGCAACGCTCGCATTCTGCGCAGCCGCCATGACGGCCGGCGCCGCGCATGCAGCCGATATCAAGGAAGTCCGCTTCGGCCTGGAGGCGTCGTACGCGCCGTTCGAATCGAAGACGCCCGCGGGTGAGCTGCAAGGCTTCGATATCGACGTGGGTAACGCCGTTTGCGCGAAGCTCAAGGCGAAGTGCGTGTGGGTGGAGAACTCGTTCGACGGCCTGATTCCGGCGCTCCAGGCGCGCAAGTTCAATGCGATCAACTCGGACATGTCGATCACGGACCAGCGCCGCCAGGCCATCGACTTCACCGACCCGATCTACGCGATTCCGAACCAGATGATCGCGAAGAAGGGCAGCCCGCTGCTGCCCACGCCCGAGTCGCTCAAGGGCAAGCACGTGGGCGTGCTCCAGGGCACGATCCAGGAAACCTACGCGAAGGCGAAGTGGGCGCCCGCGGGCGTCGACGTCGTGCCGTACCAGACCCAGGACCAGATCTACGCGGACCTCGTTGCGGGCCGCCTCGACGCCTCGTTCCAGGACGCCGAAGCCGCTTCGAAGGGCTTCCTGAACAAGCCGCAGGGCGCGGGCTTCGCGTTCGCGGGCCCGCAGGTCGTGGACGCCAAACTGCTCGGCGAAGGCGTGGGCTACGGCCTGCGCAAGAACGACGCGGCGCTCAAGGCCGCGCTCAACGGTGCGCTCAAGGACCTCAAGGCCGACGGCACGCTCGATCGCATCGCCGCGAAGTACTTCGACGTGAAGGTCGTGCTCAAGTAATCGCGCGGCCTGTATTACCGTAAGCGCGATGGCCGGCCGGCCGGATGATGTCCGGCCGGTCGGTCTTGTTTTGAGTCATTTGATTCGGATTCCATATCAAGTATCGAGCCGGTCGTGCCGCGCGACGCTGTGTAAGCCGGACGGAAGCTCGAAAAACCCGCGAAAAATCCGCTGAATCGACGCGATCTTCATTTCAGAGTCTTACCGGCCAGGATAAAATCGACCGCAGAACGAGCCGCGGCCGGCGTTTGCGCAAACGGTTGCGGCATGCCAAGAGACAAGGACCAGGGCGTCGCCACGAACGCGACGCCGCGCGGGGGATCCCATGAGCTTGAACGCCGCAGACCGGCTGCAAATGTCAGGAGTCGCGGGCGACGCGTCGCCGGAACAGGCCGGCCCGCCCATCGATGTGTACTTCGCCCGCCTGCCCATGCTGGACCGGGAAGGCTTGCTCTGTGCGTTCGAGACGCTGCCGCGCCTCATCGACAGGCGCGAGGCCGCCGATATCGAACGCGAGGCCGAAGCCGCCGCGAAAGATATCGCCGCCGGCATGCCGCCCAAACCTTCCGCCACCGGCTCGGCGCTGATCGGCGCGTTCAGCGCGCCCGCCTTGCGCGCCGCGCTGGCGGGGCATCCGGCGTGGCTCGACATGACGCGCGATGCGCTCTTTGACGACGCCTTGCAGCGCGTGAGCGCCGAGCGCGTGATGCTCGAACTGCCGGTGGATATCGGCGCGGACCCGGAACTCATCGCGCGGCTCATTGCGCTGCACCGGCGCCGCTACCGCTTCGCGCTCGACCACGTGTCGAAGGCGGACGAGTCGTTTGCGAAGCTGCTGCCGTATGTGGACGCCATCAAGATCGACATCCGCGAGATCGCGCCCGCGCTGCTGCCCAAATTCGCGAGCGTGATGAAGTCGGCGGGCAAGCTGCTCGTCGCCATGGGCGTCGAGACGCAGGAAGACTATCAGCGCGCGCACGACCTCGGTTTCGACCGTTTCCAGGGCTATTACTTCGCGAAGCCGCACGGCGGCGCGCGGCGCTCCAGCGCGCCGCGCCAGGCGCTTTTGAATCTGCTTCATCTGCTTGCCGCCGAACCCACTGTCGCGCAGCTCGAAGCGGAGCTCAAACTCAATCCCGTGCTCGTGATGCATCTCATGCGCCTTGCCAACTCGGGCAGCATGAACATCGGGCGCAAGGTGACGACGCTGCGCGAGGCGATCAACGCCACCGGCACCAACGCCATCGCGCGCTGGACGCAACTGCTGCTCTACGCGGACGGCCGCAAGATCGCCGCCGAGGACGATCCGCTGCTGCAACTCGTGGCCACGCGCGCGCGCTTCATGGAAGTCGCCGTGACGCAACTGGCCAAGGCGCATCTCGAAGAGGAAGACGCGGCGTTCCTCGTGGGCGTGTTCTCGTTTGTCGAGGCGGTGTTCGGCGGCTCGCTCGAAGGCACGCTCGAAGTGCTCACGCTCGCGCGGCCGATCCGCACGGCCATCGTGAAGCGTGAGGGCGTGCTCGGGCGTTTGCTGGATCTGTCCGAGGCGCTAGAACGCGCGGACTGGGCGCGCGTGGATGCACTGTGTCAGGAGCTTGCGCCGCTCGACGCGGCCACGGTCGCGGCGCTTTCGCTGGCGGCTGCGGAATGGGCGGGCACGTCCGGGCGCAATGCCGAGGACGAAGGGCTGGAGCGCATCGAGGACTGAGCCGGAACCGAAGGGCAGGGTGGCGCGACGGTGCGCCACCGGGCTGCTCAGACGGGCTGATCAGGTACCCTAAGCAGCTAGCCTGATCAGACGGTCTGCGGAGTGTGCGCGAAAAAGCGCGAGAGCTGCTGGGCGAGGTCGTTCAGCGCGCTCATCTCTTTCTGCGAGATGCGGCGCGGCTCCTGGCTCACGAGCCAGTCTCCATACATGAGCGCCACGGGCGATTCACCGGCCGCGCCCACGGGCAGCAGCACGAATGCGCGCGCGTCTTCGAAGCTCTCGCGATACCAGGCCGGCAGACGCGCGAGCATTTTCGCGTCGCGCGCGTTCTCGATGAAAATGCCCACCTTGTTCGCAATCGCGAGATGGAACACGTCGGGCTGGAACGCGGCGGAGAACGAGAGCTTGGGCAACACTTCGCCCATATGCGGACCGAAGCCGTGCTGCGCTTCGAACATGTTTGCGCCGCGCCGCACGAACACCACGGAGCGCGCGAAGCCCAGACCCGCGAGCACGGTTTCGGTGGCGAGCGTGAGCGCGGTGCCGAGCGCGCTTTCAGGCGGCAGCGCGCGCAAGTCCTCGACGCCCGCCGCGATGCGCGCCTCGGGGTCGAGCGCCTCACGCGCGATGGCGTCGGCGTTGGCGCGCAACTCGACGATCTCGCGCATCACGCCGTCTTCGGCTTCCTCGCGCGCAAGCGCAAGGCTCATTTGCACGAGCACGTCGGCGTCGATCGAGAGCGCGCGGCCGTAGTGTTGCGCAAGCTCGGCGATATGCGTTTCGCGCATTTCGTCGGAGAGGCCCGTCGTGGTCAGCACGCGCGCCACTTCGGTCGAATAGTTGGTGGTGGCGCGCAGCCACTGCACCTGGCGCGATTCGTTGTCGGCGGGGTCGTACTGGCCCATGCCCGCGCGAATCGTGTCGGGCAGGCGCCAGCGCGAGGCGGCCTCCATGCCCAGTTCCTCGAAGGTCACGCCTAGCACGTCGAGGCAGGCCTCGTCGTCGCTCGCGCCTTCTTCGATCTCGCGGCGAATCTGGTCCCACTCGGGTTCGAGATAGAACACCACGAGCAGCTTGCCTACCTGGCGCATGAGCGTGCAGACCACGGCCTCTTCGCCCGCGCGCAGGTCGCCGTTTTCAGTGAGCTTGCGCGCGACGCAGCCCGAGAGCATCGTGCGGTTCAGTTCGAGCTTGGCGTCGATACGGCGCGGCGCGCTGTGATGGAAGTGATCGACGATCTTCAGGCCGACGACGAGGTGGCCCACGGCGTCCATGCCGAGCACCATCAGCGCGCGCGTGACGGTCGTGATGTTGCCGCCGAACGCCATGTACATGGCCGAATTCGCGAGCCGCAGCACTTTTTGCGTGAGCGCGAAATCCGAGAGCACGACCTTCACGAGCGCGCTGAAATCGTAGTCGTCGTTCGTCATCGCCGCGACCGTGGTGCGCAGCGATTGCGACAGCATGGGGAAGTCGCCGCGTTCATTCATGCGGGCCCATAAGCGGTCGAGCAGGACGGCCTTTACCATCTGAACCATGTCAATTTCGCGAAAGCCCTGCTGTTTGCGGTGCCGGCATCATTGCACCTCGTGCACATGCAATGCGCCCGAAACGAAGCGCTGCTGCAATTCTTCCGAAGGCAGCGCCTTGCAGACGAGCCATCCCTGGATATGCTCGCAACCCATGTTCGTGAGCAGCTCGCGCTGCGCTTCCGTTTCCACGCCCTCGGCCACCAGTTCGAGATCGAGCGTGCGGGCGAGCCCGACCACTGCGTTCACGATCGCCTGATCGTTGCGCGAGGTGATGAGGTTTTCGACGAAGCTGCGGTCGATCTTCAGCTTCGAGAGCGGGAAGCGTTGCAGGTAAGCGAGGCTCGAATAACCTGTGCCGAAGTCGTCCACCGCGAAGCGGATGCCGAGCGACGTGAGCTCCTCGAGCAGCGTCTTCGCGTGCTGCGGGTCGTGCATCAGCAGGCTCTCGGTGATCTCGAACACGAGGCGGCGCGGATCGACTCCGGTGAGCTCGATAGCTTCCTCGACGCTTTCCCTGAAGCGCGGATTGCGGAACTGCTGGGGCGAGACATTGACCGCGACGTACTGTAGCGCGATGCCTTGCTCGTCCCATTGGGTCAGTTGCATGCAGGCAGCCTTCAGAACCCAGTTGCCGAGATAATTAATCAGGCCGACGGATTCCGCAAGGGGAATAAATGTCGAGGGCGGCACGAGCCCGTGCAATGGATGTTGCCAGCGGATCAGCGCTTCCACGCCGACCACGCCGCGCGACGCGCTGCTCGTGATGGGCTGGAAGTGCAGCGAGAACTCGCCGTTGCGCACGCCGTCGTAAAGGTCCGATTCGAGCTTCAGGCGCAGCGCGTCGGTCGGATCGTCGTCGGGCACGTGTAACGTTAGCGTGTTGCCGCCAATGGCTTTGGCCTGCTGGAGCGCCTGATCCGCCCGGCGGATGAGCGGCGTGGTCTCGGCGTTCGCCGCGCCGTTTGCGCTTTCCGGGGCGGCGCCCGGCTGCTGGTCCGGATGAAACGCAATGCCGATGCTCGCCGAGAGATGCACCGGCTGGTTGCGAAACGAGTACGGTTGCAGGATCGACGTGAGCAGGCGCCGGCCCAGCGCCTCGGCGGCGGCGCGCACTTCGTCGGGCGCGGCGTGCCGTTGCGGCGTGATGAGGATCGCGAACTCGTCGCTGCCGATGCGCGCGATCATCTCGCCTTGCAGCGCGAGATGCGAGAGGCGGCGCGCGGTCTCGCGCAGCAGCTCGTCGCCCGCGTCGTAACCCAGTGCGCGGTTCACGCGCTGGTAGTCGTCGAGGTCGAGCAGCAACAGCGCCACCGGCACGCCGAAATGATCGGCGTCGGCCTGGGCGCGCTGGAGCGCGGGGGCGAGCGCGGTCTGGTTGGGCAGGCCCGTGAGCGGGTCGTGATGAAGCGCGTGCGTGAGCGCCGCCTCGGTGCCTTGCCAGGCGGCGACGTCGAAGCCCGCCACCGCGAAGCCCGCCGTCTCGCCGTATTGCGCGCGCTGCACGCGCAGCTCGACGGCGAGCGGGTAGGTGAGCGCCTTGACGAGATCGATGGTGTCCTTCTCCACGGCGCCGCTGTGCGCGGCGCGCGCGAACAGCGCCGAGAGGCGCTCGTGATGCTCGGGCGCGACGATGTCGGCAAGCGTTGCGCCGAGCAGGAACTCGCGGTGGTAACCGGCGAAGCGCAGGCTCGCGTCGGAGACGTAGAGAAAGTGCAGGTGGGCGTCCACATGCGCGAGGAAGTCCACGGCGGCCGCGGTGTTCTCGAACGAGAGCGAGACGGCGTCCGCATAGTCGGGTTCGGCGGCGGCAAGCGAGGCGGGCACGAGCGGCGCGGCGCCCCTGTCGTGCCGCGGCGCGGACAGGGGCGGGTCGCCGGCTTCGCCTTTGAGCCCGGCAAGTGCGCATAGCCGGTCCACGACCGTGCGCAACCAGCCCTGGCGGGGCGCGGTGATCCTGTTCGCTTCCATGTCTGTCGCTGGCAACCCTGTGTTTGTCCCGGGCGTGCCTGCTGCGCTCCCTCGCGTCGCTGAACGCGCGGGGCGCGGCGGCCGGATTTTACCTCCGGCTGAAGCCGCCCATCAGAGCAAGTTATCGACCGTAAGCCGAAAATCTTTAGCGGCCGAGGCGAAAAAACAACCGGCGCAGAAACGTGACGGCAGGCACTGCGGCGGCGTCCGGATTCGGTTAAAGTGGCGCCGGTCGAGACGCCGTTCGCCATGCGCATTGGGTCTGCGCGCGTGAAGCGCCCGTCTTGCCGGCCGCAGGGGCGGTCAGGCTGCATCGCAGGCCATTACAAACACGAGTTATTCGCCATGTCCGATTCATCGTCAGCGTTCGGCGCGCCGGCAAGCGAGGCCGCACCAGGCGATGGGGGCAAGGGCACGCCTGGTTCCGCGCCAACTATGTCGTCAGCTTCACAGCCCGGCCCGCAGCCCGGGTCATCATCCGCTTTGTCGCCTGGTTCGCAGCCCGGTTCACAGCCTGGTTCACAGCCCAAGGCGTCGGGGGCGAGCCCTGCCGCTGCGCAGCCGTTCGTCTATCTCGGCCGGCAGCCCATTCTCGATCGCAACGGCGCGCTGAACGCCTACGAGCTGCTGTTTCGCGGCGGCGTGCAGAACCGCGCGGACGTCGACGATGACGCACTCGCCACGGCCCAGGTGATGACGCGCACCATCGGCCAGCTCGGCGTGCCCGCCGTGCTCGGGCGACACTACGGCTACGTCAACATCAGCCGCGAACTGCTGTTCGACGACATCGTGCATCTGCTGCCGCCGGGCCGCTTCGTGCTGGAGGTGCTCGAGCACGTGCACTTCGACGCCGCCGTGCTGGAGCGTCTCGCGCAGTTGCGCCGCGCCGGCTACCGCATCGCGTTCGACGACGTGTGCGAGGTCACGGAGAACCTGCTGCGCGCGTTGCCTTACGCGGACATCGTCAAGGTCGATCTGATGCAGACCGAGCGCGCCGCGCTGCCCGCGCTCGTCGCGACGCTCGCCACCTACGGCAAGACGCTGATCGCCGAGAAGGTCGAGACGGCCGAGGACTTCGAGCTGGCATCGTCGCTTGGCTTCGAGTTGTTCCAGGGGTATTTCTTCGCGCGCCCGCAGGTATTGCGCGCGCCGCAAGTGCGCGCTTCGCGACTGGCGCTCGTGCGCCTGCTCGCGCTCGTCGCCAACGACGTGGGCACGGCGGAGCTCGAGCGCGAGCTGCGCAGCCACCCGGCCGTCGTCGTGCAACTTTTGCGTCTGGTCAATTCCAGCGCCTACGCGCCGGGTCGGCCCATCTCTTCGCTGCGCGAAGCGGTGCTCGCGGCCGGCACGCGCCAGATCGCGCGTTGGGCGCAATTGCTGCTCTATGCGAGCGGACGCGACCTGCCGTGGGGCTCGGACCCGCTCGTGCAGCTTGCCGGCACGCGCTCGCACTTCATGGAGCTTGCCGCGCGCAGCCTGAAGCCCCAGGACCCCGACTTCGCCGATGCCGCGTTCATGACCGGCATCTTCTCGCTCGTGCACGTGCTGGTGGGATCGACCCCCGCCAACACGCTCGATCGCCTGGGCCTGGCGCGCGAGATCGTGGAGGCCGTGGACGGCTATCGCGGCGAACTGGGCACGCTGCTGCACATCGCGATGGCGGCCGAGCGCGGCGACCACGACGGCGCACAGCACTACGCGAGCGAGGCGGGCGGCATCTTCGCCGCGCTCACGCCGCCGTTGCTCGCCGAGCTGAACCTGTGGGCCGGCGCGTGGTTCACGGCCTACGCGGAAGGCTGAAAGGCGCTTGTAAATCGTTCCGGGCGCTGCTCTGCGGGCACGGGCAGAGTGTGGTCCAATACGGGCATCGCCGGACGCGCGGCCACGATGCTCGCGCCGGCGTGGTGATTCAACTCCAGGACATCCGATATGAAACCGAGGTTCATTGCGGCGGGGGCCGCGGCGCTCGTATGCGCCGGTCTCGCGCTCTTCAGCCTGTCCGCGCAGGCAACGCTCAAACCGGGCGATCCGGCGCCCGACTTCACGACCCAGGCCTCGCTTGGCGGCAAGACCTATACCTATTCGCTCGCCTCCGAGCTGAAGAAGGGGCCGGTGGTGGTGTACTTCTATCCGGCGGCGTTCACGAAAGGCTGCACGATCGAAGCGCACGAATTCGCCGAGGCCGTGGATGAATACAAGAAGTACGGCGCGACCGTGATCGGCGTGTCGCACGACAACATCGACACGCTCACGAAGTTCTCGGTGAGCGAGTGCCGCAGCAAGTTCCCCGTGGCGGCCGATCAGGACTCGAAGATCATCAAGTCGTACGACGCCTCGATGCCGATGCACGAATCGATGGCCAATCGCATTTCGTATGTGATCGCGCCCGACGGCAAGGTCATCTATGAATACACGAGCCTGTCGCCCGACCAGCACGTCGAGAACACGCTGCGTGCCGTGAAGGAATGGGCCGCGCAGCATCCGCAGCAATAAGCGTCGCGAACACGCATCACGAGCGTCATGAAGGCCAGGTCCGCCGCTTGCGCGAGCCTGGCCGCGGTCCGCTTCGGTTCAGCTTCGATTCAGCTTCGATTCCGTTTCGATTCCGCGTCAAATCCGCCTCGCTCCCGCTCCCGCTCCCGCTCCCGCGTTTCGTCCTGGCACGCCCCGCCTGGCCTGCCGACCCCTCGCCCTTCGTCACTGCTTTCGTCACTTGGCCCCGCACGGAATAGCCGCATGCCGATTCTTGTCATCCTTTTTGCGTTCGCCGCGCTCGTCTATGGCGCGTACTGGTCCTTTAACGCCATCGCCGCGCAGTTCGGCCTGGGCGTCGCCGTGGGCGCGGCCGTGCTGGCCGCGGCGCTGTTCGTCGCGCTCGTGGCCTGGTGGTGGCGCCGCCGCCGCGATATCGCGCCCAACCTGCGCGGCGAAGGCGAGTGGACACACCGTGTGGCGGGGGCGTGGGGCGAGGCCCGGCTCGCGGCGGGCAAACGCTTGTGCGAAGTGACGCAGGGCGGCGCGCACGGCGCGTACATCTTCGCGGACCTGCGAGGCGCGCAACCGGGGCGCGATGCCGACGGCTGGCACGTCGCGTTGCGCGTGGCTGACCCGAAGCGCCCGCTCTGGCAGTTGCCGATGCAAAACGAGCGCGAGGCGAAGCGCTGGGCGCGCATTTTCACGCTGGCGATCGCACAGAATCTGTGACGGTCGTGGCGGGCGCCGGGGCGGCATCAAACGACCGGCGTTTGCGCGAGCACAACCCTTGCGCAGGCCAATTGGCCGAACCGGTGGCGTGTGCCCAGGAACGCGGCGGTCGCGCCCATGTCAGATGGCATACTCCTTCGCCATTCGCCGTCGCGCATGCCAATTGCGCACGCCAACCGCACGTTTCACTTCTGTATTTATTCATGTCACGAAAACTTTGCCTCGCACTCGTGCTCGCCGCTGCGAGCGCCGCCCTGCTTGGCGCCTGCGACCAGCAAAAGGTCGCTGACGCGGTCAATGCGATCAAGCCCGATTCGATGGCCTTCGGCGGCCTGCGCATCGGCGTTTCGACCGTCGAGGACGTGCGCCGCCAGGCGGGCAAGCCCGAGATGGTGTGGGAGGACGACGACGGCTCGCAACGCCTCGAATACCCGCGCGGCCCGAACGGCCTCACCACGTGGATGCTCGACTTCGACGCGGACGGCAAGCTCGTCGCGATGACGCAGGCGCTGACCGCGCAGAACATCGCGCAGGTCGCGCCGGGCATGACGCAGGACGAAGTGAGACGCCTGCTCGGCAAGCCGGCGACGGTGGCAAACTATGCGCTGAGCCACGAGGAAGTCTGGAGCTGGCATTGGGCCGAAGGCGGCGTGGCCGGCGACGGCATGTTCAACGCCCATTTTTCACCGGACGGGCTCGTGATCAGGACGTCGCGTTCGGACGCGCCGGGCCACGAGCAGCATTGAGGCCGGCGCGCCCGGGGTGCGAGTCGCGAGGAGGGAACCGATGATGAAACGTATTGCGTTGCTGTGGAACGTGGTGAAGGGCGATGCGCGCGTGCTGTGGCACGCGCTGCGCCAGCCGGAGCGCCCGGTGTGGCTCGTGCCCGCCACGGCGCTGGTCGCGCTCTATGCGCTCGACCCGTTCAATATCGCGATGCCGCTGGCGGGCGTGGTGGACGACGGGATCATCGTGCCGCTGCTGTTGCACGTGATGGTGCGGTGTTTGCCCGCGCATATGCGGCGGGCGTGAGATCGCCATGACGCCGCTGCCGGGCTGACTAGCTTGATGTAAAATATACTTTACATTCAAGGGCCGCCAGGCGGCGCGGTGGAGATCCTCATGCAACTCTACGAAATTGGCCAGGCTATTGCACAGCGGCGCGCCGAGCTCGATCTCACGCAGGCGCAACTGGCGAAGCTCGCCGGCCTGTCACGCGTCACGATCAATCAGCTCGAGGCCGGTAAGGTCAAGGACCTGGGCGCGAACAAGCTCATTGGCTTGCTGGGCGTGCTGGGTCTCGAACTGGCGGCCGCGCCCCGGCCGGAGCAAAGAGGGCTCTACAAGGCGACGGTGAGTGCGAACGTCAGCTACAAAGGGCATCTCACGGAGCGAGCGCTTGCCAGGGCGCTTGCGACCGGCAGGATTCCTGAGGGTTGTGAGTCGCAGATCTCCACGATCCTCGACGAAGTGCCCGTGCCCGTTGTCGTCAAGGCGGTGGAGGAAGTGTCTAGAAGCTCGGGCACGCCACCCAGAACGATCTGGAAGAATCTCGCGGCCTGGTCAAAGGATCTGCACCTGTACCGGGAAGTCTGGGTATGAGCGCGCCTTCGCCGTTGCCCGGCGGCGAGTGGCGGAGTCTTTTCCGGCATGCGCTTACGCTGATCGATGAGATCCGTGTACACGGCACGGCCACGCCGTTCTGGACCTTTGGCGGCGGCACGGTGCTCATGTTGCGTTACGGCCACCGCATGAGCCGGGACATCGATATCTTCGTTCCGAATCCGCAGTACCTCGGCTACGTCAATCCGCGCATCAGCGAGGCGGCGTCCGACATCACGAACGACTACGAGGAACACGCCGGATTTGTGAAGCTGCTCCTACCCGAAGGCGAAATCGACTTCGTCGTGTCGCAGAATTTGACCGAACCAGGCTACGACGAGTGGCTGCTGATGGGCGAGACGGTAAGGGTCGAGACCGCAGCGGAGATCGTCGCCAAGAAGATGTGGCACCGAGGCGATCGCCCGGCGGCGCGCGACCTGTTCGATTTGAGCCTCGTGATAGAAAAGGACCCGGACGGGTTGATCGCAGCGGGAGCGTACCTCGTCCGGCATCGAGACGCGTTTCTGCGACTTCTGGTTGAGCGTCGAGCGTATCTTGCGGCGAGGTTCAACGATATCCAGACGCTTGGCTATACCCCGTCATTTGACCACTGTGCGGCCCTGGCGCGGGAATTTCTGACCGCGATAAGCGCAAAAAAAAGCGGCTGAAGCCACGCTTCAGCCGCATTCGGAGCACGCTCACGCGTGTCGCTTATTCCACCGTCGCCGCCGCCGCACCGCGCCCGCGTTTCGCATCCCACCACACGCGCAGCCGGTCCATATACAGATACACCACCGGCGTCGTATACAGCGTGAGCATCTGGCTCACGATCAGCCCACCCACGATGGAAATGCCGAGCGGCGCGCGCAGCTCTGCGCCTTCGCCGCGTCCGAACGCGAGCGGCAGCGCGCCGAGCAGGGCCGCGCAGGTCGTCATCATGATCGGCCGGAACCGCAGGAGACACGCCTGGCGGATCGCATCGTGCGAACTCAGGCCCTCGCGCGACGCCTGAATCGCGAAGTCCACCATCATGATCGCGTTCTTCTTCACGATACCGATCAGCAGAATCACCCCGATCAACGCGATGATGCTGAACTCCGTCTTGAAGAGCAGCAGCGCGAGCAGGGCGCCCACGCCCGCCGAGGGCAGCGTGGAGAGAATCGTGAGCGGATGGATATAGCTCTCGTACAGAATGCCCAGCACGATATACACCGCCGCGAGCGCCGCGAGAATCAGGAGCGGCTGGTTGTCGAGCGACTGCTGGAATGCCTGTGCCGTGCCCTGGAAGCTGCCGTGGATCGTCGCGGGCATGCCGATCTGACCCATCGTGTCGTAGATCGCCTGGGTGGCGTCGGAGAGCGATTTGCCGGGCGGCAGGTTGAACGAGATCGTCGAAGCGACGAACTGGCTCTGGTGATTGACCGAAAGCGGCGTCGTGCCGGGGCCGAACGAAGCAATCGCCGAGAGCGGCACCATCGTTTCCTTCGACGTCGACACAGCCGCGCCCGAGGAGGCGCTCGATTTGCCGCTCGCCGCGAGCGAGTTGGTCGCGAGGTTGCGTGCGGAATCGGCCGCGATGGCCGCGGCGCTTGACGCGGTGGTCGCGCCCGTGCCGCCCGTCGAAGCCGTGGTCGGCCCGGTCACGGTGCCCGCCGTCGCGTTCGTGCTCTGCGCGCCGCTCGCCGTGCCGCCCGAGGTGCTCACCCAGATTTCGTTGAGCATGGTCGGGCTCTGCCAGTACTTCGGCGCGACTTCCATCACCACGTGGTACTGGTTGAGCGGGTTGTAGATCGTCGAGACCTGGCGCTGGCCGAACGCGTCGTAAAGCGTGTTGTCGATCTGCGAGGGCGTGATTTTCAGCCGCGCGGCGCTCGCGCGGTCGATGTTGATCATCGCTTCCAGGCCGCCTTGTTGCTGGTCCGAATTCACGTCCGTGAGTTCGGGGCGCGCCTGGAGCGCTTCCGTGAGCTTGGGCCCCCACTTGTAGAGGTCGGTGGTGTTGTCGGCGAGCAGCGTGAACTGATACTGCGCGTTCGACTGCCGGCCGCCCACGCGGATGTCCTGCACCGCTTGCAGGAAGGTGCGCGCGCCCGCCACGTTCGAGAGCGGCCCGCGCAGTTGCGCGATCACTTCATCGGCGGAAAGCTTGCGCTCGCTCTTGGGCTTGAGCGAGACGAACATGAAGCCGGCATTGGTCGCGCGACCGCCCGAAAAGCCCGCGACCGATTCGACGGCCGGGTTCGCCTGGACAATACGCATCATCTCGGCGAACTTCACCTTCATCGCCTGGAACGAGGTGGCCTGGTCGGCCTGGATGCCGCCGATCAGGCGCCCCGTGTCCTGTTGCGGGAAGAAGCCCTTGGGCACGACCACGTAGAGCGCGACGTTCAGCGCGATGGTCGCGACGAGCGTGAGCAGGATGATGAACGGATGCGCGAGCGCCCAGCCGAGCGTGCGCTCGTAGCCGCCCTGCATGCGCATGAAGCCGCGTTCGAGCCACTGCGCGAAACGGCCTTCTTCCTTCTTCTCGTGCGCCTCTTCGAGCAGGCGCGAGCACATCATCGGCGTGAGCGTGAGCGAAACAGCGAGCGACACCGCAATGGCGAGCGAAAGCGTGAGCGCGAACTCGCGGAACAGGCGTCCGACAATGCCGCCCATCAGCAAAATGGGCAGGAACACGGCGACGAGCGACACGCTGATCGAGAGCACCGTGAAGCCCACTTCGCGCGCGCCGAGCAGGGCCGCCTTCATGCGCGGCACGCCGTTTTCGATATGCCGCGAGATGTTTTCCAGCACGACGATGGCGTCGTCCACGACGAAGCCCGTCGCGATGGTGAGCGCCATGAGCGAGAGGTTGTCGAGCGAGAAGCCCATCAGATACATGGCCGCGAAGGTGCCGATGATCGAGATGGGCACGGCCACGCTCGGGATGAGCGTCGCGCGCCAGTTGCGCAGGAACAGGAACACCACCATCACCACGAGCGCCACGGCGATGATGAGCGTGTGCTCGGTGTCCTTGAGCGACGAGCGGATCGTGACGGAGCGGTCGGAGGTGGGGATCACTTCGACGTCGGCCGGCAGCGACGCTTTCAACTGCGGCAGCATCGCGATCACGCGGTCCACCGTCTCGATGATGTTCGCGCCCGGCTGGCGGTAAAGGATCACGAGCACCGAACGCTTGCCGTTGGCGAGACCGATGTTGCGCAGGTCCTCCACCGAATCGACCACTTCGCCCACGTCCGAGAGCTTCACGCCCGCGCCGTTGCGGTACGCGATCACGAGATCCTTGTACTGGCTCGCCTTGCTCGCCTGGTCGTTGGTATAGAGCTGGAAGCGCTGCGGGCCGAACTCGATGTCGCCCTTCGGGCTGTTCGCATTGGCCGAGGCGAGCGCCGCGCGCACGTCTTCCAGGCCGATGCCGTAGTGAAAGAGCGCGTGCGGTTCCAGCTCGACGCGCACGGCCGGGTTCGCCGAGCCGCTCACGTCGACTTCGCCCACGCCGTCCACCTGCGAGAGCGACTGTTGCAGCACCGTGGCCGCCGAGTCGTAGAGCTGGCCCGCCGACAGCGTGGGCGAGGTGAGCGCGAGAATCAGAATCGGCGCGTCGGCGGGATTGACCTTGTGGTAGGTCGGGTTCTGCCGCAGGCTCGTCGGCAAGTCGGCGCGCGCGGCGTTGATCGCCGCCTGCACGTCGCGCGCGGCGCCGTCGATGTCGCGGTTCAGGCCGAACTGCAACGTGATGCGCGTGCTGCCCACGGAGCTTTGCGAGGTCATCTCGCTCACGTCGGCGATCGACCCCAGGTGCCGCTCCAGCGGGCTCGCCACGCTGGTCGCCACGGTTTCCGGGCTCGCGCCCGGCAAGGTGGCCTGCACGGAGATGGTCGGGAAGTCCACTTGCGGCAGCGGTGCGACCGGCAGCTTCGTGAACGCGAAGAGGCCGGCCAGCGCGATGCCGACGGCGAGCAGCGTGGTGGCGACAGGGCGCGAGATGAACGGGCGCGAGAGATTCATCGCGTCAGCGCTCCGTGGACGAGGCGCCGGATGCGCCGCCGCCAAAGCGTTGCCGCAAGCGCTGCGCCAGCGAATCGAACGCGAGATAGATCACAGGCGTCGTGAAGAGCGTGAGCGCCTGGCTCACGATCAGGCCGCCCGCGATCGCGATGCCGAGCGGCCGGCGCAGCTCGCTGCCCGCGCCGGTGCCGAGCATCAGCGGCAGCGCGCCGAGCAGCGCCGCCATCGTCGTCATCATGATCGGACGAAAACGCAAGAGACACGCCTGGTAGATCGCCTCGCGCGGCGGCTTGCCTTCCTGGCGTTCGGCTTCGAGCGCGAAGTCGATCATCATGATGGCGTTCTTCTTCACGATGCCGATCAGCAGCACGATGCCGATGATGCCGATGATGTCGAGATCGTGTCCGGTCATGATGAGCGCGAGCAGCGCGCCGATCCCGGCCGAAGGCAGCGTGGAGAGAATCGTGATGGGATGCACGAAGCTCTCGTACAGCACGCCGAGCACGATATACATCGTGACGATGGCCGCGAGGATCAGGAACAGCTCGTTGGAGAGCGACGCCTGGAACGCGAGCGCCGCGCCCTGGAAGCGCGTCTGGAACGAGCCCGGCAAGCCGATGTCTTTCTCCGCCTGCTGGATCGCCTTCACCGCCGCGCCGAGCGACGAGCCCGCAGCCAGGTTGAACGACACCGTCGTGGCCGGGAACTGCGAGAGATGCGAGACGAGCAGCGGCGAGGGGCGTTCGTGGAACTTCGCGATGGCGGAAAGCGGCACCTGGCCCGTGGTCGAAGTCGAGGAGGGCAGGTAGATCGAGTTCAGCGCATCGGTGTAGTGCTGGAGCACCGGGTCGGCTTCGAGAATCACACGGTACTGGTTCGACTGCGTGAAAATCGTCGAGATGATGCGCTGGCCGTAGGCGTCGTAAAGCGCGTTGTCCACCGTTGCGGGCGTGATGCCGTAGCGCGCCGCGCTCGCGCGGTCGATCTCGATGAACACGGAGCTGCCCTGGTCCTGGAGATCGGTCGCGACATCGGCGAGTTCGGGCAGCTGCTGCAAACGCTGCACGAGCTTGGGCACCCAGGTCGTGAAGTCCTGGATGTTCGGCGTGGTCAGCATGAACTGGTATTGCGTGGGGCTGACCGTCGAGTCGATCGTCAGGTCCTGCACCGGCTGCATGTAGAGCGTCGCGCCCGGCACGTGGGCCACGCTCTTTTGCAGGTCGCGAATGATCTCGCTCGCCGTTTCGCTGCGGTCGTCGCGCGGCTTCAGGTCGATGAGCATGCGCCCGCTGTTGAGCGTGATGTTGGTGCCATCCACGCCGATGAACGACGTGAGGCTTTCGACGTTCTCGTTCTTGAGGATCTCCGCGGCGAGCGCCTGCTGGCGTTCGGCCATCGACGCATAGGACACCGACTGCGGCATCTGCGTGATGGCCTGGATCACGCCCGTGTCCTGCACGGGGAAGAAGCCCTTGGGCACGACCACGTAAAGAAAGCCGGTGAGCGCGAGCGTGATAAGGAACACGATCATCGTGAGGCGCTGGCGCTCGAGCACCCATTCGAGCGCCACGCCATAGCGGCCAATGATGTAATCGAAGAACGCGTGCACGCGCGCCTCGAAGCGGTGGCTTTCGGGCGGCGGCGTGTGGCGCAGCATCTTCGCGCACATCATCGGCACGAGCGTGAGCGAGACCACGGCCGAGATCACGATCGTCACCGCGAGCGTGATGGCGAATTCGTGAAAGAGGCGGCCCACCACGTCGCCCATGAAGAGCAGCGGAATCAGCACCGCGATGAGCGACACCGTGAGCGAGATGATGGTGAAGCCGATCTGTTTCGAGCCCTTCAAGGCCGCTTCGAGCGGCGTTTCGCCATCCTCGACATAGCGCGCGATGTTCTCGATCATGACGATGGCGTCGTCCACCACGAAGCCTGTCGCGATGGTGAGCGCCATGAGCGAGAGGTTGTCGAGCGAGAAGCCGCACAGGTACATGACCGCGAGCGTGCCGATGAGCGAGAGCGGCACGGACAGGCTGGGGATGATCGTGGCGTAGATGTTCGCGAGGAACAGGTACATCACGAGCACCACGAGCACCACCGACATCAGCAGCTCGAACTGCACGTCGCGCACCGAGGCGCGGATCGTGGTGGTGCGGTCGGTGACGATCTGCACGTCGAGCGAGGAGGGCAGCGATTCCTGCAACTGCGGCAAGATCGCCTTGATGTTGTCGACCACCTGGATCACGTTCGCGCCCGGCTGGCGCTGCACGTTCAGGATGATCGCGGGCGTGCCGTCCGCCCACGCGCCGAGCTTGGTGTTCTCCGCGCCCTGCACGATGTTCGCGACATCCGTGAGCATGACGGGGCGGCCGTTGCGGTACGCGATCACGGCGTCCTTGTACGCGTCGGCGTCGGTCAACTGGTCGTTCGCGTTGATCGTGTAAGCGCGCGTGGGGCCATCGAAGTTGCCCTTCGGCGTGTTGACGTTCAGGTTCGAGATGCTCGTGCGCAGGTCGTCCAGATTCAGGCCGTAGGCCGCGAGCGCGCGCGGATTCGCCTGAATGCGCACGGCGGGGCGCTGGCCGCCCGACAGGCTCACGAGGCCCACGCCCGCCACTTGCGAGATTTTCTGCGCGAGGCGCGTATCGGCGAGATCCTGGATCTGCGTGAGCGGCAGCGTTTTCGAGGTGATCGCGAGCGTGAGGATCGGCGCGTCGGCGGGGTTCACCTTCGCGTAGATCGGCGGCGCGGGCAGGTCCGAGGGCAGCAGGTTGCCGGCCGCGTTGATGGCGGCCTGCACTTCCTGCTCGGCCACGTCGAGCGGCAGGTCGAGGCTGAACTGCAAGGTGATGACCGAGGAGCCCGCCGAGCTTTGCGACGACATCTGGTTGAGCGACGGCATCTGCCCGAACTGGCGCTCAAGCGGCGCCGTGACCGAGGACGTCATCACATCCGGGCTCGCGCCCGGATAGAAGGTCTGCACCTGGATGGTCGGGTAGTCGACTTCAGGCAGGGCGGAGAGCGGCAGGAAGCGCAGCGCGACGAGACCGACCAGCATGATCGCCGCCATGAGCAGCGCCGTGCCGACCGGCCGCAGGATAAAGGCGCGGGATGGATTCATGCTGGCTTACTGGGCTTGCGTCTGCGAGGCGTGGCGGCGGCCATGATGCGCGCCCGAGGCGGCGCCGGCCCACGATGCGCCCTTCGCACCGGATGCGCCCGATGCTCCCGATGCCCCCTTCGCGTGCTGAGGATGCTCGGCGGGAATCGTGATCTTCGCGCCTTCGCGCAGGCGGTCCGAGCCGTCGGTCACCACGCGCTCGCCCACGGCGAGTCCCGAGGCGATGCTGGTGCGCTCGGCGTCCACGGGGCCGACCTTCACGAGCCGCACGGTCACGGTGTTGTCGGGTTTCGCGACATAGACGTACTGCCCTTGCGAGCCGTTGAGGACGGCCGAAGTGGGCACGATCACGGCGTTGTGGAGCGTATCGACGAGCAGGCGCGCGTTGACGAACTGGTTCGGGAAGAGCATCTGCTCGTGGTTCGTGAAGCTCGCGCGCAGTTTGACGGTGCCGGTCGTGGTGTCGATCTGGTTGTCGATGGTCTGGAGCGACCCGCCTTCCAGCATCGTGGTGTTGCTGCGGTCGTAGGCCGTGACCGACATCTTCGTGCCCGCGCGCAACTGTTTCATGATGGAGGGCAGGTTGTCCTCCGAGGTCGTGAAGATCACGCTGATCGGTTCGAGCTGCGTGAGCACGACAAGGCCGTTGGTGTCGCCCGGCGTCACGTAGTTGCCCGGATCGACCTGGCGCAGGCCCACGCGGCCCGACACGGGCGCGGTGATGCGCGCGTAGGTGAGGTCGAGCTTGTAGGTGTCGACGTTGGCCTGATCGGACTTGACGGTGCCCTCGTACTGCTTGACGAGCGACGCCTGGGTGTCGACCTGCTGGCTCGCGATCGAGTCCTGCGAGAGCAGCGTCTGGTAGCGCTTGAGGTCGAGGCGGGCGGTGGCGAGCAGCGCCTGGTCGCGCGCGAGCTGGCCTTCGGCGTTGGCGAGCGAGATCTGGTACGGGCGCGGGTCGATCTGGGCGAGCACGTCGCCCTTGTTCACCATCTGGCCTTCCTGGAAGTATACGTTCTGGAGCGTGCCGGAAAGTTGCGTGCGCACCGTGATGTCTGCGAGCGGCGTGACCGTGCCGAGCGCGGTGATGACGATGGGCATGTCGCCGGCCTTCGCCGTGGCCACGCTCACCGGCTGGGGCATGTTGGCCATCGCGCCCGGGCCGCCGTGGCGCATGCGCGCACCGGCCGCCGGTGCTGCGTTGCCGCCCGAAAGCGCCTTGTTCCACGGTTGCCAGCGTGCCAGCACGATGCCGGCGATCACGATCACGACGCCGAGCGCGATGAACTTGCCCTTGCCGCGCCTGGCGGCGACCGGAGCGGGGGACTGCGGCTTCGTATCTCTACGGGAGGAATCCGGGCGCTTTTCTTGTTGATCCATCGGTCAGGTCGGTAACGGGTTCTCGTGGGCTCTCGTGTGAGCGGATTATGTGTCGCGGGCGGCGAGGCGCACGCACGGGGCGGCGCACTCGCGCCGCACGAGCGCCGATGCTACGTGGATGGCGCGCAAGCTTGATGTCAGGCGCCGTGGCGGGCTGGCCGGGGCCGCGCCATGGGGTCACGGGCGGTGTGCGGCTGGCTGGCGTGTGGGCGCAACAGGCGCACCGGACGCTGCGGGCGCGGCCAGGTGAGCCGTGCGTCCCGTCCGTTCGCACGGTGTGCCATGCAGGCGCCGAGCCGGCAGCCTCGGCGCGAGCCGCGTGCGATTGCGCCCTGGGCCTGCTCCAGGCCCGGTTTCGCGCAGGCGAGCCCTGACGGCCCTTGCCGCCAAAAAGCATGATGCTACGTTGCCCCCTCCGTTACAGTCCAGCGGCGTTTCTTTCAGGACGTTACGGTCGTTACACCTGCTGATGGTTTTCTGTAAGGCGAAGGGGCGGTGGGCGCTCAGGATCCGATGGGCAGGCGCTGCGCGCCGCCGATTTCCTCGACGACGCGCGCGACGCATTCGCGCATCAGCGGCACGACGTGGGCGACGAGCCATTCGCGCGGGCATTGCTGCGCGGCGCCGCCGCAGTTGATCGCGTAGATCTCGCCATTGGGTCCGGCGAACGCGGTGGCGATGGCGTTCAGGCCGTCGTACCACTCGCCGATCGCGAGCCCGTAGCCCTGTGCCGAGGTCTCGGAGATCGCGGCGTCAAGCCGGCTGCCGACGAACCCCCAGTCGTTGCCGGTCGAGGCCCGCAGCGCTGCGGTGAGTTCGGTGCGCGCATCGGGGTGGAGCGCGGAGAGATAGGCGCGGCCCACCGCGGTGCGCGCCATGTCGATGCGCGAGCCGACTTCGAGGCGCGTGACGAGCACCGCCGTACGGGGGCGGATCGCGTCGATCACCACCATATCGAGGCGGTCGCGCACCGTGAGGTGCACCGAGAGGGCGGTGCGTTCGGCAAGCTGGGTGAGGAACGGCCGCGCGCGGCTGCGGATGTCGGAGTTGCGCAGGAATCCGTTGGAGAGCTCCAGCACCGACGAGGTGAGCACGAAGCGCTCGCTGTCGGGCAGCCGCGCGAGAAAGCCGGTGCTCACGAGTGTGCCCGTGAGGCGCGACAGCGTGGGCTTCGGAATGCCCGTCAGTTCGGTCAGCTCGCGATTGCTCAGCGGCGCGTCGGCGGCCGCGACACAGCGCAGGACGGCGAGGCCACGCGCGAGCGCGGTGACTTCGTCGGCGGCGCCGTCTTTTTCGCGGGGCGCTTCGTTGTTGCCGCTCGGTTCGGGTGGGTTGGTCATCGGCGAAGGATTTTTCCGAAACAGGATTTCAGATTCTGGTTCTGCGTAGGTTTCGTGCCGGTTACTTTCTGGCAACGCCAGACTTGGCGGGCAGGTGTTACATGGCGCGAGTTTTTGCGTGTGATCGATATCGCATTCCCAAAATTGGGGCACATATCGGCAAGCGATTGTAATGGATGCGAGATGCTTGATGATTCGCGTATTTTGGCGAGATTTTGCTTGACTTAGTCAGCATGCAGGTAAAAAATGGAATCTCATTTCGGTAAAGTGCTGAAACGCCGCTTAACCCCGTATAACTTGCGGGGTTTTAATATGCCCGGAACTATGCATTACGCATATTTTTCCGGTGGTTTCCCCGGTAATGCTCCCGGCAGTGCGGCGCTCGCCAGCCGAATATCGTCTCTCAGGTTCTAGCACGGCCCTCGGAATGGCTAGAACTTTTCAAGGCGCCACGTGCAAGCGTGGCGCTTTTTTTTGCCTGCTTTTTCACGCAGCGTCGGTGGCTTTCGCCACGCTCGCGCTTCGAACGCTCCAGTCTTCGCAACTGCCGTACCATCGCACCATACCCGTTCGATGGAGTGGCACATGCTTTCCGAAGACGAACTCGCCTTGCTCGACGCGATTCGCGAAACCGGTAGCCTCACGCGTGCCGCCGTGCGCCTGAACAAGGCGCCTTCCACGGTGTCGCACGCCGCACGGCAACTCGAAGCGCGCTTCGACGCGCTGCTCTTCGACCGCCGGCGCTATCGCCTGCAACTCACGCCGGCCGGGCATCTGCTTGCCGAGGAAGCGGGACGTCTGATGCAGGACGTCGCACGCATGACGCAGCGCGTGCGGCAGATCGCGAACGGGTGGGAAGACCGCCTGTGGATCGTCACCGACGAGATTCTCGAATTCGAACTGCTGATGCCGCTGATTCGCGACTTCGACGCCTTGCAGTCCGGCGTCCGGCTGCGCTTCACGCACGAGGTGCTCTCGGGCACGTGGGAGGCGCTGCGCGACGGGCGCGCCGATCTGATCATCGGTGCGACCAACGAGCCGCCCGCGATCGACGGCCTTCACTGGTTCGAGCTGGGCGTGATGGAGTGGGTGTTCGCGGTGTCGCCGCGCCACCGGCTTGCGCGCGAAAATGCGCCGCTCTCGCGCGAGCGTATGCTTGCCGAGCGCGGCGTGGCGGTCGGCGACTCGGCGCGTCTCGCGCCGGGGCGCGCCTACGGGCTGCTGGGCGGTCAGGACGTGCTGGCGGTGCCGTCGATGCGCGCCAAGATCCTCGCGCAGCGAGACGGCCTGGGCGTGGGCTGGGTGCCGCGCCTGCGCGCCGCGAAGCTGATCGAGCGCGGCGAACTGGTCGAGAAGCCCACGGTGGCCGCGCGCGAGCCCAACGTGCTTTACGTGGCGTGGCGCGGGGAACAGCCGGGGCGGGCGCAGCAATGGTGGCTCGACCGGCTGCGCGAACCGCGGCTGGCGAAACGTCTTGTGGAAGGCATCGCGGTCACGGGCTGACGCGCCACGACGTTCGATGCTTTCGAACGTTTGCGCCAGGGTCATCGCACGGCAGACGAGGCCGCTCGCGGCACCATAGCGTCACGGTCGCAGTTCGGACCCACCCCTTCAAGGAGAAACGTCATGAACCGCTTTGCAAACAAAACTGTCCTCGTCACCGGCGGCACCAGCGGCATTGGCCTCGCGGCCGCGCAAGCCTATGCGGCCGAAGGCGCGCATGTCATCGTCACGGGCCGCGACGAAGCCGGGCTCGAAGCCGCTCGCGCAGCACTCGGCCCGAACTCGCACGCCTGGCGCAACGACGCCGCCTCGATCACCGGCGCGCGCGAACTGGCCGCCGCCGTGCGCGACGCGGGCCTGCGCCTCGACGCCGTATTCATCAACGCGGGCGTGGCGAAGCTCGCGCCGTTCGAGCAAGTGGACGAAGCGCTCTGGGACGTCACCTTCGACACCAACGTGAAGGGCGCGTACTTCCAGATTCAGGCGCTCCTGCCGGTGCTCAACGATGGCGCGGCCATCGTGCTCAACGGCTCGATCAACGCGCATATCGGCATGCCGACGTCGTCGGTCTACGCGGCGAGCAAGGCCGCGCTGATTTCGTTCGCCAAGACGCTCTCGGCCGAACTGCTGCCGCGCGGCATTCGCGTGAACGTGGTGAGCCCCGGGCCCGTGAAGACGCCGCTCTACAACAAGTTCGGCATGGATGCCGCCGCGCTTGCGGCGGCCGAGGAATCGATCCGCGCGCTGGTGCCGCTCAAGCGCTTCGCGACCGTGGAGGAAATCGCCTCGACGGTGCTGCATCTGAGCGCGGCGGAGTCGGCTTTCATGATCGGCACCGAAGTGATCGTTGCCGGCGGAATGGGCCAGCTTTGATGGGCCGCTGATGTCGGGCAGCGCGGGCGGCAGGGCGCCGCCCGCGTGGATGCAGCGTCAGGAGACCGTTTCGCGCTCGGGCGTGGCCGTGATCTTGTGGATCGACAGATCGGTGCCGTTGAACTCCTGTTCCTGATCGATGCGCAAGCCCACGAACTTGCGCAGCAGGCCGTACACCAGCAGGCCGCCGAGGAAGGCGATCACGATGCCCGCGAGCGTGCCGACGATCTGCGCGCCGAGCGACACGCCGCCGATCCCGCCAAGCCAGTGCTGGCCGAAAATGCCGGCCGCAATCCCGCCCCATGCGCCGCACAGCCCGTGCAGCGGCCACACGCCGAGCACGTCGTCGATGCGCCAGCGGTTCTGCACGCAGGTGAACATAGAGACGAACAGTGCGCCGGCGACCGCCCCCGTCACGAGTGCGCCGAGCGGATGCATGATGTCCGATCCCGCGCACACGGCCACGAGCCCCGCGAGCGGCCCGTTGTAGGTGAAGCCCGGGTCGTTGCGGCCCGCGAACCAGGCCGCGAGCGTGCCGCCCACCATCGCCATGAGCGAGTTGACGGCGACGAGGCCGCTGATCTTGTCGATGGTCTGCGCGCTCATCACGTTAAAGCCGAACCAGCCCACCGCGAGCACCCACGCACCCAGTGCGAGAAACGGGATGTTCGAGGGGGGATGCGCGGCAATGCGGCCGTCGCGCGTATAGCGGCCGTGGCGCGGTCCGAGCAGCAGCACGGCCGGCAATGCGATCCAGCCGCCAAACGCGTGCACGACCACGGAGCCCGCGAAGTCATGGAACGGTACGCCGAACACGTGCGTCATCGCATCTTCGAAACCGAGGCGGTTGTTCCATACCATGCCCTCGAAAAACGGGTAGATGAAACCGACGATCACGAAGGTTGCGAACAGTTGCGGATTGAATTTCGAGCGCTCCGCAATCCCGCCCGACACGATGGCCGGAATGGCCGCCGCGAAGGTGAGCAGGAAGAAGAAGCGCACGAGCGAGTAGCCGTTGTGCTCGGCGAGCACGTCGGCGTGCGAGAAGAACTGCACGCCGTAGGCGAGCGTATAGCCGATGAAGAAGTACGCGATCGTCGAAATCGAAAAATCGACGAGGATCTTCACGAGCGCGTTGACCTGGTTCTTCTTGCGCACGGTGCCGAGTTCGAGAAACGCGAACCCCGCGTGCATGGCGAGCACCATGGCTGCGCCGAGCAGCAGAAACAGCGTGTCAGTGCCGGTCTTGAGATTGTCCATCTGGCTTGCCCAGTTTGCCCAAAATGGGCGCATAGTCAGCAAGATGCGGGCCAGCTTCAGCGCCAAACTGGTGAACGAGCGTAAGAAAACGCGTTAAGCCGGTGCGGACGTGCACCGAAGCGGGAAAAAGTGCCGTGCGAGGTCTGCAAACCTGGTGCCCGGCCACGTCTCACATGCACCACGGCGCGGCACTCTTTCTGGGCGTGCGCGCAAAGGTGGGGAAATGGCGCGCCAGAATAGGGCGATAAATTCGAATTTCCTTTCTTTATCAAGGTGTTGTCGGCTATTCGAAAACTTCTGTTGGGCAAGTGCGTGGCGTGGCGCGGACCCTCGCGTTGTGCGAATTCCACACCATGCCGCCGCCTGCCCGATCGAGCCGCAGCAGGGCACACATAGGGCGCAAACGCCGACATAATGGCCGCATCGCCACCTCACGCGCGTCCGGTCGCCCCGAACCCGCCAAGCAATGCGTCTCACGACAAAAGGGCTTCTGCTGATCGCGATTCCCGCCGTATTCGAACTGATCCTGCTGTCGGCCATCGTGAAGACCGAGGCCGACGCCGAGGCCGCCGAGCGCTGGGGCCAGCACAGCCAGTCCGTGCTGGCCCAGGCGTCGCGCGTACTCGAACCGGTGCTGGTGGAGTCGGTGCAACTGCGCGGCGCGGTGGCGGCCGACGACACGCGTTATGTGACGCCCGTTTCGTTGTGGATGGACGTGGATCGCCGCATCGACCGGCTCGTGGATCTCGTCTCCGATAATCCGTCCCAGGTCGAGCGCGCAGTGCAGATCCGCCAGGCGGTGCAGAACTATCGCCAGTGGTCGGATCGCATGCAGGACCTGCTGCGCTCGGGACGTCGCGCCGACCTGGCCGAGCGCTTTCGCGCGCTCACAGGCGCCGACGTGCTCGACCGCGTGCGCGCGCAGATCGTTTCGTTCCAGACCGAGGAGCGCCGCCTCGACGTGATGCGCGTGAGCGCCGCCGAGGCGGCGCGCGCCCAGCAGCAAACGCTCGTGATGGCGGCCGTGATCGGGTCGATCGTGCTGGTGGCGCTGGCCGTTTGGCTGTTCACGCGCGGCGTGCGCGGGCGGCTCGACGCGCTCACCGACAACGCGAACCGGCTCGCCGCGAACGAGCCGCTCGCGCCGCTCACGGCGGGCAACGACGAAATCGCCGAACTCGACCTCACGCTGCATCAGATCAGCCAGCGGCTGATCGAGGCCGAACGCCTGCGTCTCGGTTTTCAGGCCGACCTCGCGCGGCGTGCCGACCAGCTCGCGCGCATCAACGAAAATCTGCGCCAGCAGACTCAGGAAAACGAGATGTTCATCCACGGCGTGTCGCACGATCTGCGCGCGCCGCTCGTGAACCTCCAGGGTTTTTCGCGCGAACTCGATCACGCGTGCAACGACTTGCGCGAGCGCGTGGCGAAGTCCTCGCTGGCGCCCGAGGTGCGCGAGCGCATCGAGCGAACCATCAACGAGGACATTGGCGAGGCGCTGCGTTATCTCCAGACGGCCGTGCTGCGCGCGTCCCACATCATCGACGCACTGTTGCGCCTCGCGCGCGTGGGGCGCGTGGAGTACCGGCGCCAGCGCGTGGGCGTGCGCGAACTCGTGCAGCGTGTGGTCGATGCGATGCACGCTTCGATTCGCGCGCGCGGCGCGCAGGTGAGCGTGCAGGTGCTGCCCGATGTGTGGGGCGATCCGACGGCGCTCGAACAGGTGTTTGCGAACCTGATCGGCAACGCGCTCAACTATCTCGATCCGGAGCGTGAAGGGCGCGTGGAGATCGGCACGGCGAGTGCGCCGCCGGGCGTCGAGTCGCTACAGATTTTCTATGTGCGCGACAACGGACTCGGTATTCCCGAAGTGGGGCTGCCGCGCCTCTTTCAGGCGTTCGCGCGCATGCACGGCAATGTCGCGCCGGGCGAGGGCATCGGGCTCGCGCTCGTGCGGCGCGTGGTCGAGCGGCACGGCGGGCGCGTCTGGGTGGAGTCGGTGGAAAGTGAGGGGACGACGTTCTATCTGTCGTTGCCCGACGCGCTGGCGGTCGCGCCGCCGGCGCCCGGCGACGCCGAGCAGATCATCAGTGCGCTCGAACGCGCGGAGCGGGAGGCGAGCAGCACCGCCGCAGACGGCGCCGGCGGTGCGAATGCGAAAGCCGGCGAGCGAACCGAGACGCGTTCGCAGGCGGGCACGCAGCCAGGCACGGAAGCGGGAACGGTTTTGCGCCCGCCCGCGGGCGCCTAGTCATATTGCATGTGATATAGCCGTGCGCTCAGCAGGCGCCGAAGATACGGCGCGCCTTGAGCAGGCGGCTTGCGCGAAACGACCAGATGCCGCCCACGGCTGCGAGCGCGAGCGCCACGGCCAGCGCGACGCGAGGACTCGCGCCGAGCCCGAACGGCACGCTGACGGACCCGGCGAAGCAGCGCTCGAGCACGAGCAGGGCCGCCCACAAGGCCAGCGTGGCCTGCACGAGCAGACGCGTGCCATGCGCGTGGCGCGCGCGGTCGGTCAAGCTGCCCTTGCGCCCGTTACGCGAACAAAAAAAAGCGATCGCCGCCAGGGCGATCGCGAGTATCACTAACCAGTCTGTTAGATTCATCGACTCGCACTCCGAATAACTGGCGCTCATTCTGGCCAGTGGCGGCGTGCGGTGAAATCAGACCAGTCCGAATCGCAAGTCGGCTCGCACCATGTCGTGTGCAGGACCGGTGCGCACGGCGAGCGATGAGCGAGTCGACGATCGGGTGCTTACGGCTCGATGCGCGTGCCGAGCAGCGCGAGGAACTGGCGCAGCCATTCGGGGTGCGCAGGCCATGCCGGCGCGGTCACGAAGGGCGCGTCCGTCACGGCGCTGTCGATGGCGATGTCGGCGTATTCGCCGCCCGCGAGTCGCACTTCGGGCGCGCAGGCCGGATAGGCCGAGATGCGCTTGCCGCGGATCACCTCGGCGGCGGCGAGCAGTTGTGCGGCATGACAAATTGCCGCGATGGGCTTGTTCGCCTGGGCGAAATGGCGCACCAGCTCGATGACCTTCGGATTCAGGCGCAGGTATTCCGGCGCGCGGCCGCCCGCGATGGCCAGCGCGTCGTAGCCGGCGGCGTCGATTTCGTCGAAGGTTGCGTTGAGCGTGAACTGATGGCCCGGCTTTTCCGTGTAGGTCTGGTCGCCCTCGAAGTCGTGGATGGCAGTCTTCACGCGCTCACCGGCCTTTTTGCCGGGGCACACGGCGTCGACATGATGGCCGACGGCCTGCAACGCCTGGAAAGGCACCATCGTTTCGTAGTCTTCGGCAAAGTCGCCGGTGAGAAACAGGATCTTCTTGACGGCCATCGTTGATCTCCAGAGGGGACGGTGGAACAGATCGTGCGCTCACGGAGTCTACCTCAACATGTTTGACGATTTTGCAACGCATTCCGGCAGCGGTCGCGCGCCGGTTTCCATCGACTGGCGCCGCTATGCGGCGGGGCGCGACGCGCCTGCGCTGGCCGCCTTGTTTCGCGCGTCCGTCACCACGCTGGCGGCTTCGCACTATGACGCGGCGCAGCGTGCGGCCTGGGCCGCGGCCGCCGACGATCTCGCCGGTTTCGAGGCGCGACTGGCGCGCGGCGTGACACTGGTCGCACACTGCGACGGCGCTGCCGTGGCGTTCGGCCAGCTCTTTCCGCGCGATCACGTGGAGATGCTGTATGTGGCGCCGGCCTGGTCGCGCCGCGGGCTCGCCACGGCGCTGGTGGCGCGGCTCGAAGCGCTCGCGCGCGAGTCGCGGGCGAGCGTGTTGAGCGTGGATGCGAGCGCGTTGTCGCGGCCCGTTTTCGAGCGCGCGGGGTTTTCGCTGATTTCGTCAGAATGGGTCTGGCGCGACGGCGTATCATTGCCGCGTTTTCACCTATGCAAGCCGCTCCACGCGGTGAACTTCTCAGGATGACCATGTTTTTGAAGGTATCGACGACAAGGCTGGGTTTCGCGCCGCTTCTCGTGTGCGTGGCGCTCACGGCCGGCTGCAACAAGCAGGACGCTTCCGCACCCGACCTCGGCAAGCAGTCCGCCGACGCCGTGAAGCAGGCCACGCAGGCCGTCGCGAACCAGGCTGCGAGCCAGGCCGCGCAAACGCTCGACAAGGCGGCGAGCTTCGTGAACCAGCAACTCGGTGCGGCGCAGCAGAAGCTCGATTCGGCCGCCTCGCAGGGCCAGGCGGCGAGCGCGTCCACGGCCGAACTGGCTTCCGCGGCCCAGGGGCAACTGCACGGCGCCGCGAGCACGGCGCAGGCCTTGCTCGGGCAGGCCGCCGCGGCCACCGGTACGGGCCTCACGAGCGCCGGGCATTCGTTGCAGCGTTGGGCGAGCAACGCGGCGGCGGCCGCATCGGCGCCGGCTTCGGATGCTTCAAAGTAAGGCCGTGCCGGGGCGCGGCGCGTGTCCAGGCCCGATGGGTTGACGCTACGGATTAATGTAATTATCATGGTTACACTTTTTGGCGCGCTGGTGCGCCGCTCGAACGTGGCAGGTTCGTCGTGAATACGAGCAGCCGTTTCGCATTCGCGGTTCACGTGCTCGCGCTGCTGGCGCAGCGTGAGGGCGTGCCGCTGTCGTCGGAGATCATCGCGGGCAGCGTGAACACGAATCCCGCGCTCATCCGCCGTTTGCTGTCGATGCTTGCCAATGCGGGCCTGACCACATCGCAACTCGGCGCGGGCGGCGGGGCGCTGCTGGCGCGCGAACCGCAGGCGATCACGCTGCTCGATGCCTATCGGGCGGTGGACGACGCGCAGTTGTTCGCCATGCACCGCGAGGAGCCGAACCCGGCCTGCATGGTCGGGCGGCATATCCAGCAGACGCTGCGCGGGGTGATCGACGACGCGCAGCGCGCGATGGAGGCGTCGCTCGCCACGCGCACGCTCGCCGACGTGGTCGACGACATGACGCGCAGCGAGCGCAAGCTGGAGCGCGCGCGGGCGCGGCGTGCATGAGCGGCGCGCGCAATCGGAAGATTCAACAGCGGGGCATCGCCCCGTTTTTTTGCCCCTTAAATGTAACTTAGTTGGTTACATAAACACGAAAGACAGGAGTCAGTCCATGAGCAAGACGCTGAAAATCGCCCTCTTTGGCGCAACGGGTATGGTCGGTTCGCGCATTGCGGCCGAAGCCGCACGGCGCGGTCACCAGGTGAGCGCGCTGGTGCGCCAGCCCGAGCGTGTGGCGGCTGCGCCCAACGTTCACGCGGCGAAGGCCGATTTGCTCGACGCCGCGAGCATTGGCGCTGCGGTGCAGGGCCACGACGTGGTCGCGAGCGCCTACGCGCCGCCGAAGGACAAGCTCGCCGACCTGCTGATCGCGAGCCGCGCGCTCGTGGAAGGCGTGCGCGCGGCGGGCCTCAAGCGCCTCGTGGTGGTGGGCGGCGCGGGTTCGCTCGAAGTGGCGCCTGGCAAGCAACTCGTCGACACGGAAGGCTTCCCCGACGCCTACAAGCCGATCGCCCTCGCGCACCGCGACGCGTTCGGCTACTACCGCACTGTGGCCGACATCGACTGGACCTTCTTCGCGCCGGCCGCGATCATCGCCCCCGGCGAGCGCACGGGCGCGTTCCGCACCGGCGCGGCCACGCTGATCGCCGACGCGAAGGGTGAAAGCCGCATTTCGGCCGAGGACTACGCGATCGCCTTCGTGGACGAACTGGAGCAGGGCCGCTTCATTCGCCAGATCGCCACCGTGGCTTACTGAGGCGCTAGTGAAGCGTTGGTCGGGCGGATTCATGGGCGGCCCGTCGAGGGACACGTTCACGCGCCAACACGACCGCTGACAAACTGTTACGCACGCGCGAGGCGTGCCCGGGCGGAGTGCGGCTAAACTGGAACGTCCTGTTTTAGCCCCTCCGCCATGAATCCCAGCATCGGACGCGATGGCGCGGGCGCCGGGCCGCCGTGCATGCGCGGCGAGCCGGCGGATCGTGCACGTGTTTCCCGCGCCGCGCCGGCGCGCCTTCTGCCCCTTTTCGTGCGCGCGCTCATGCTCCTCGCATGGCTCGCGGCGGGGCTGGGCGCGCCGATGACGGCCGCCGCGCAGGGCGCCACGGCGCCCGTGCTGCCGGTGCTCAAGAGCATCATTACCGGTGCGCCGGCGACGGCCTCGGGCGCGTCGGCGGCCGAAGCGGCATCGGCGCCGTCGCCGGCAAGCCAGGCCGAGTTCACGCGCGCGCTCGACAGCGTGATCGCGACGCTCGACAACGAGCGCCAGCGCACCGCGCTTCTCAACCAGCTCAAGAAACTGCGCAGCGCCTCGCAGAACGTCGCGCCCGCGCCCGCATCGGGCGTGGCGGGGACGTCGGGGCTGCTCGGCGCGATCGCCTCGGGCCTTGCCTCGATCGAGGCGGACGCGCGCCGCGGCCGCAGCCCTCTTCACTACTGGGCGGGGCGCTTCAGCGCGGCCGGCAACGAGCTTTACATGATTGCCTCGGGCGGCGAAGGGGAAAGCGTCGGCCGCATCGTATTCGACCTGATCGCCATGCTGGCGGGCTGGGGCGCATGCGCGGCGGCGCTGCGCTGGCTCGAGCGGCGCCTGCTCAGGCGCTTCGATGTCGAAACGGGGCTGCGGCCCAATCCGCGCACCACCGACCTGCTCATCTTCGTCGTGCATCGCGCGGCGCCCTGGATCGTGGCGTTCGTCGGCGCGCTCGTGGTCGAGCGCTCGATGCCCGAGGCGCTCGGGCGCACGCTGGCGCTCGTGATCGCCTATGCGATCGTCGCGGGCGCGGTGTTCTCGTCGATCTGTCTCATCATGTTTTCGCTGTTCGGCTCGGGGCACCGCCGGGTGGCCGTGCGCGTGCTGATCGTGCGCTCGCGCCGGCTGCTGTTCGCCATCGGCGTGCTGGCCGCGCTCGGCGATGCGGCGACCAACTTCGAGGTCGCGCACCAACTGGGCGTGAACCTGGCCGCGCTGGTGAGCACGGCGGCGAACATGGCGGCCGCCGTGCTCACGGTCGTGTTCGCCATCGGGTTCCGGCGGCCGGTCGCGCACCTTATCCGCAACCGCAGCTATACGCTGCGCCAAGGCCACAAGGCGCTCACCGAAGTCTTCGACGTGCTCGCCTCGCTCTGGCAACTGCCCATGCTGCTGCTCGCCGTCGCTTCGATCGTCGCGACGTTTGGCGGCATCGGCAGCCGCGACGACGTGTTGCAGATTTCCGTGGTCTCCGCGCTCCTGCTCGTGCTCGCGTTCTTCCTTTCGGCGGTCGTGCTGCGCATCACGCGTCCGGACCCCGCGCGCGTGCGGCGGCGCTCGCCGTATCTGCGGCGGCTGCTGCGCTTCGCGGGCACGCTGCTCGTGGTGTTCATCTGGTTCGCGTATTTCGAGTCGTGCGCGCGCCTGTGGGACATTTCGCTCGCGGCCATCATCGAAGCGAACGTGGCCGCGCGCGGCATCGCCCACGCCATCTTCGCGATCGTCACCACCGTGTTTCTCGCGTGGCTCGTGTGGATCGTGCTCGACACGGCGATACTCGAAGCGCTCAATCCGAGCGGCCCGCGCACCAAGGGCCGCGCGCCCAGCACACGGGCGCGCACCATGCTGCCGCTCGTGCGCAATGCGGTGCTCGTGACGATTCTCACCATCACGGGCATCGTCACCGCCGCGAATCTCGGCATCAACGTGACGCCGCTGCTCGCGGGCGCGGGCGTGATCGGCCTGGCTATCGGCTTTGGCGCGCAGTCGCTCGTGGCCGACCTCATCACGGGCCTCTTCATCATCATCGAGGAGACCATTTCGGTGGGCGACTGGATCGACATCGACAACGGCCATGCGGGCACCGTGGAGCACCTGTCGATCCGCACCGTGCGGCTGCGCGACGGGCAGGGCGCGATTCACGCGATCCCGTTTTCGCAGATCAAGATCGTGAAGAACCTGTCGCGCGATTTCGCGTTCGCCGTGTTCGAGGTGCGCGTGCCGTTTTCGGTCGATCTCGACACGGTCACGCGCATGATTCGCGAGACGGGCGCAGAGCTGGTGGCCGACTTCCGTTACCGCCGCGAGATACTTGGGCCCGTGGAGGTGTGGGGGCTCGACCGGTTCGACCCGAACTGGATGGTCGTGAAAGGGCAGATCAAGACGCGGCCGTTGCAGCAATGGAGCGTGGCGCGCGCGTTCAACGCACGCCTGAAGCGCCACATGGACGAAGCCGGTATCGACATGCCGGTGCCGCAGATGCAGGTGCACATGTCGTCGCACAGCGGCGACGTCGCGGCGCGGCACGATGCAACCCATGGGCCGCAAGCGGCGCATGGCCAGGCGCGCGCGAGCGGAGACGCCTCTCACGAGCCTCGGCCCGCGCCGCCGCCGACCGCCGGACCCGAAGGCGCGCCGCCACAGATTCCCACCGCAGGCGGACGCGGCTGAGCGCGCGCGGCCGGGCCTTCGCCCTCCCGTTTTGCAGAGCGAAACAATCACGGCATTCTGTTCGAGGCCGTAAAGGCCTGTGCGAACATGGCCGGCAAATATTCAATTGCCGGAGGCGAGGCCGTGACATCCCCCTTGCGCGCGATTCGCGTAGACAAGCTCGAAGCTGACGACGCCAATGACAACGCCAACGAGCGCGCGCAGTCGCCCGTACGCGGCGTTCTCGTCGATCTCCCCCACGATGCGGACGCTGCGCCTGGTCCCGGCGAAGTCGTGATCCGCACCGTTCATAGCGCCGTCAACTACAAGGACGCGCTCGCCGTAACCGGGCGCGCGCCGATCATGCGGCGCTTGCCGTGCATCGCGGGCATCGAGGCGTATGGCACCGTGGAGCGTTCCGCAGATGTGCGCTTCCGTCCCGGCGACGCCGTCGCCGTGCACGGTTTCGGCATCGGCGTCGAGCACGACGGCGGCTTCGCGAGCCGCGTGCGCGCGAACGCCGACTGGGTCATGCCGCTGCCCGACGGGCTCGATTTCTTCTGCGCCGCCACGCTGGGCGTGGCCGGCTTCACGGCCGCGCTCGCGCTCCATCGCATGGAGCACAACGGGCTCACGCCGGGCGCGGGGCCCGTTGTCGTGACGGGCGCGACGGGCGGCGTGGCGAGCCTCGGCATCGCCATGCTCGCTGCGGCGGGTTACGAGGTCGTCGCCATCACGGGAAAAGCCGACGCCGCTGCGTGGCTGCAAGCCATCGGCGCTGCGACGGTGTTGCCGCGCAGCGCGATCGAGCCGCCAGGCAAGCCGCTGCGCTCCGCGCGTTGGGCCGGTGCGCTTGACTCGGTGGGCGGCGAGACGCTCGCGTGGCTCGCCTCGACCATGCGCGAGGGCGCGCCGATTGCCGCGTTCGGCAATGCGGGCGGCAATACCTTCGACGGCAGCGTGCTGCCCTTTATTCTGCGCGGCGTGCAACTGCTCGGCATCAACGCCAACCCGCCGATGCCGCTGCGCCGCGAGGTGTGGGCGCGCATGGCAGGCGTCTGGCGTCCGCGCGGGCTCGAACGCTTTGCCACCACGATTCGTCTGGAAGACGTGCCCGAACACTGCGAGCGTCAAGTGCGCGGACAAACGCGCGGCCGCGCGGTGATCCGTTTCGACTGAAATGCCGAACCCAAGGAGACAACCCGATGACTCGCCTCTTCAGCGAGCGCTTCCTGCACGCCCTGGAAGCGGACGAACTCGCCTTGCTTGAGACCACGCGCAGCCTATGCCGCGAGACGATCGGCCCGCATGCCGAAGCCGTGGCGCGCGAGGACGTGTTTGCCGCCGACACGTTTGCGCTGCTCGTCGAGCATCGGATCATCGCGACGGCGTTTCCGCGCCGCTTCGGCGGCAGCGAGGCGCGTCAGCGTTTGCGCATCCGTCTGATCGAGGAGCTGGGCCGCGTATGCAGCGCGGCGGCTTCGCTCGCGACGGGCGCGGACTTGTCGTGCCGCGCGATCGTTGCGGGCGCATCCGACGCCGTGCAGGATCAGCTTTTGCCCGCGCTTTGCGAAGGCCGCATTCAAGCGGCGTTCGCGTTGACGGAGCCGGGCGCCGGGTCCGACGTGCGCGCGCTCGCGACGCGCGCCGAGCGCACGCGCGCGGGCTATCGCGTGAGCGGGCGCAAGAAGTTCATCACGCGCGCGAATGTCGCCGACTGGTACGTGGTCGTCGCGCGCTGCGTGGACGAAGGGGCGAGCGCAAGCGAGGACGATCCCTTCGTCGCGCTGCTCATTTCACGCGACGCGCCTGGCCTCACGGCGGGGCCGGCCGTGGACAAGCTCGGCTGGTTCGGTGTGCCGATCGCGGAACTGGCGTTCGATCGCGTGGCGGTGGACGCGCGCTGGCGTCTGGGCGCCGAAGGCGAGGGCTTCGCGCTCGCGCAGGATGCGCTGGTGCGCGCGCGCCTTGGCCACGCCTCGATGGCCCTTGGCCGCGCGATGGGCGCCGTGGAGATCGCCGCGGCCTATTGCTGCGAGCGCGACGTGTTCGGCAAGGCGCTCGGCGCGCATCAGGGCGTGCAGTGGATGCTCGCCGACGCCATCACGCAGATCGAAGCTTCGCGCGCGCTCGTGGACGCCGCAGCGGCGAGCTACGATCGCGGCGACGCCGATGCGGCCGTGCAGGCTTCGATGGCCAAGATGCACGCCACCGACCTCGGCATGAAGGTGTGCACCGACGCCTTGCAACTTGCGGGCGGGCGCGGGTATCTGAAGGCATTTCCGCTGGAGCGCTTCTTCCGCGATGCGAAGCTCAACCAGATCGGCGAGGGGTCGAGCGAAGTGCATCGCACGGTGATCGGGCGCGACGCCGTGAGACGGGCAGGCGAGGCGTCGATCGAGCGGCATCCATGCCTCGCGCCCGGCAAACTCACCACGGACTACTAAGCGAATGAACCTCTGACGAAAGCTGCGCGCCGCTTTATTCGCGGCGCGCGGTTCACCTTCGGTTCGCCCTCAATTCACGCTCAAATCACCTTATCGCGCCGCAGTCGTTCGAGCGCCTGCTCGCCCAGCCCCAGCGCGCCGTACACCGCCTCGTTATGCTCGCCGAGCGCGGGCCCGCTGCGCGGCACGGCGGCGGGCCGTCCCTTCACGCGCGGCACCACGCAGGGCGCGGGCACCGAGCCCAGGTCGGGATCGGGCAGGCGGATGATCGTTTCGCGCGCGATGAAATGCGGATCGGCGGCGATGTCGTCGATCGTGTAGATCTTCGTGTGCGGCACGCCGGCTTCGGTGAGGCGCGCGGTGAGCCGCGCGAACGGCAGCGCGGCGAAGGCGCTTTCGAGCAGCGCGTCGAGCGCCTGCGCGTTGGCCACGCGGTTCACGTTGTCGGCGAAACGCGGGTCGTCGGGCACGTCGTTGTGTTCGAGCGCCGCGCACAGCCGCCGGAAGATCGGTTGCGACGAGGCGACGAGCGAGAACATCACGCCGTCGGCGCTGCGATACATGTTCGACGGTGCGGTGTAGGTCGCGCGGTTGCCGTGATGGCCGCGCACGAGCCCGAGCTGTTCGCGCTCCACCGCGAGCGGCTCCAGCATGCGAAAGAGCGCTTCGGTTGCCGAAAGATCGATCTCCACGCCGCGCGCATCCGGGTCCGAGCGCATGCGCACCATCTCGGCCGCGATCGAGAACGCGGCGAACAGGCCCGCCACCGTGTCGCCCATCGGAAAGTTCATGTGCAGCGGCGCGCCGTTCGGCTCGCCGGTGAGCTGCGTGAGGCCGCTCATCGCCTCGAAGATGCGCGCGAAGCCGCCGCGCTGGCGGTACGGGCCGGTCTGCCCGAAACCCGTGAGCCGCAGCACGACGAGGCGCGGATTCACCGCGTGCAGCGTGTCGAAATCGAGCCCCCATTCCTCCAGCTTGCCCGCGCGAAAGTTCTCGACGAGCACGTCGGCCTGCGCCGCGAGCCGCAGCAGCAGCGCGCGGCCCTCGGCCTTGCGCACGTCGAGCGTGATGCCGCGCTTGCCGCGGTTCGTCACCTTCCAGTAGAGCGAAAGATCGTCCTTCACGGGTTGCAGCTTGCGCAGCGCGTCGCTGCCGTCGGGCAACTCGATCTTCGTCACCTCGGCGCCGAGATCGGCGCATAGCGTCGCGCCGAACGGGCCCGCCACCACGGTGGACAGGTCGAGAATGCGCACGCCCGCGAGCGGGCCGGCCGGCGGGGTGTCGGTGAGGGGGGGCGTGACCATCGTGTCTCCTCGTGCCAGAAGAAGTTTGTCTGCCAGCAACAGTAGGCGAGAGCGGCGTCCAGGCTCAACTGGCGTACCGCAGAGCGAAACACTATGCTGATTTTCTTGACCACCCAAAGGCGTTTATCGACCATGAGTTCGTCCATTCCCAAAAGGCCTCGACGCCCAGCCACGCAGATGCAAACGCCCACTTCATCCGTCACCGGGAAAAGCGCCGCGCGTACTGGCGCGGCGCGGCGCGGGGCAACCGAAGCCGCCGACGCCACGCAAGGCGTGGAGCGGGCGCGCGCCGGGCGCATCGGCGAGCCGCTTTTGCCCGCGCCGCCCGACGCCGATTCGACCGACCGCCAGTTCGCCATCAACCTCGCGCGCGGCTTGCAGGTCCTGCGCGCGTTCACGCCAGCCGAGCCGATGCTCGGCAACCGCGAACTGGCCGACCGCACCGGGCTGCCCAAGGCCACCATCTCGCGGCTCACCTACACGCTGACGCTGCTCGGCTACCTGAACCGCAGCGAGAAGTACCAGCGCTACCGGCTTGGCGCGGGCGTGCTCACGCTTGGCTACCCGATGCTCGCCGCCATGCAGATCCGCCAGATCGCGCGGCCCTACATGGAGAAGCTCGCACGCGAAACGCGCTGCTCCGTGAATCTCGGCATGCGCGACCGGCTCAACGTGGTGTATGTCGATACCTGCCGGCCGGGACGCGACAACAGCGCGCAGCCCGACATCGGCAGCACGCGGCCGCTGCTCGCCACCTCGATCGGGCGGGCGCTGCTGATCGGGGAGAGCGCGAAGGAGCGCCAGGCCGTGCTGAACCGGCTGCGCCTGAACGACCCCGAGCGCTACGCCGCCGACATGCCGCTCTGGGAAGCCGACTGCGCCGCCTTCGCCGGGCGCGGCTTCACGCTGAGCCGCGGCGACTGGATCCGCGACATTCACGCCATCGCGGTGCCGGTGCGCCAGCCGCCCGACGAGGAGCGCATCGCGCTGAACTGCACGATCGTGAGCCGCCGTCTCGCCGACGACTGGATCGAGCGCACGGTCGCGCCGCTCCTGCTCGAAGCGGCGCTGCGCATCGAGCGCGCGTGCGGCATGACCGAGGTGAGCGACATGAGCGACATGCACGACGCGAGCCCGGCGGCGGGGCCCTGATAACCCACAGAAACAACCGAAGCAACAGAAACTGGAGAAACCATGATTCGCGACGCCGCACGCCTTAACCGCCTGCTCACCCAGCTCTACCGTTTCGTGCAGGACGAGTGCATTCCGCTCGAAGCGGAAATCGATCGCACCGACGTGCTGCCCGAGCCGCTCGTCGCGCGCATGCGCGAGCTTGGCCTGTTCGGCCACAGCATTCCCGAGGCGTACGGCGGCGCGGGCCTCACGACCGAGGAACTGGCGTGCGTGAACATGGTGGTCTCGCAGGCCGCGCCGACCTTCCGCGCGCGCTTTGGCGGCAACACGGGCATTGGCTCGGAGGCGCTGATCGCGGACGGCACCGAAGAACAAAAGCGCCGCTACCTGCCGCGCCTCGCGAGCGGCGAGATCACGGGCTGCTTCGCGCTGACCGAGCCCGCAGCGGGTTCCGACGCCACGGCGCTCACCACCACCGCGCGCCGCGAAGGCGACCACTACGTGCTGGACGGCAGCAAGCGCTACATCACAAATGCGCCGATCGCCGACCTGTTCACCGTGTTCGCGCGCACCGACCCGAACGATCCGGGCGCGAGCGGCGTATCGGCCTTCCTGATCGAACGCGGCACGCCGGGCCTCTCCACGTCGAGCGCGTATCGCATGATGGGGCAGCGTGGTTCGCCGGTGGGCGAGGTGCATCTGCAAGGCTGCCGGGTGAGCGCGACCGCGCTGCTTGGCGGCGAGCCGGGACGCGGCTTCAGGAGCGCGATGAAGGCGCTCAACAAGCAGCGCATCAATCTCGCGGGGCTGTGCGTGGGCCCGGCGATCCGTCTGCTCGACGAGATGCTGGCGCGCGCGAAATCGCGCGAGCAGTTCGGCAAGGCCATCGCCGAGTTCCAGCTCATGCAGCAATTGATCGCGCAGAGCAATACCGACATTCATGCGGCGCGCGCGCTCGTGCTGGAGACGGCGCGTGCCCGCGACCGCGGCGAGGACGTGACGATGTCCGCCTCGATGTGCAAGCTCTTTGCTTCGGAAATGTGCGGACGGGTGGCCGATCGCGCGGTGCAGGTCTATGGCGGTGGCGGTTATATCGCCGACAACCCCGTGGAGCGCCTCTATCGCGATGTGCGCTTGTTCCGCCTCTACGAGGGCACCACGCAGATCCACGAACTGAATATCGCGAAGCTCACGTTGCGCGCGCCGCTGCACGACGCGCGCCATCACCAGTTGCACCAGAGCGCCGAGTAAGCGCGCAACGAGCGAGACCCCAGGAGACCTCATGATGCAGCTCGGCCCCACTGCCATTTGCCGCGAGCTCGGCGTGCGCTACCCGATCTTCGGCTTTTCGCATGCGCCCGACGTGATCGTGGCGCTTGCCGAGGCGGGCGGCTTCGGCGTGCTCGGTCTCGCGCGCGAGATGCCCGAGGACATCGCGCCGATCATCGCCGCGATCGAAAAGCGGCTCGCGGGCAAGCCGTACGGCATCGACCTCATGCTGCCCGCCGGTGTGCCGCGGCATGCCGACATCGGCGGCGTGCGCGAGGCGCTGCCGGCGGGGCACGTCGAATTCGTCGAAGGATTGCGCGAGCGCTTCGGTCTTGCCGCGCCCACGCGCCCGAGTTTCTTTACGACCCAGGTGCGCAGCGAGGCCCTGTTCGACGCGCAGAGCGAAGCCGTGCTCGCCTCGAACGCGCGCGCCGTGGCAACGGCGATCGGCATTCGTCCCGAGCTGATCGCGCGCGCGAAAGCCGCGGGCAAGTACACGATCTCGCTCGTCGGCTCGCCGCGCCACGCGCACAAGGCGCTCGCGCTCGGCGTCGATGCGCTCGTGGCCCAGGGCGCGGACGCGGGCGGTCATACCGGGCCGATCGGCACCTTCTCGCTCGTGCCGCAGATCGTCGCGGCGGCGGCCGGGCGGCCCGTGCTGGCGGCGGGCGGCATCGGCACCGGCGCGCAGGTGGCGGCGTCGCTCGCCATGGGCGCGCAGGGCGCGTGGCTCGGCACGCTGTGGCTGGGCGCGCTCGAGAACCATACGCCGCCCGCGCTGCTGAAAAAACTCGTCGAGGCGAACAGCGACGACACGCTCGTCACGCGCGCGCACAGCGGCAAGCCGTGCCGCGTGGTGCGCAGCGCGTGGATCGACGCATGGCAGGCGAGCGGCGCGCCCGCGCCGCTGCCCATGCCGCAGCAGCAGGCGCTCACGGGCGCCGACTTCAGCGCGATGCACGAGTACGACCGCGCGGATCTGATTTACGAGGCGGCGGGGCAGAGCGTCTTCGCGATCGATGCGCCCACAACCGTCGCGGTGCAGATGGCGACACTCGTGGCGCAGGCGAACGCTGCGCTGGCCGCGCTCGAAACGACGCTGTCCGCGCGGTAGACAGGCAAGCCCGCAGACGCAAACCGACGAACACAAAACGACATGGAGACGACAATGGATGCAAAGGCAGCAAGCGGATCGATACGCGCGTGGCTGATCGTAGCCATGCTGTTTCTGTTCATGGTGATCAACTTCGCCGACAAGGCCGTGTTCGGCCTCGCGGCCGTGCCGATGATGCGCGACCTGAACCTGAGCCCGCGCGAGTTCGGGCTGGTGGGCAGCAGCTTCTTTCTGCTGTTCTCGCTCTCGGGCATCGGCTTTGGCTTCGTCGCCAACCGCGTGCAGAGCAAGTGGCTGCTCGTGCTGCTCGCGGTGATCTGGAGCGCGGTCCAGTTTCCGCTCGTCGCGGCGAGCGTGACCTTGCCGGTGCTCATCGCCTCGCGCGTGCTGCTCGGCCTGGGCGAAGGGCCCGCGTTCCCGCTCGCGCAGCACGCCTGCTACAAGTGGTTCGACAACGCGCGGCGCAACGTGCCGAACACCATCGTGCAGCAGGGCGCGAGCGCGGGCCTCATGCTCGCCGGGCCGATCCTCTCGTACCTCATCGTGCGGTACGACTGGCACATGGCGTTTCTCGCGCTGGGCATCGTCGGCCTCGTGTGGACGGCGCTGTGGCTCGTGATCGGGCGCGACGGGCCGGTGGGCGCCGCAAGCCATGCGGCGGGCGTGCCTCATGACGGCGCGGGCGAAATCATCGCCTATCGCCACCTGCTGCTCAACCGCACGTTCATGGGTGTGCTGTTCATCTATTTCGTGGAGTACGCGGTCATTTCGCTCGCGTTCACGTGGTTCCCCGTGTATCTGCGCCTGGGCCTGGGCTTTGCGCCCATCGTGACGGGCTGGCTCTTCTCGACCATCGTCGGTTCGTTCATTCCGGTCACGCTGTTGCTCGCGTGGGTCTCGCAGCGGCTCATTCGCAAGGGCGTGAGTTCGCGTCTTGCGCGCGGCGTGCTGGTGAGCGGGTTCGCCATGCTCGGCGGCGTACTCTTTCTCGCGACGTCGAGCGGCCTCAGCCCCGCGCTCAAGGTCGCTTGCCTCGCGATTGGCGGCGCGCTGAGCCAACTCGTGTTTTCGTTCGGACCACTGATGATCAGCGACATCGTCTCGGTGAGGCAGCGCGGCGCGCTGCTCGGCATCAACAGCTCGATCGGCACGCTGGCCGGGCTGATCGCCCCCGCGCTGATGGGCGGCATCGTGCAGGCCAATCAGGGCAACCCGGCGCTCGGCTACGAGCACGGTTTCATCGTGGTGGGGGCGTTGCTGCTCGTGAGCGGGGCGCTCGGCCTCGTGCTGCTGAACCCGGAGCAATCGCGCCAGCGCATTCTCGACGCAGCCCGGCGAGACGCGGCGCAGGCTTCGGTGGACGAAGGCGCCCAGCAGCGGGCTATCGCGTCTTCGATGGATCTCGGGCGGCAGCGCTGACCCGTGGCGCGCGTGCCGCGATGTCTTTCAGCGCGCCGCCGCTTCGGCGCTTTCCTGCGCGAGCGGCAGCACGTCGTTGACGTGCGTGGAGATGCGCTCGCCCGGCACGCCGTAGATGTGCAGCGACACGGCCTCCTTGTCGCTGCCGTTGGCGAGCCGGTGGATATTCGCGCGCCCGGGTCCGCCGAAGGCCACCGCGCCGCCTGCGCGCGCATGCGAGCGTACGACGCTCGCGCCCTGGCGCGCTTGGTCCCAGGCGTAGAGCGTTTCGGTCAGCGTGCCGTCGAGCACGGCGTAACCACACCAGGTGTGATGCGCGTGGATCGGGCTGGCGTTGCCCGGTTGCCAGACGAGCGCGGCGACCGTGTAGCGGCCGCGGCCGTCGGTGGCGATCAGATGGCGCCGGTAGGTGTCGGTGGCGCCTTCGCGTTGGGCGGGCGTGACGAGTGCCGGGTCGGCGAGCGCGTGCGCGAGCGCTTCACGCACACCGCGCGCGAAGCGGGCGCAGCGCGACGGGTCGTGCGGCGTTGAGCAGGCCTCGAAGGCAGCGTCGAGCGCGGCGCACAGGCGCGCAACGGCCGCGGCATGTTGCTCCGCCGTATGGACGGCGGCGAGCAGGGCGAGTTCGGCGGGGGCGTTCATGGCGTTTTCTTCTCCCGGTTTGCATAGAAGAATTTATAGCTGTTCGCACCGAGAAAGTGTTTTCATATTCTTTTCCCATTTCCGCTTCGTGTAGAATAAATTTCTACACATCGGGGAATGCGAAAATGGATCTCATCGACAGAAAGCTGGTGGAGCTGCTGCAACAGGACGCAACCATGCCGGTGGCCGAATTGGCGCAGCGCGTCAATCTCTCGCAAACGCCGTGCTGGAAGCGCGTGCAGCGCCTGAAGGAGACCGGCGTGATCCGCGCGCAGGTCGCGCTGTGCGACGCGCGCAAGCTGGGCGTGGGGATGACGGTGTTCGTCGCGGTGCGCACGAACCAGCACACCGAGGCGTGGGCGCAGACCTTCACGCGCGCGGTGCAGGACATTCCCGAGATCGTGGAGGCGTATCGCATGAGCGGCGAGACCGACTACCTGCTGCGGGTCGTCGTCTCCGATATCGACGACTACGACCGCGTCTACAAGCAACTGATTCGCACCGTGCCGCTCTTCGACGTGAGCTCGAGCTTCGCCATGGAGCAGCTCAAGTATTCGACGGCGCTGCCGGTGCGCGGTGGTGCGTAGTGGCGCGTAGTGACGTATAGGCACGTCAGCGCCTATGCCGCATGGCCACGCGGCCGACCGGGGCGCAAGCCGTCTGCAAGGCGTCGCCGCGTAGAATGCCCGTTCCTCTTACCTCTTTCTTCGAGGCTGGGCACGACCGATGAATGAACCGCGCAAGAAGAACCCCACGTTTGGCGTCGCCGTGCTGATTGTCGTGGTGGTGCTGTTCGTGATCGGCACGGTCCTGTTCAACGCGTTGAAGAGCAAGCGGGAGTACGAGGAGACGGTTGGCGCGAGCGCAGGCAATGCTGCGGCGAGCGCCACCGCGACCGCAAGCACGGCCGCTTCGCAGGCCGGCAACGCCACGCAGTGACGCGGCGCAATGAAGCGGCGCGCCTTATTCGTCCGGTAGCCGGATGATGCTCGCGTCCTTGCGGATGAGCCACGACGCCGCAATCATCTGCTTGCATTGATGCGCGAGCAGCTTGAGCTCCTGGGCGAGCTCCGCCGCTGCGCCGAGCGTGCGCTCGGCTTCCACCACCATCGTATCGAGCTCGCGCGTGAGCTGCTTCGTGATGTCGATCTGATCGGCGGGCGAGGGCGTGCCCGCTTCGGCGGCGACGAGGTTTTCGCGCACGCACGAGAGGGCGCGTTCGAGCGCATCGAGTTTGATCGCGGGCTGGTCGGGGCGCGCGGTGCTGCGCAATAGCGGCGCCGTGGCCGTGATCTGCGAGGCGAGCACGTGGCTGCGCACGAGCAGGTCGTTGAGCTCGGGCACGAACTTCTGCGCGGCCTTCGGTTCGAGCATCATGCGCTGGAACGCCTGGCCCAGGTTCGCGAATGCCACGTGCACGTTCTTGCGCGCGAGCCGGTAGCGGAAATCGCGCGCGAGCGAAGGCGCGGCGGCGCTTGCGCTCTGCGTGGCCTGGGCCGCGCTTTTCGTACTTGTGGCACCTGCGGCACCCATCGGCGGCGAGTCGTCGAGTGCCATGGCCCCTGCGCCGTCAGCGAGCGCGACCTCCGCGAGCGCGACGGCCGGCTCGTCCACCACGCTCGCCGCATTCGCCGAGGCGCTCGCCATGCTGCTCTGCACCGCACCTGTCATCTCGCCCGGGAGGAGGTTCGCCGCGCTGCCTGCGCCCGCCATCGCGCCCGCTCCGGCGCCCGCGAACACGGGCTGCGGCGCGCTGGTGCGGCCGCTCCACCACCAACTCGCCTCCAGATAGCTGCGTGTCGCGGCGATCATGTCGTGCACGAGCTTGCCCATCAGCCGGTATTCCCAGTAGGGGAACAGATGGCTCGCGGCGATGGCGATCATGCAGCCCACCACCGTGTCGATCGCGCGCTCGCCGATGATGCGCATGCTGCCGGGCGCGAGCAGATGGAACATCAGCAGCACATAGGCCGAGGTGAACACCACGCTCGCCGTGTAGTTGAAGAGCAGCAGGCTATAACTCATCACCATCGCCGCGAACATCGAGACGAGCAGGACGAGCGGCTGCTTCACGAGCAGGATCAACGCAATGCTCGCGATGCAGCCGATCAGCGTGCCGACAATACGCTGCGCGTTGCGCTGGCGCGTGAGCGAATAGCCGGGCTTCAGAATGATGATGCTCGTCATCACGATCCAGTAGGCGTTCGTGAGCGGCAACAGGCGCCCGAGCCAGAAGCCCACCGCCACGGCGATCGTCACGCGCAGGGCGTGGCGAAAGCTCGGCGAGGCCATCGTGAGGTTCGAGAAGATTTGCAGGTAGGGCACGCGGCGGTTCGTCACGAAGCGCGCGAGCGCCTCGTCGATGCGCAGCTCGGTCTCGGTGGTCGGCACTTCGCTCGCGAGGCTGCGGCGCATGCGGTCGATCAGTCGGGTGGCGCTCCAGATACGCCGGAACGATGCCGAGATCGCCGCGTAAGCTTCCGGGTCGGTGGCGGCCAGGTCGCGCTTTTTCAGTTGTTCGAGTTCGTACTCGATGGCGCGCAGTTCGGCCTTCACGTTCACGCTCGCGCGCGGCGCTTCGTTCTGCAACACCGCGAGGCCGATGTCTTCGAGATCGGCGGCGGCCTTGCGGATCAGGTCGCGATAGAACACGAGCAGGTCCGAGCCGCCGAAGGTGTTGCGCACGAGCGGATAGTCGGTGTGCGCGCCCACGAACAGTTCGTGCAGGTCGACGGTGTTGATGAACAGGTTGAAGTGCATGGCGCGGCGCGCATCGATCTTGCCCGCCCTGAGCTTGGGCAGGTTGCGCAGCACGATGTCGCGCGCGGCGTCCTGGCGCTCGACCGCCGCGATCTGTTTCGCGACCAGGTTGCGGTAGCACTCGTCGAGATCGTTGTCGAGGTCGAAGAACTGCGCGCGCGCGAGCAGATAGTCGGCGCACGCGAACACGCTTTCGGCGAGCGCCTGCTGCTCGATGCGGTTGATCATGAACTGGCTGACGAGCGTGGACCACGCCGTGTACCAGAGACCGCCCAGCAGGATCCACAGCGCATTGACGAGCGCGAGGTGCGGTGTGAAATGCTCTTCGAGCGTCATCACCATCATGAAGAGGGTGGCGAAGCTGATCTGCGGCCAGCGGTTGCCGTAGACCACGATCAGCGAAAGCACGAAGGTGAGCGGGACGACGGTGGCCCACAATGCGATCGGACTGAAGGTGGCGAGGCCGGTGGCGTAAGCGGAGAGAAAACCGATCGCGCTGCACGCGAGCATCTCGTTGCGCTTGTACTTGAGCGGCCCCGGCATGTCGACCACGCAGGCGCCGAGCGCGCCGGTCGAGATGGTGAAACCGAGCTCGCTCTGGTGGAACACGAACAGGCAGAGGACGGCGGGAAGCGAGATGCCGATCGCGATGCGCAGGCCGCCGTAAAAGTACTGGCTATAGAGGAATTTCCTGATTTCTACGGAGTAGCGCATCGACTGCCGGGAAGTTCGAGAGCGGACGGTACGCCGCGGACTGTGGCGCTGAGTCTAACTGATTTCGGGCACGATCTGACCGTCGTTGCATGCGGGCTTTCCCGCGCGCGTCAATCGACGCTGAGCGTGCTGGCGTCGCCGAGCAGGCCATGCGTGCCGCGTATGCGGCGCATGCGCGTGCGATACCAGAAGGTCCACGCCATCAGGCCGCCGAACACGCCGTAGCCGATGATGGGCGAGACGACGAGAAAGCGCTCGATCGGCCAGGTGGCGGCAAGCCAGGTGCGCAGCGCCGAGTCGGCGCACAAGCCCACGCCCCACACGAGCGTGAGCAGCCGCATGGCGGCGGCGAAACTGGGGTTGTCGGCCCAGAGCAGTTCGAGCCGCGCGACGCCCTCGCGCGTTTCGCGCGCGACCGTGGCGCGCGTGAGATAGAACACGAGCGGCCGCTTGCCCAGCAGCGAGCACAGGAAAGTCACGCCGATCGCGCCCGCGGCGAGGCTCTCGCGCATCAGCAGCACGCGTGTGCTGCCGCCGAACGCCATGGCGAGCAGCGAGAGCGCGATGCCGAGCAGAATGACGGCCGAAAGCGCGTCGACACGCCGAAAGCGCACCAGCTCGACGATGCTCCAGGCAAGCGGCGGAACGGCGGAGGCGATGAGGCCGCCAAGCTCGCCCCAATGCGGTTGGGCGAGACGGTAAGCGACCCAGGGAAGCAGCAGGTTGACCGCCAGTTCGGCGACGAATGCAGGACGCAGCTTCATCGGTTGCGTGCTCCTGAAGGGTTCAACCGGGAGGATGTCCGGATTATGGTTCATGCGCCGTGCGGCGGCAAACCCACAGCGCGGCGGGTTGTCTCGTTTGATGCATTTCGCGTACCTGCCATCTTCACTGCGCCCGGCTCGCCGCGCGCGCGGCGCTGTGCGACACTGCCGCGTGGCTTGTCCGCCTGGCTTCCTTTCGCTTATGACCCACCGCGCCGCTATCCCGTTGCAGGAAATCGAACTCGTTGCCGTGCGCGCCCAGGGCGCGGGCGGCCAGAACGTCAACAAGGTGTCGAGCGCGATTCATCTGCGCTTCGACATCCGCGCCTCGTCGCTGCCCGAGGTGCTGAAGATGCGCCTGCTTGCGCTCGCCGACCGGCGTATCTCGCGCGAGGGCATCGTTGTCATCAAGTCGCAGGAATACCGCACCCAGGACCAGAACCGCGTGGCCGCGCTCGCGCGGCTCGAAGAACTGGTCGACAGCGTGAGCGTCACGCGCAAGGCGCGCGTGGCGACCCGCCCGACGCGCGCCTCGAAGCAGCGACGCCTCGACGCGAAAGCCCGGCACAGCGACGTGAAGGCCGGGCGGCGGCGCATCGCCGAGTGAACCGCGTCAGGCGCGCCGGCCGTTTTGCTGACGCGACGGCCGCTCGCGCGGCCCGTGCTCGGGCGGAAAGTCCGCGCACAGCACATGTGTCGCTCCGCCGAAGTCGAGGGCGATGGCGGCCGTGTAGCAGAGCTCGCCGTCGTTGAGCGAGTAGTGTGGTCCCATCACCGCCACGCGTCCGGGCGCGGCGAGCGCGCGCCGGAAATATTCGCGGCGCGACCAGTTGCTGTCGGTGTCGGGGTAGAAGGGCGCGAGGCGCGCGGGCGGCCCGACGCCTGGCGCCGCGATCGAGGGCGCGTGCTGCTCGCCATGCTCGTCGGCGGCGAATACGCGCTGCGCGTGACTGCCGCCGTCGCCGAAAATCGCCGCGGCGGCCGCTTCGAGCGTGCCGCCGCCGGTGAGCACGCGTGCGCCGACCAACATGGTGTGCGAGAGCGCGCCGAAGTTGATCTGCTCGATGATCTCCGTGCTGCGCTGGTACTGCGCGAAGCGTTGCCACATCGACTGCGCGAGCGCGGGCGCGGCGGCGCCCGCCTCGCGCACCGAGGCCTGCGGCTCGCCGAACCAGAACCCCTGCACGAGATCGACGTCGGCCTGCATCAGCACCATCAATTGCGCTTCGGTCTCGACGCCTTCGGCCAGCACCATCGTGCCCGCGTGATGCAGGATCGAGATGAGTTCCGCGATGAAGGCCACATGGTTCTCGCCGCTCGCCGCGCGCGTGACGAGCGAGCGGTCGAGCTTGACGATGTCCGGGCGGTAGCGCCAGACGCGATCGAAATTGGAGAAGCCGGCGCCGAAGTCGTCGAGCGCAACGAGAAAGTCGCGCCCGCCCGCGGACGGGCGTTCGTCGACGAAGGAGCTGTGCTCGTCGCCGCCGCGCTGCTCGAGCACCTCGATCACCACGCGCTCGTGCGGGAAGTCGAAATGCCGGCACAGGCCGTCGATGGCCGCCTGCGCGGGGTCTGCGGCGCGCGCGCTGCGCGGCAGCGTGTTCAGGAAGATCCAGCCGGTGTCGATGCCTTGCTCGACGAAGTTCGCGAGGTGCAGGCAGCGGGCGAGTTCATCGAGTTGTTGCGCCTCGGCGCCGTCGGCGCTGGCGAACAGATCGGGCGGGGCGACGGCGTGGCCTGTGGCGTCGGTCACGCGCAGGAGCGCCTCATAGCCCACTACGCGCTGATGCGTGATCGAAAGCACGGGCTGGAACGCGCTGCCGAGCGCACAACCACGCCACTGCGCGCCCCAGCCGCCGGCGCGCGGCTGCAACTGGGCGAGCAGGCTGGTGGCCGGAGTCGCCTTTGCGTTCGACGTATCGTTCGACATGGCTTGGGTCGCGCGGGGGCGCGGTGCGTTGGCCTGCTGGGACCGGTGGGCCCCGTGGACTGCGCCGGGCGTGTGCCGTGTGTCGCAGACGCCCGCCCGGCGGCGGTAGGTCTTGCCGTCAAGTGTACGGACTATCGGAAAATTGTGCGCGCACGCGGCGTGCCTGATGCGCCGCGTGCGTCGACCGGTCTGTCGCGCCGTGTTGTGCGCGGTCTGCCTGGTGTTTTGCCCTGTGTCGCTCAGTGCGCCGTGCCGGGTACGTCGAGGATCAGGATGATGGTCCAGTCGGCATCGCCTTCATGATGGTACTGACGTTCCGCGACGATGAACGGCTGTTGCTTGCCGGCCGGGCCGAGGAACAGCACGTCGCCTTCCATCGGCAGGCACTCGATGGGGGGCAGTGCGAGATAGGCGTCCTGATTGCCGCCGCGCGGCATCAGTTTTTCGATCTTGCGGGAAGCCGCTTCGGTCCATTCGATGTCGAGCTGGATGTTGCTCATTGTGTATCTCCGCGCGTGGCGCGCACAGGGGTTGGGCCTGGCCCGGCCGGGGCTGTCCCGGCGGGTCGGATTCGAGGTGCGCGACTTTAGCATACCGCGCCCGCACGGCCGTGGGAGGCCGCTGCGAACATCGGGACGGCAGCCGGAGCGCAAACGAAGGCGGCAACCAGCAGGGCCAACGGGAAATCGCCAACAAAAAAGCCGACGACGGGACGACCGGCATCGGCTTCGTATTTTCGGGAAGTGCAGCCCGCGTGCGGCGGGCGGCGCGACCCGCGCGCTTACTGGGACTGCGCGGGCTTCTTGTGGTGCGACGAATGGCCCGACTTGTGGTGCATGGCGGGTGCCGCCGGTTGCGGGGTCGCGTCCTGGCGCTGTTGCAGGGCTTGCGCGCGTTGCAGGACGTCGTCAGCCCTTGCCGGATCGGTGCTCATCGTGATGCCGTTGTCCGACTGCGCATACGCGGCGCCCGTCAGCGCGGAAAGCGAAATCAGGACTGCGAGGGACACTTTTTTCATCGCTACCTCCGAAGGAGTGGTTTATGGACCCAGCCGGTACCTGTCCAAGCAGGATGGACATGTCATTCTAACGAGCAAATACTCGCCCCAGATGACATCGCGTAAGGCGTCCGCGCAGGAGTTACATCTGGTTACATCTGGTGTGGCATATCGGTCACCCTAGAACCAGCCAATCATCCGATAGACATAAAACTGCGCAATCCCAATCAATTCGTGGAGCGCGGTTTCGGCGGATTCGAGATTGGCCGCGCGTGGCAACAGGCCGCGCTCGACCCGGCGCACGCTCGCGACCGCGGGCAGCGGCTTCATGTCGAAGCGCCGGAAATCGAGCATCGCGCGTCGCATATGGTACGAGGAGGTCACGAGCAGGAGCGTGTCGGCGTCCTCGGCGCTCACGATGGGGGTGACGTTGCGGGCGTTTTGCCAGGTCGTGAGGCTCTGGTTCTCGAGGACGAGATCGGCGCGCGGCACGCCGGCGCGCAGCAGGTAGGGCGCATAGTTGTCGGCTTCCGCGCTCGCGTGGTGTTGCGGATTGCCGCCGCTCACGATCACCCGGCACACGCCCTTCGCTCGGGCGCATTGCGCGTGCAGCGAGGCAGCGAGCGCGATGCGCGCATAAACGTCGCGCCTGGGCACCAGTTGCCCGTTGCGATCGTCGGTGCCCCCGCCCAGCAGGATGATGGCGGTACGCGGCCCAAAGCTCGCCGGGCCAATCGTCGCCTGATCGTAGGGAGTGCGATACATCTCGGGTTGTGCGAAATCGAGCAGCAGCCCGGACAGCCAGCCCGAGGCGAGGAGCCAGAAGACGAGCACCGCGCAGGCGGCGACACGCCAGCGAGCGCTGCGCCACAGCATGGCTAGCGCAATAAATAGCGCAAACAAAACGATTAGAATCAATTTGGATGAGGTAACGTATTGTTTTCGGGAAGATGTGCGTCCAACCGCCCTTTGCGCCGCGAGCGTGGCGTGGCGCTGGCCGTGCGGAAGGCGGCGAATCCGCTTTCACGGGGGCCCGGATAACCGCAGTCCCTGCCGCCGCGCAGTGTACGGACAGGGCGCATGCGCCCGTGAGGAGACGCGAGGGCACGATGTCGCAGCCCGTGGCACTTGCGCCGAAGCCGGTTCGCGACGGGGCTGGACTGGCTCCGGTCTGGCTCGAATCGGGCTTGATGATCGCAGGACTGCATTTTAAGAAAGAAGTGAGATGACCACGTATTCCAACGAAGCAGTACTCGAAGCGCTGCGGCGGGTGCAGTATCGGCAGGTCCCGTGGGCGCGTCGTCCAGAGGTGTTCCAGTATTTGCGCGATCTCGGCATGATGGATATCGTCCGGCAGCGCACGGTTGCGCCGGCGCCGGGTTTTCATGCTCCGGTCGACATCGCGGTGCTTACCGATCGCGGGCGTGCGGAGTTCGCGCGTCTTGCCCGCGACGAGCGCACGGTGCAGTGGAGCGCTCACCGCGTGGCCGACTACGTGGCCGAGCGCGTGCCGCAGTCCGGTCTCGAGGCGAGCCAGTAATTCGACCGCACCTCCACTGTGGTTTGATCGCTGTCCGACTGCCGTTCGATCACCGTGCGGCCGAGCCATCTGTTTTGTCCGGGCTGTCCCGAGACTTCCCGCTCCCTTCCCGTATTCTCCCACCTCGTTGTCGCTCAAAAAAAAGCCCGCATCGAAAGATACGGGCTTACCGGAATTACTGCTGCCACGCTGTGCTTAATGGCTAAGGGTAGACCGCCCGCAACGCGAGGTGGTTCCCAGGGGCAGGGTATATGCTGAGTCGGCATGGCATCGGGATCGGGGCTACGCGCTCAGCAGTGCTTCAGTGATTTCGCTGCGGCCGCTTCAACGGCGCTGTGGCGGCTCCTGCCGTGGCGGCGCGCTGCGGCGCGCGTTGTCGGCAATATCGCCACGCAGGTCTCCACGCGGCACGGGCCGGTTGCCGGCCTCTTCGCCCGGCGCGGCAGGCGGCCACGCATGGGCGCCGGTGCGGGAGATCGACCAGTTCGGTACAGAGGCGCGCGGCGGCTGGGCCGAGGCACTCAACGACACGAACGACGCCGTGGGCGTGAAGAGGGCGAGGGCTAACAGCGAAACCATGATGCCCCGAATGTGCAGGTTCATGGATTTCATGGCGGCTTCCCGTCAATCCAGATTCTTGACGTTAATGGACATGCTCCTAAGCTAACGTTGCGCGCGAAAGCATGCTGTAAATATTCGTAAATAGATGTATCGCACGGGCGCGCGCGATCGTTGCGCGCGCAGCGATGCGGCGGCGATCAGGGCTCAGGTGGCCGCTCAGCAGCCAATCAGGTAATCAGGCAGGTAATCAATCAGGCGGGTAAACCCGATGCCTGAAGTCGCAAGAGAGACGCAAGGGGCGACCCGCGGCGCCGGAAATGGCGGGGTGGGGAAAATGGGGGCGAAAGGGCGTTGCCGTGAGAACCACAAAGCGGACTGGCGGACCCGCCGACTGCCGTCGGCACAATCGCCAGCCCGATCGGTGGCCAGATAACGCGCCGGGCGCACGAGGCGCCCGGCGGGTAACGATTCAAGCGCGTGCTCAGGCCATCTTGACCGGCGCGCGCCACGATTCCGGATTGGTCCAGAATGCGCCGCGCAGGCGATCGCGGCTCGGCGGAGCGGGCGGCTTGGTGGCCGTCGCGCCGATACGGCCGCGCAGCGAAATCTCGCGCCCGTTCGAGCCCAGTCGCTTGACGATCTCCGCAAGCGTGCCGTCCGCCTGCCACTCGTCGAAACGGCGGCGGCAGGTCGGCGGCGAGGGATAGCGGCCCGGCAGCTTGGACCAGCCTTCACCCGTCGACAGCACCCAGAGCACCGCGTTGACCACAGCACGCGCTTCGACGCGAGGCCGTCCGCGCCGCTCGCTCCGTGCCGGTTCAGCACAGAACAATGCCTCGACCAGCGCCCATTCGTTGTCTCTCAAATCGTCGAACAGCATCATGTTTCACCTCAGCGAAGCTATCTCCGGTGCGCTGCCCCGCGCTGCGCACTCTTCATGTACTCCCGACCGGATGCCGGAGTACCAGGCGGGCCCGGCTGGATCGAACCGGGCTACTTGCTGCCGGTACGTCCATCGAACCTGTGCGTGCCTTAATGCGAAAACCGTGCCAGCACGTACGTTCTCGTCTTGAAGCCGCGTGGCGCCAAGCCCGCGCGGGAGATTGCCAGGGGCGTATAAGACTCGAAAACACTTGCCGAGAAAATCGGGAGAATCACCAATCTTGTGCAAAGAGGCCCGTCCGGCGTGCGTTTGCGCCTTATTGCTGCATTGCGGCGAACAATGGGCCGTGCGATTCCTCTACCCGTAACGATGGGTATCCGGCATAAAATCGCATGAAAATGGATGATTCATGAGGGAAGTGGATGAATGTGACGCTGCGGCAATTGCGGGTGTTCATCGAGGTTGCCCGGCTTCAGAGCTTTAGCCGGGCGGGAGACGAAATCGGCCTCACGCAGTCGGCGGTGAGCCGCTGCGTGCGCGAGCTGGAGACCGAGATTGGCGTCAAGCTCGTGGACAGGACCACGCGGGAGGTGCAGCTCACCGATGTCGGGGCGAACCTGATCGCGAGCATTCCGCGCCTGCTCAACGATCTCGACGACGCGCTGCGCGAGATTCGCGAGATCGGCGAGCAGCGGCGCGGCCGCGTGGTCGTGGCGGCGAGCCCGACGGTCGCGTGCCGCCTGATGCCGGAAGTCGTGGCCGCGTGCGGACGCCAGTTTCCCTATATCACGCTCGGGCTGCGCGACGACGTGCAGAGCGATGTCGTGCGCAAGACCCGCTCGGGCGAGGTCGACTTCGGCGTGATCATCGGGCCCTTTGCGGCGGAGGATCTCGAAACGCAGTGCCTGACCACCGATTCGTTCTGCGTGGTCGTGCGCGGCGACCACGCGCTTGCGATGAGCCAGGAGGTGTCGTGGAAGGAACTCGACGGCGAGCGGCTCGTGATGCTCGACTACGCCTCGGGCAGCCGCCCGCTCATCGACGCCGTCATGAGCGAGCAGGGCGTGCACGCACCCGTGGTGCAGGAGCTGGGGCATCCGGCCACCGTGTTCGGTCTCGTCGAGGCGGGCGTGGGCATCAGCGTGCTGCCGTGGCTTGCGCTACCCGTGCCGGCCGGCGCGTCGTTGCTCGCGCGCCCGCTCGTGCCGCGCGCCGAGCGCACCGTCGAGCTCGTGCGCAGGCGCGACCGCTCGCTCTCGCCCGCGGCCGAGGCGGTCTGGTCGCTGATCCGGCAACGCTCCGGCCAGTCCGGGGCGCAGCCCTGAATGCGGCCCCGAGCCCAGCGCGCCGTTACTTGCGGAACTGGCCCTCGTTACGCCGGGCCGCGCGCTACACTTCACGTTTTCCCACAATGTGTGTGATCCGGAAATTCCGATGAGCGATCTCGATCCGTCGTCCTCCGTCTCCCTGCCGCGTGAAGCGGTGCGTGCGCTGCGCTCCTCGCAGATCCGCGAAGTGGCGAATGCCGGTTTTGGCGTGCCCGACGTGCTGCCGTTCTGGTTCGGTGAGTCCGACCGCGTGACACCGCCGTTCATCCGCGAGGCGGCCGCCGAGGCGCTTGGCCGCGGCGACACGTTCTACACGCACAACCTGGGCATCGCACCGCTGCGCGAAGCGCTTTCGCGTTACGTGAGCGCGTTGCACGGCGCTACGCCGGTGGACAACATCGCGGTGACGAGCGCCGGGGTGAACGCGCTGATGCTTGCCGCGCAGCTCGTGGTCGGCGCGGGCGACCGCGCCGTGGCGGTAACGCCGCTGTGGCCGAACCTGGTCGAGATTCCGAAGATTCTTGGCGCGGCGGTCGAAACCGTTTCGCTCAGCTACGGCGAGCGCGGCTGGACGCTCGACCTCGACCGGCTGCTGGCGGCGCTCACGCCCGAGACGCGCCTGCTGATGATCAACTCGCCGAATAACCCGACCGGCTGGGTGATGACGCGCGACGAGCAGCGCGCGGTGCTCGAACACTGCCGTCGCCACGGCATCTGGATCGTCGCCGACGAGGTGTACGAACGCCTCTACTACGGTGACGCCGGAGAGCGCACGGCGCCTTCGTTCCTTGATATCGCGTCGCGCGAAGAACGATTGATATGCGTCAATTCGTTCTCGAAAGCCTGGCTCATGACCGGCTGGCGGCTCGGCTGGATGGTCGTGCCGCCCACCTTGACCGACGACCTCGGCAAGCTGGTCGAGTACAACACCTCGTGTGCGCCGTCGTTCGTGCAGCAAGCCGGCATCGCGGCGGTGGAGCACGGCGAGACTTTCACGCGTGAGCTCGTCGCCGATCTGCGCGCCTCGCGCGACCATCTCGCGGCCGCGCTCGCCAGGTTGCCCGGCGTCGACGTGAAAGTGCCGCATGGCGCCATGTACCTGTTTTTCCGCCTGCCGGGCGCGCAGAACAGTCTCGAGCTGTGCAAGGCGCTGGTGCGCGACGCGGGCCTCGGGCTTGCGCCTGGCAGCGCGTTCGGGCCGCAGGGCGAGGGCTTCGTGCGCTGGTGCTATGCGTGCGATCCGGCGCGGCTCGACGCGGGCGTCGAGCGTCTCGCGCGCTACCTGGAGGCGGTTGGAGCACGCTGAGCGTGCGGTGAATGCGCCGTGCATCGACGCGCATCGAGGTGGTGCACGGCTGCTGCGCGCGCACCGCGAAGGCGCGGCGCGCCTGGCGGGGAGGTCGCGGTAAAACGTGGCCTTACGTGCTGGAAAGCGTCTTTACGCACCCGGCGTTTTTGCGTAATATGGCGCTCAGTCTAGCGATTCCCTGCGGGAAATTCGCGGCTCCCTCCGGCTGGGTCTGGCACTTTGCCTGCTTGTGCGTCGTTTAGCGGCCCCCCGGTGCGTGCTCCCATCAATATGACCGATCAGAATCGGGCGAGCGCGTCTCCAGTTCCATATCGTCTTTCGTCTGTCTGATCCGGTTCCTTGAACCTGATTTACCTTACTTAGGGTCTGACCTGGCTGCATGAATACCCAAGAGGCGAAAATCGTCCTCGAGACTGCATTGATCTGCACGCAGGAGCCGCTGAAGATCGGCGAACTGCGCAAACTGTTTGCCGACGACATCTCGGCCGACACGGTCCGTAACCTGCTCGAAGACCTGCGGCACCAATGGTCCGGGCGCGGCGTCGAGCTGGTGGGGCTCGCGTCGGGCTGGCGCTTTCAGAGCAAGCCGGCCATGCGGACGTACCTCGACCGGTTGCACCCCGAAAAGCCGCCGCGCTATTCGCGCGCGGTCCTCGAAACGCTTGCGATCATCGCGTACCGGCAGCCGGTCACGCGCGGCGACATCGAGGAAATTCGCGGCGTCACGGTCAACACGCAGGTCGTCAAGCAGCTCGAAGACCGCAACTGGATCGAAGTGATCGGTCATCGCGACGTGCCGGGCCGCCCGGCGCTCTATGCGACGACCCGGCAGTTCCTCGATGATCTCGGCCTGAAGTCGCTCGACGAACTTCCGTCGCTCGACGATCCGTCGAATCAGCTTGGCGAGCAATTGCTCGCGCAGCACGCCATCGAGTTTCCCGATAGCGCCGCGGCGCAATTCGTGGCGGACGGTCCGCCCGAGACGGCCGGGACGGAAGTGGCGACCCAGGCCGGAGCGCCGGGCGCGGAAGATGCGCCGGTGTCCGCACAGCAGGACGAAGCCGCCGGGCCGCTCGCCAGCGAGACGAACGAGGCGCCGGGCGCATACGCCGCACATGCAGCGCAAGAAGCAGGCGAGCCGGACGAAGCGGACGAAGTGAACGCAGTAGCAAGCGTCGCCGAAACCGCCGCGCAACACGATGCACACCTCGCGGAGCAAGGGGCCACCCCGGACGCTCACGCGCAGGCAGCCGCGCATGAACCTGATGCGGCCGGCGCAGAACACGAAGACCGCCGCGACGCGGCGCAGGACGACCCCGTCTCGACGACGGACGACGAAGCCGCTCGCCGCGGCATCTGAAGCAACAAGCATTTTTGACGCGCCCCGCAAGCGGGCGCGCAACCTGACATTTTGAGGTTGTTTTGACTGATATCCACGACACCGATTCGACCGATGCGTCCGAATCCGCGCGCCGCACGTCGTCCGCACGCGACGACGACTCGCGCGCCTCGCAGGCCGAAGGCAACGCGCCCGGCGCCGAAGCCCAGGGCGGCGAAGGCGAAGAGCGTCCGCGCCGCGGCCTGCGCCGCGGGCCGCGCAGCCTGATCGCGCGCCGCCGCGCGGGCGCCAAGGCAAAGTCCGGCGAAGGCGTGCCCGCCGAGGGTGCGGAAGCGTCCGCAGCCCCCGCCGCGACGCAAGCGCCGCAGGACGGCGCGCCGGCGCGCGCACCGCGCAAGGACGCGGGCGCGAAGAAGCCGCGCCGCCAGAATGCGGACGGTGGCGCCAATCAAGGCGAGCGGCAAGGCGAACGCCAAGGCGAAAATCGCGGTGAGCGCCAGCAGGGCGCGGGCAACCGCCAGAAGGGCCAAAAGGGCCAAAAGGGCCAGAAGGGCCGGGGTCGCGGGGAAGGTCAGCAGGCCGCCGTTGTTGCAGGCGAGGCCAATCCGGCGAATCCGGGCAATCAGGACGATCTGTTCCTTTACGTCACTTCGCCCGCATTCGACGCCGACAATGGCGCCGGCTCGGGCGTGCACGCGCCGATGCTGCGCCGTGGTGGCCGCGCCCAGCAGCCCAAGCGCGTGCTGAGCCCGGACGACGACGCGCCGAAGCTGCACAAGGTGCTCGCGGACGCCGGCATGGGTTCGCGCCGCGATATGGAAGAGCTGATCATCGCCGGGCGCGTCTCGGTGAACGGCGAGCCCGCCCACATCGGCCAGCGCATCCTGCCGACCGACCAGGTCCGCGTGAATGGCAAGCCGATCAAGCGCAAGCTGCAAAACAAGCCGCCGCGCGTGCTGATCTATCACAAGCCGACCGGCGAGATCGTGAGCCATGCCGATCCGGAAGGGCGTCCTTCCGTGTTCGATCGCCTGCCGCCCATGAAAACGGCGAAATGGCTGGCCGTCGGCCGCCTCGACTTCAACACCGAAGGTCTGCTGATGCTCACGACCTCGGGCGACCTGGCAAACCGCTTCATGCACCCGCGTTACAGCGTGGAGCGCGAGTACGCGGTGCGCGTGGTGGGCGAGCTCACGGAGGGCAATCGCCAGAAGCTGCTCAAGGGCGTCGAGCTTGAAGACGGTCCGGCAAACTTCCTGCGCATCCGCGACGGCGGCGGCGAGGGCACGAATCACTGGTATCACGTCGCGCTGGCCGAAGGCCGCAACCGTGAAGTGCGCCGCATGTTCGAGGCGGCCGGCCTGATGGTGAGCCGCCTGATCCGCACGCGTCACGGCCCGATCGCACTGCCCAAGGGTCTGAAGCGCGGCCGCTGGGAAGAGCTCGAAGACAACGAGGTCCGCAGCCTGATGGCGGCGGTCGGTCTGAAGGCGCCGAGCGAGGAGAAGGGCAGCGGACGCGGCAAGGAGCAGGAGCGCCGTCAGCCCGATCCGATGCAGACGTCGATGGGCTTCATCAACCGCGAGCCGGTGCTCAGCTCGCACGGCGCGATGAACCAGCCGCGTCAGGGCCAGGGCCGGCGCGGCGCAGCCGGTGGTTTCGGCGGCGGCGCCGGGGCGGGCTCGGGCTTCGGCGCGGGTCAAGGCTTCGGCGCTCGCGGCGGCAACCGCGCGGGCGGCCGCGACGTGGACGGCAACCGTGCGCAGGGCGCCGGCAAGCGCGCAGGCGGCAACGCTAACGCCAACCCCAACGGCAACCGCCGCGGCGGCCCCGGCAACAACGCCAGCGGCAATCGCGCCGGCGGCAACGCCGGGGGCAACAGTCGCGGCGGTCAGCGCGGCACGCCGCGCAATCGCACGCGCGGTCATTGACGAGGCGCGACGCGCAGCCGCAAGGCCGCTGCGCTCGCAAGCGCATCACGCGCGAAAAACGCCTGAAAATCGCCCCGGTTAGTCCGCAAACAGCCGCAAAAGGCTGTCCGGGCTTGCCGGGCGATTTGCGTAAGTGGCCAAAAAAGGCTAGAATCACGGAGTCGCTGGGCGTGCGGCTGTTTTATCTGCGCTGTAATACGCGCCCCAGGTGCGACCACCTGGCTAAGTGAGAGGATGGGCGTTTCGCCCATTTTTTTTTGGTCCGCCCCAAATGGAATCCCGGTAGGGATGATGGAATCCCGCCAGGGATCCCGAAATATGCCGACGTTTGACGCTCGGCATTGTCAATTCTGGGGCCGCCAATCAATCGGCTGGGTCGTTCGTCATCGTGGGGCAGGTAGGTGAGAAGCGCGCGCGCTCACCTGGCGCGCGGCCCGCGAATCCCTGGCGAAGCAAGAAATAAAGCTAAGGAAGTTGCCGGCCCGCTGCGCAGAACATCTGGAGTGGGCATTGTGCAACTGACGGAACTGATTGAAACCACGGTCACCGGACTCGGTTACGAGCTGGTCGACCTCGAGCGCACCGGGCGCGGCATGCTGACCATTTTCATCGATCAGCCCGCGGGGATCGCGATCGAGGACTGCGAGAAGGTCACGCGTCAGCTGCAGCACGTTCTGACGGTCGAGAACATCGACTATGAGCGACTCGAGGTCTCGTCGCCCGGTCTCGACCGTCCGCTGAAAAAACTGGCGGACTTCGAACGCTTCGCAGGCTGCGAGGCGGTAATCACGTTGAAAAAGCCATTGGACGGACGGAAATCGTACCGGGGCATCGTGCATGCTCCCGAAGGCGAGACCATCGGTCTGGAATTCGAAGGGAAGGCGGGGCCCGCGATGCTTGATTTCACGCTCGCGGACATCGATAAAGCACGCCTTGTCCCCAAAGTTGACTTTAGGAGCCGCAAACAATGAGTCGCGAAGTGTTGATGCTGGTGGATGCGCTGGCACGCGAGAAGAATGTCGACAAGGACGTGGTGTTCGCCGCCCTTGAAGCGGCGCTTGCGTCGGCCTCCAAGAAACTCTTCGACGAAGATGCGGATATCCGCGTGCATATCGACCGCGAAAGCGGCGAGCACGAAACGTTCCGCCGCTGGCGCGTCGTGCCGGACGAGGCGGGCTTGCAGGAGCCGGACCAGGAAATCCTGCTGTTCGAAGCACGCGAGCAAGACCCCGAGGCGCAGATCGACAGTTTCGTCGAGCAGCCGGTGCCGTCGGTCGAGTTCGGCCGTATCGGCGCGCAGGCCGCCAAGCAGGTCATCCTGCAAAAGGTGCGCGATGCCGAGCGCGAGCAGATCCTGAACGACTTCCTCGAGCGCGGCGAAAGCATCATGACCGGCACGGTCAAGCGCATGGACAAGGGCAACTTCATCGTCGAATCCGGCCGTGTGGAAGCGCTGCTGCGCCGCGACCAGTTGATTCCGAAGGAAAACCTGCGCGTGGGCGACCGCGTGCGCGCCTGGATCGGCAAGGTCGACCGCACCGCGCGCGGCCCGCAGATCGAACTCTCGCGCACGGCGCCCGAGTTCCTGATGAAGCTGTTCGAGATGGAAGTGCCCGAAATCGAACAGGGCCTTCTGGAGATCAAGGCGGCGGCCCGCGACCCCGGCGTGCGCGCCAAGATCGGCGTGGTGGCTTATGACAAGCGCATCGACCCGATCGGCACCTGTGTCGGCATTCGCGGTTCGCGCGTGCAGGCCGTGCGCAACGAGCTCGGTGGCGAAAACGTCGACATCGTGCTATGGTCGGAGGATCCCGCCCAGTTCGTGATCGGCGCGCTCGCGCCGGCTGCCGTGCAGTCGATCGTCGTCGACGAAGAGAAGCACTCGATGGACGTCGTGGTCGACGAGAGCGAACTCGCGGTCGCGATCGGCCGTAGCGGCCAGAACGTGCGTCTGGCCAGCGAACTGACCGGCTGGCAGATCAACATCATGACGCCGGACGAATCCGCGCAGAAGCAGAACCAGGAGCGCACGGTGCTGCGCGACCTGTTCATGGCGCGCCTCGACGTGGACGAAGAAGTCGCCGACATCCTGATCGACGAAGGCTTCACGAGCCTCGAAGAGATCGCCTACGTGCCGCTCAACGAAATGCTGGAAATCGAGGCGTTCGACGAAGACACCGTGCACGAACTGCGCAACCGCGCGCGCGATGCGCTGCTTACGCAAGCCATCGCGAACGAGGAGAAGGTGGAAAGCGCCGCCCTGGACCTGAAGAGTCTGGACGGCATCGACCCGGACCTGCTCGCGAAACTGGCGCAGCATGAAGTTCACACCCGCGACGAGCTCGCCGAGCTGGCCGTGGACGAGCTGGTCGAAATGACGGGAATGGAAGAGGACGCCGCCAAGGCGTTGATCATGAAGGCACGTGAGCACTGGTTCCAGTGACCCGGTAACGGGAAACTGCATCAGGGCGCGACGAGCAGGAAGCGACCATGACCCACTGAACTGAACGCGGCGGAGCCTTGCAGGACGCGAGGCGCCTAAGGCCGCATGACCCGATGTCAACCGCAAGGAATCGGTCCTTGCATTAAGAGGAATGAATGGCGAGTAACAACGTAGCCCAATTTGCCGCGGAACTGAAAATGCCTGCCGGCGTGCTGCTCGAGCAGCTGCAGGCGGCGGGTGTGACGAAAGCGAGCGAGAGCGACGCTTTGTCGGAAACCGACAAGGCGCGTCTGCTCGATCACTTGCGCAAGTCTCACGGCTCGACTGATGCAGACAAGCGCAAGATCACGCTGACGAAACGGCATACGTCGGAAATCAAGCAGTCCGATTCGACGGGTAAGGCACGCACCATTCAGGTCGAGGTGCGCAAGAAGCGCACGTTCGTCCGCCGCGACGAGTCCGCCGGTGAGGCGGACGCATCGAATCATGCCGCCGACGCAGCAGTGGCCGCCGAAGAGGCGGAATTGCAGCGCCGCGAGGAAGAAGCACGCCGCGAGGCGGAGTTGCTGGAGCGTCAGGCTCAGGAGCTCAAGGAGCGCCAGGATCTTCTGGCGCGTGAAGAGTCCGAGCGCCGTGCGCGCGAAGAGGCTGCCGAAGCCGAGCGCCGCCGCGCCGAGGAAGAAGCAGCGAAGAAGAAGGTAGCGGCCGAAGCCGCCGCTCGCGAACTGGCCGCCCAGGCCGTGGCCGCGCAGCGCAACGCCGAAGAGCAGGCCAAGGAAGTGAAGCAACAGCAGGATCAGCAAGACGAGCAGCGCGCCGCCGCCGAGCGCGCCGCGCAGCGCGAAGCGGCCCAGAAGGCCGAGGTCGCCGCACGCGAAGCCGCCGAGAAGGCGCAAAAGGAACAGGACGAGATCGCTCGCCGCCGCGCGGCCGCCGAGGCCGAAGCGCGTGCGATCCGCGAGATGATGAACACGCCGCGCAAGGCGCAGGTGAAGGCGCCCGAGCCGCCCAAGCCGGTCGAGCCGCCCAAGGCCGCCGAAGCCAAGGGCACGCTGCACAAGCCGGCCCGTCCGGAAGGCGCGGCAGCGCGTCCGGCAGGCGGTGCAGGCGCCGGTGCGAAGAAGCCCGCCACGACGGCCGCGCCCTCGACGAGCGCGCCGGGTGCGGGCGCGGGCGACCGCAACAAGAAGCCGGGCGCAGGCAAGGGCGGCTGGCAGGACGACGCAGCGAAGCGCCGCGGCATCAAGACGCGCGGCGATTCGTCGGGCGGTGTGGACCGCGGCTGGCGCGGCGGCCCGAAGGGCCGTGGCCGTCACCAGGACGCTTCGACGTTCCAGGCGCCGACCGAGCCGATCGTGCGTGAAGTGCACGTGCCGGAAACCATCACCGTGGCCGACCTCGCCCACAAGATGTCCGTGAAGGCGTCGGAAGTCATCAAGGTGATGATGAAGATGGGCCAGATGGTCACCATCAACCAGATGCTCGACCAGGAAACGGCGATGATCATCGTCGAGGAACTCGGCCACCGTGCGGTTGCCGCGAAGCTCGACGATCCGGAAGCGCTGCTGGTCGAAGGCCAGGCCACGGCCACGGACGCCGAGCAACTGCCGCGTCCGCCGGTCGTCACCGTCATGGGTCACGTCGACCACGGCAAGACCTCGCTGCTCGACTACATCCGCCGCGCCAAGGTCGCAGCGGGCGAAGCGGGCGGCATTACGCAGCACATCGGCGCTTACCACGTCGAAACGCCGCGTGGCGTCATCACGTTCCTCGACACGCCGGGTCACGAGGCCTTCACGGCCATGCGTGCTCGCGGTGCGAAGGCAACCGACATCGTCATTCTGGTGGTCGCGGCCGACGACGGCGTGATGCCGCAGACGAAGGAAGCGATCTCGCACGCGAAGGCTGCGGGCGTGCCGCTCGTCGTGGCGATCAACAAGATCGACAAGCCGGATGCGAACCTCGATCGCGTCAAGCAGGAGCTCGTCGCGGAAGGCGTCGTGCCGGAAGAGTACGGCGGCGACTCGCCGTTCGTCCCGGTGTCGGCAAAAACGGGCGCGGGCATCGACGATCTGCTCGAAAACGTGCTGCTGCAAGCCGAAGTGCTGGAACTGAAGGCACCGGTCGAAGCGCCGGCCAAGGGCATCGTCATCGAAGCGAAGCTCGACAAGGGTAAGGGGCCGGTTGCAACGATCCTCGTCCAGTCGGGTACGCTGAACCGTGGCGACGTCGTGCTGGCCGGTAGCGCCTACGGCCGCGTGCGCGCCATGCTCGACGAAACGGGCAAGCCCACGAAGGAAGCGGGGCCGTCGATCCCGGTCGAAATCCAGGGTCTGTCGGAAGTGCCGGGCGCGGGCGAAGAAGTCATCGTGCTGCCGGACGAGCGCAAGGCGCGCGAAATCGCGATGTTCCGTCAAGGCAAGTTCCGCGACGTCAAGCTCGCGAAGCAGCAGGCCGCGAAGCTCGAAAACATGCTCGAGCAAATGGGCGAAGGCGAAGTGCAGAACCTGCCGCTCATCGTCAAGGCCGACGTGCAGGGTTCGCAGGAAGCGCTGGTGCAATCGCTGGTCAAACTGTCGACCAGCGAAGTGCGCGTGCAGATCGTGCACAGCGCGGTCGGTGCGATCAGCGAGTCGGACGTCAACCTGGCAACGGCTTCGAAGGCGGTCATCATCGGCTTCAATACGCGTGCGGATGCACAGGCGCGTAAGGTGGCCGAGGCGAACGGCATCGACATCCGCTACTACAACATCATCTATGACGCTGTGGATGAGGTGAAGGCGGCGATGTCGGGCATGCTGGCGCCGGAGAAGCGCGAGACGGTCACGGGTATGGCGGAAGTGCGCCAGGTGATCCGCGTGCCGAAGGTCGGCCTGATCGCGGGTTGTATGGTCACGGACGGTTTCGTCAAGCGTTCGTCGTCGGTGCGCGTGATCCGCAACAACGTGGTCATCCATACCGGCGAACTCGACTCGCTCAAGCGCTTCAAGGACGACGTCAAGGAAGTCAAGCAAGGCTTCGAGTGCGGTATGTCGATCAAGAACTTCAGCGACATCGTCGAAGGCGATCAGTTCGAAGTGTTCGAGATCACCGAAGTCGCGCGTACGCTGTAATACGGCGGCGCCCGCGGGCAGGCCGTCACCGGCCGCTCGCGGAGCGATTCGCGGGATTTCCCGATAACGGGCGGGGCGGGCACTGGCCGGCCCCGCCCGTTTTGTTTTTTGCGCGGCCGTGTGCGCCTTCATGGACGCAACGCCGCCTGTATGCCTCGTAGATAAAGAGGTGGAACCATCATGCCGAAAAAACGTACTTCTCCGAATCGCAACGTGCAGATCGCCGATCAGATCCAGCGCGATCTGTCCGAGCTGATGCGCGAAGTGAAGGATCCGCGCATCGGTCTCGTGACGATCCAGAGCGTGGAGCTCACGCCCGACTACGCCCACGCGAAGGTCTATTTCACGACGCTCACGGGCGACCCGAAAGCCACGCAGGAAGCGCTCAACCACGCGGCCGGGCACCTGCACAACCAGCTTTTCAAGCGCCTGCACATCCACACCGTGCCGACGCTGCACTTCCATTACGACCAGTCGATCGAGCGGGGCGTCGAGATGTCGCGCCTGATCGACGAGGCGAACGCCACCCGCGCGAAGGACGACTGACGCGGGCAATGACGGCATCATCGAAAAAGCATCAAGGCGAGCCGCGTCCGAAGATCCCGCGCCGCCTGCTGGACGGCGTGCTCCTGCTGGACAAGCCCGTTGGCCTGTCCAGCAACGACGCGCTGATTCGCGCGAAGCGTCTTTACCGCGTGAAGAAGGCGGGGCACACGGGCACGCTCGATCCGCTGGCGTCGGGTCTGCTGCCGCTGTGCTTCGGCGAAGCGACCAAGTTTTCGCAGGATCTGCTCGAAGCCGACAAGACCTATGAGGCGACCATGCGCCTCGGCATTCGCACCGCCACCGGCGACGCCGAAGGCGAGGCGATCGAAACGCGCGACGTCGCGTGCGACGAAGCCGCGGTGCGCGAAGCGATGGCGCAATTCGTCGGCGAGATCGTGCAGGTGCCGCCGATGTATTCGGCGCTCAAGCGCGACGGCAAGCCGCTCTACGAATACGCGCGCGCGGGCCAGACGGTCGAGCGCGAAGGGCGCCAGGTGACGATCCTCGCGCTAGAGATGATCGGCTGCGCGCTGCCTGCCGTTCCCGAGGTGACGTTCCGCGTGACGTGCAGCAAGGGCACGTACATCCGCACGCTCGCCGAGGATATCGGCGAGGCGCTTGGCTGCGGCGCGCATCTCGTGATGTTGCGGCGCACGGGCGTGGGCGCGCTCACGCTCGACCATGCGGTGACGCTCGACGCGCTCACCGCCGCCGACGAGCCGGCGCGCGACGCGTGGCTGCGCCCCGTCGATGCGTTGCTCTCGACGTTTCCCAGCGTGACGCTCGACGCGGAATCCGCACGCCGGTTCACGCATGGTCAGCGTTTGCCCCTCAACGAGCTCGTGCTGGACCGTGCGGTCTGCGAGGCGGCCGAACGTGTGCGTGTGTATGACGAAGGCGGGCGCTTGCTCGGCGTGGCGAAGGCCGCAAACGGCGTGCTCGCGCCCGAGCGGCTGGTGGTGAGCGGCGCGGTCTGAGCGAAGCGCTACGCCGCGCACGCAGCGAAAAAAAGGCACGCCGGTGAAAACCGGGCGTGCCTTTTTTATTATTGGCTTGTTGGCGGTGTCTGTCGCTTCAATGCGCGAGCCTCAATGCGCCGCCGATGCCGCCGCGCCTGCATCGGCACCACCAGCCCGCTCGGGCCGCGTGATCCAGATGAGCGTGATCAGCACGATGAAGATCATCGACGAAATCCAGAACAGGTCGTTCACGCCGAGCTGCGCCGCCTGCTGCGAGAGCATCCGGTCGAACAGGCCGTGCGCCTGCGATGGATCGAGCCCCACGCCGTTCTGGAACTGCTGCATCGACTGGTTGAACACCGGGTTGGTCGGCGTCGCCACTTCGGTCAGGCGCGCGTGGTGGAACGTCGTGCGGTGATCCCACGCGGTTTCGAAGATCGAGGTGCCGATGCCGCCGCACATGATCCGCACGAAGTTCGACAGGCCCGAGGCCGCCGGAATCCGATGCCCCGGCAAGCCAGAGAGCGTGATCGACACGAGCGGAATGAAGAGGCCCGCCATGCCGATGCCCTGAATGAGCGTCGGCAGCGTGAGTGCCCAGGTGTCCACGCCCGTGGTGTATTGCGAGCGCATCCAGAAGCACAGTGCGAACACGATGAAGGCCGTCGTCGCGATATAGCGCGGGTCGGTGCGCGGCAGGATCTTGCCCGTGATCGGCGAGAGCATGATCGCGAAGACGCCCACGGGCGCCATCACGATGCCCGCGTCGGTCGCCGTATAGCCGAGCGTGGTTTGCAGCCATAGCGGCAGCAGCACGAGATTGCCGAAGTAGAGCCCGTAGCCCACCGAGAGCGCGATCGTCGCTCCCGTGAAATTGCGCCGGGCGAACAGCGACAGATCGACCACGGGGTGATCGGCGGTCAACTCCCACACCACGAAGAACGCAAACGCGACCACGGCCGTGAGCGCGAGCACGACGATCGTGGTGGACGAGAACCAGTCGAGGTCCTTGCCCTTGTCGAGCATCACCTGAAGCGAGCCGACCCAGATGATGAGGAGCGCGAGGCCCACGCCGTCGATCGGCGCCTTCTTCACGACCGAATCGCGGTTGCGGAAGATCGCCCACGTGGCGAGCGCCGCGGCGATGCCCACGGGGATGTTCACGTAGAAGATCCACGGCCACGAGATGTTGTCGGAGATCCAGCCGCCGAGAATCGGACCCGCCACCGGCGCGATGAGCGTGGTCATCGACCACATCGAGAGCGCCATGGGCGCCTTCGCGCGCGGGTAGCTCGCGAGCAGCAGCGTTTGCGAGAGCGGGATCATCGGGCCGGCCACGGCGCCTTGCAGCACGCGCGAGGCGAGCAGGAAGGGCAGCGTGGGCGCGAGGCCGCACAGCCACGACGAGATCACGAACAGGATGATCGACGCCATGAAGAGGCGCACCTGGCCGATGCGCTCGGTGAGCCAGCCGGTGAGCGGCACCGAGATGGCGTTGGCCACCGCGAACGAGGTAATGACCCAGGTGCCCTGGTCCGACGCCACGCCGAGGTCGCCCGAGATCGACGGGATCGAGACGTTCGCGATCGAGGTGTCGAGCACGTTCATGAACACCGCGAGCGACACCGCGATGGTGCCGATCACGAGTTGCGCGCCCTTGAGCGGTGGGTGGACTACGGGTTGTTGTGCTGCTGCCATGGAGTCCTTGGTGGTTGACTTGCCTCGCGCCGCACGACGAAGGCGCGGGCTGACGATGATCAGCCCGCGCCTTCGCGAGTCAGCGAGGGATCAGTGCAATAGCGGAGCGCTGTTCACGCCGACGCGACGCTAACTCAACGCAAAGTTGGCGCGTGGTTGGCGCGAAATTGGCTTCGCAATCAGCCTTTTGCGCCAGCCTTGGCGGCGTGCGCGCTCGCCGGCGACGTCTGCGCGTTTGCGGTAGCGCCGCTCGCCGCGTTGCTGGCTGCCTTGTGCGCGCTCGGGCCGGCGTTCTCGGCGATGATGCGTGCGATTTCCGCGTCGGCTTCCGCGCCGTACTTGGCGAACACGTCGGTCTCGTACACGGTGTTCTGCGCGTTGCCGAGCTGCGTGCCCGAGTCGTTGCGGATGTTCACGTCCACCTGCATCGACAGGCCGATGCGCAGCGGGTGCTTCAGGAGGTCTTCCGGATCGAGCGAGATACGCACTGGCAGGCGCTGCACCACCTTGATCCAGTTACCCGTGGCGTTCTGCGCGGGCAACAGCGAGAAGGCCGAGCCCGTACCCGCCGAGAAGCCCACCACCTTGCCGTGATAGACCACGGACGAGCCATACACGTCGGCCGTCATCTCGACCGGCTGGCCAATGCGCATGTGCTTCAGTTGCACTTCCTTGAAGTTGGCGTCGATCCACAGCGAGTTCAGCGGCACCACCGACATGAGCGGATTGCCCGGCGAGACGCGCTGGCCAACCTGCACCGAGCGCTTGGCCACGTAGCCCGTGACCGGCGCGGGCAGCGTGTTGCGGGCGTTCGCCAGATAGGCGTCGCGCACCTTCGCGGCGGCGGCTTCCACGTTCGGGTGATTGGCGATGGTCGTGTTCGCGGTCAGCGCGCGGTTCGCGGCGAGTTGCTGCTGTGAGGCTTCGAGCGCGGCTTCGGCGCTGCGCACGGCGTCGCGGGCGTGCGAGATTTCTTCCTGCGAGACGGCGCCCGTTTGCGCGACCTGCATGCGGCGGCGCAGGTCGTCCTGCGCGCGCGAGAGGTCGGACTGACGCTGGGCGACTTGTGCTTCGTACTGGCTGTCGTCGGCGAAAAGGCCGCGCACCTGACGCACCGTTTGCGCGAGTTGCGCCTCAGTCTGCTCGAGCGTGACGCGCGCGTCGGCCGGGTCGAGCAGCACGAGCGGGTCGCCCACATTCACGGTTTGCGTGTCGTCCGCTTTCAGCGCGATCACCGTGCCGGTGACCTGCGGCGTGATCTGCACGACGTTGCCGTTCACGTAGGCGTCGTCGGTGCTTTCCGTGAAGCGTGCGACGAGGAAGTAGTAGAGGCCGTAGGCAATGGCTGCAATCACGATCACGAGGACAAGCAGCGTCATCATGCGCTTGCGCTTGCCGCTGTTCGCGTTCGGCTGCTGATTGGCCGCCGGTTGCTGGGGGGTGCTCATGGAAGGATCTCCGGATGCTTGCGTGCTGTTCGTTCAGTTTTTGATGTGTGTGCCGCCAGGCGCTCAGTTCGCCGCAGTCGACGCGCTCTGCGCCGGCGCGCGTGTGCCGCGCCACGGCGCGCCGTTCACGTCGCTCTGGCCGCGTGCCTGGCTACCGGCTTCGCTGCCGACGTCGGCGGGCGGCGTGATGTCCGCGGCTTGCGCTTCGAAGCCGCCGCCAAGCGACTTGATGAGCGCCATCTGCTGGTCGCGGCGCTGCGCCTTCAGGTTCGTCACCGTTTGCTCCGCCGCGAGGCGGTTCTGGTCGGCGTTGAGCACCTGAAGCTGCTCGGACAGACCCGCCTTGTAGCGGATCACGGCGAGCTGCCAGGCATTGGTCGACGCGTCGAGCGCACGCTGGGCGTCGACGAGCTGTTTGTCCGCCGAGCGGATCGACGAAACGCCCGTCGCCACATCCTGGAACGCGCCGATGAGCGTCTGGTTGTAGTTCGCCACGTCGAGCTCGAAGTCGGCATAGCGGCCCTTCAACTGCGCGCGCAGGGCGCCGGCGTCGAAGAGCGGCAGATGCACGGCCGGCCCGATGTTCATCTGGCGGCTCGTGAAGTTGAGGAATTTGCCCCAGCCGAACGCATCGAAGCCGAAACCGGCCGCGAGGTTCACGTCGGGATAGAACTCGGCCTTCGCTTCCTTCACGTCGTGCATGGCGGCTTCCACCTGCCAGCGCGCGGCGACGATGTCGGGGCGGCGCGCCACGAGGTCGGCGGGCAGGTTGTTGGGCAGCGCCACGTTCGCAACCGGGTTGAGCACCGGCTGCGCGATTTGCAGGCCGCGGTCCGGACCCTTGCCGAGCAACGCGCCCAGCTGGTAGCGCACGGACTCGATCTGGCCGTCGATCTGCGAGAGGTTGGCCTGGCTCGTCGCGATGTTGCCGTTCGCCGTCTGTTTCTCGACGTTGGTGTCGAGGCCCGCCACCACGCGGCCGTTCGTGATCGCGCCGATGGTCTTGCGGTTGTCGATCTCGTGCACCGCGATGTCGCGCAACGCGTAGAGCTGGGCGAGCTGGTTATAGGTGCGTGCGACCGAGGAGGCGAGCGTCACGCGCGCCTGCTGCATGTCGGCGAGCGCGGCGCGCTGCGAGGAAACGGCTTGCGCGAGGCGCTGACGGTTCTTGCCCCAAAGGTCCAGATCCCAGGAGGCGCTCGCGAGCACGTTGTTCTCGCTATACCAGCTGCCGCCGTACGGGGGCGGGAAGAGCGCGTTTTCCGAATACAGCTCGCGCGTCCAGGAGTAGCTCAGGTTGGCCTTCGGATAGAGCGCCGACTTCGAGGTTTCGATGTACGACGACGCCTTGGCGATGCGCGCCTGCGCCTGGGCGATGCTCGGGCTGCCTTCGAGCGCTTCGTCGATCAGCTTCGGCAGTTGCGGGTCGCCGAACTGGCTCGCCCAGTCGAGCGTCGGCCACTGGCCGCCTTGCTCCGGAATGCTCTGCGACGTCTCGAACTGCTGCGGCTGGTCGATGGTCTTGTCGCTCTTGATGCCGATGTAGTTCGCGCAACCCGAAAGGGCGAGCGCCGCGACCGCGGCGGCGACCGCCGCCCGGCCGGACAATGCCCGCACGGCCGGAACTGGCGCAAACTCGGTTTGGGAAGTCATTGCTCGTCTCGATGCGTGAGAAGGTGATGTGATACTGGACGATGCAGCTATTTTCTTGTCTCTTGTTTTCAAATTTGCTTGCCCCGTCATCAATTCGCGGGCGGATTCGGGTTCGCGTTCTGGTTAGCTTCGCAGCTATTCGCGAGAATCCGCCGCAACATGCTCTTCAGGAACCCGACTTCCTCCGGCGTGAAGCCGGTGGACAGATGCTCCGTGACGCTGCGGAAGATCGCGGGCATGCGTGCCGCGATGGCGAGGCCTTCGGGCGTGAGCGCGAGGTGCACCGCGCGGCGGTCCTCGGAGCTGCGCACGCGCTGGAGGAGGCCGCGTTTTTCGAGCCGGTCGACGAGGCGCGTGACCGCGCTCGCGTCGATCCCGTACTCGCGCGCCAGTTCCGCCGCGAGCAGGCACTTGCCGCTTGCCACCATGAAAAGGATGCTGGCCTGCTGGCTCGTCACGCCGAGTTCGGCGACGGCGCGCTGGGTGACCATGTTCGACATCGTCGATTTCACCCGCGAAATCAGGTAGCCGACGCTCTCGCCGAGGTCGTAATCGCGGACTTCGGGCGGGGGCGTGGGAGTCGGATCCGTCATGAGATTCTGCTGCGACTGCAATGGTTGACCAGGCAGGGATTATAGGGGCGGTTAATTGACGCGGCAAGCTTTATTCTGTCTTTGCCGAGAAACCTTTGCAGGGCAGGGGCTTAATCCGGGCCGGGAGCGCATGAGAAAATGCGCGGTGTGCGGCGCGCTGAACCAAGATTTTTCTTAGATTACGCCGACCGGGCTGCGCCGGGGTGTGTCGTCGGCCGATCTGGCTGAGCGGCGTCAAGCGTGGAGATTCGGGCTGCAACCCGGTCGCTTGCACCCGCCGTGCCGCATGCGTCGATCGTACCCATCCAGGGTGGCCCCTGATTTGCGCAGGATCATTTCATCTGCGCGTGCTATACTTTCAGGTTCCCAAAAGTGCGTCATCGCAGCGATGCTGAACTGATTCGCCGGAAGCAGGCTGAAAGCAGGCCTGAAGCCGGGCAAAAGCGGATTGGAGCGGCTGCCGCGTGTCCTTGCCGGGCCTGCCAGCAGGGCATGCGCGGCGCACTCAACTGTACCCAGGTTCCTATGTCCCGCGCCCTTCGCAATATCGCCATCATTGCCCACGTCGACCACGGCAAGACCACGCTCGTCGACCAGCTCCTCCGTCAGACCGCCACGTTCCGTGACAACCAGCAGGTCGCCGAGCGCGTGATGGACTCGAACGACATCGAAAAAGAGCGTGGTATCACGATTCTTTCGAAGAACTGCGCGGTCGAGTACGAAGGCACCCACATCAACATCGTCGACACCCCGGGCCACGCCGACTTCGGCGGTGAAGTGGAGCGCGTGCTGTCGATGGTCGACTCGGTGCTGCTGCTGGTCGACGCCGTCGAAGGCCCGATGCCGCAAACGCGCTTCGTGACCAAGAAGGCGCTGGCGCTCGGCCTCAAGCCGATCGTCGTCGTCAACAAGATCGACCGTCCGGGCGCGCGTATCGACTGGGTGATCAACCAGACGTTCGACCTGTTCGACAAGCTCGGTGCGACCGAAGAACAGCTCGATTTCCCGGTGGTCTACGCTTCGGGCCTGAACGGCTACGCTTCGCTGTCGCCGGATGCGCGCGACGGCGACATGCGTCCCCTGTTCGACGCCGTGCTGGAACACGTGCCGGTTCGCGACGCTGATCCGGAAGGTGGCCTCCAGCTCCAGATCACCTCGCTCGACTACTCGGCGTATGTTGGCCGTATCGGCGTGGGCCGTATCAAGCGTGGCCGTATCAAGCCGGGTCAACCGGTGGCGCTGCGCTTTGGCCCGGAAGGCCAGGTCATGAACCGCAAGATCAACCAGGTGCTGGCGTTCAGCGGCCTGGAGCGCGTGCAGGTCGAAGCGGCTGAAGCCGGCGACATCGTGCTGATCAACGGTATCGAAGACATCGGTATCGGCGCGACCATCTGCGCGGTGGACAACCCCGAAGCGCTGCCGATGATCACGGTGGACGAGCCGACGCTCACGATGAACTTCCTCGTGAACTCCTCGCCGCTCGCCGGCAAGGAAGGCAAGTTCGTGACGAGCCGCCAGATCCGCGACCGTCTGACGAAGGAGCTGAACCACAACGTCGCGCTGCGCGTGAAGGACACGGGCGACGAAACCACGTTCGAAGTGTCGGGCCGCGGCGAACTGCACTTGACCATCCTGATCGAAAACATGCGCCGTGAAGGCTACGAGCTGGCCGTGTCGCGTCCGCGCGTCGTGCTGCACGAAGTCGACGGCGTGAAGCAGGAGCCGTACGAAATGCTGACCGTGGACGTCGAAGACGGCCACCAGGGCGGCGTGATGGAAGAACTGGGCCGCCGTAAGGGCGAAATGCTCGACATGGCGTCGGACGGCCGTGGCCGCACGCGTCTCGAGTACCGCATCCCGGCACGTGGCCTGATCGGCTTCCAGGGCGAGTTCATGACGCTCACGCGTGGCACGGGCCTGATGAGTCACGTGTTCGACGCTTACGGTCCGGTCAAGGACGGTACGCTCGGCGAGCGCCGCAACGGCGTGCTGATCTCGCAGGACGACGGCGCTGCCGTCGCCTACGCGCTGTGGAAGCTGCAAGACCGCGGCCGCATGTTCGTGAAGCCGGGCGACGCGCTGTATGAAGGCATGATCATCGGCATCCATAGCCGCGACAACGACCTCGTCGTGAACCCGATCAAGGGCAAGCAGCTCACCAACGTGCGCGCCTCGGGCACCGACGAAGCTGTGCGTCTCGTTCCGCCGATCCAGATGTCGCTCGAATACGCAGTCGAATTCATCGACGACGACGAACTCGTGGAAGTCACGCCGCAGTCGATCCGCCTGCGCAAGCGTCATCTGAAAGAGCATGAGCGTCGTCGCGCAAGCCGCGAAGGCGCTGCCGAGTAATTAGCAGTCGTATCGCTTTTTTCCGCACTGCAATGCAAACGGACTCACAGGAAAGCCGCCGCTTTACGGGCGGCTTTTTTGCGTCTGGCGGGGATTGCATTGCGGTGCAGGAAGAGAGTGTTGCGAACGCCGCAAAAGCCCATATGAAAGGGCTTCCAGCGTGGTGTTCGGTCGCATTGCAACCTGTGGTGAGATGCGCATATGCGCTATACTCCGCGGATGCATGATTTAGGTCCTTCCAAGCAGACTTGATTCGCAATCCGCTAAACGGTCAGGCCGTGGCGCGGAAGGTTGAGTAACCCGCTATTTCTCGAGAAACTCGAAGAAAGGTGAGCGTAAATGTCGGAAACGATGAAGCAGTTCCAGCTGAACTCCTATTTGTTCGGCGGCAATGCTCCGTATGTCGAAGAGCTATACGAAGCATATCTTGACAACCCCGCGTCCGTTCCGGACACATGGCGTGAATACTTCGACGCACTGCAAAACGTGCCGTCGTCGAGTGGCACTGCCGACAACGACATCGCCCACGGGCCGATCGTCGAATCCTTCGCTCAACGCGCGAAGGCTAACGCCTTTGTTCCGCGCGGCGGCGGCGAAGACCTCGCCACGGCGCGCAAGCAAGTCTACGTTCAGTCCCTGATTGGCGCGTATCGATTCCTCGGCTCGCAATGGGCGAACCTGGATCCGCTCAAGCGTCGCGAGCGCCCGCCTATCCCCGAACTCGAACCTGCGTTCTACGACTTCACTGAAGCCGATATGGACCAGACGTTCAGCGCCACGAACCTGTATTTCGGTTTCGAGCGCGCGTCGCTGCGCGAGATCGTCAAGGCCCTGCGCGACACGTACTGCGGCACGATCGGCGCCGAGTACATGTACATCAGCGATCCGGAACAAAAGCGCTGGTGGAAGGAACGCCTCGAGTCGATCCGCTCGACGCCGAATTTCGCGAACGACAAGAAGAAGCACATCCTCCAGCGCCTGACGGCTGCTGAAGGTCTCGAGCGCTTCCTGCACACCAAGTACGTCGGCCAGAAGCGCTTCTCGCTCGAAGGCGGCGAGTCCTTCATCGCCGCGATGGACGAAGTCGTCCGTCACGCAGGCGCGAAGGGCGTGCAGGAAATCGTCATCGGCATGGCCCACCGCGGCCGTCTGAACGTGCTGGTCAACACGCTCGGCAAGATGCCGGCTGACCTGTTTGCCGAATTCGAAGGCAAGCACGTCGACGACCTGCCGGCAGGCGACGTGAAGTACCACAAGGGCTTCTCGTCGGACGTCGCAACCGAAGGCGGCCCGGTCCACCTGTCGCTCGCGTTCAACCCGTCGCACCTCGAAATCGTCAACCCGGTGGTCGAAGGTTCGGCGAAGGCCCGTATGGATCGCCGCGGCGACGACAACGGCCTGCAAGTGCTGCCGGTGCAGATCCACGGCGACGCCGCCTTCGCAGGCCAGGGCGTCGTGATGGAAACGCTGAACCTCGCGCAAACGCGCGGTTACGGCACGCACGGCACGCTGCACATCGTCATCAACAACCAGATCGGCTTCACGACGTCGGACCCGCGCGATGCGCGCTCGACGCTCTACTGTACCGACGTGGTCAAGATGATCGAAGCGCCGGTGCTGCACGTGAACGGCGACGATCCGGAAGCGGTCGTGCTGGCTATCCAGCTGGCAGTCGACTTCCGCACGCAGTTCCACAAGGATGTCGTGGTCGACATCATCTGCTTCCGCAAGCTCGGCCACAACGAGCAGGACACGCCGGCGGTCACGCAGCCGCTCATGTACAAGACGATCGCGAAGCACCCGGGCACCCGTGCGCTGTACGCCGAGAAGCTCGTGCAGCAGGGCGTGATCACGGCTGAAGACGGTGACAACTACGTCAAGGCCTACCGCGCCGCGATGGACGAAGGCCACCACACGGTCGACCCCGTGCTCTCGAACTACAAGAGCAAGTACGCGGTGGACTGGGTTCCGTTCCTGAACCGCAAGTGGACCGACGCCGCCGACACGGCCGTGCCGCTCGCCGAACTCAAGCGTCTGGCTGAGCGCATCACCACGGTCCCTGAGAACTTCAAGGTTCACCCGCTGGTCGAGCGCGTCATCAACGACCGCCGCGCGATGGGCAAGGGTGAAGCGAAGCTCGACTGGGGCATGGGCGAGCACCTCGCGTTCGCGTCGCTGGTCGCTTCGGGCTACGCTGTTCGCCTGACGGGCCAGGATTCGGGCCGTGGCACGTTCACGCACCGTCACGCCGTTTTGCACGACCAGAACCGCGAGCGTTGGGACGACGGCACGTACGTGCCGCTGCAAAACATCGGCGAGAACCAGGCGCAGTTCACGGTGATCGACTCGGTGCTGTCGGAAGAGGCCGTGCTCGGCTTCGAATACGGCTACTCGACCGCCGAGCCGAACACGCTCGTCGCGTGGGAAGGCCAGTTCGGCGACTTCGTCAACGGTGCGCAGGTCGTGATCGACCAGTTCATCTCGTCGGGCGAAGTGAAGTGGGGCCGCGTGTCGGGTCTCACGATGCTGCTGCCGCACGGCTATGAAGGTCAGGGTCCGGAGCACTCGTCGGCACGTATCGAGCGTTTCCTGCAACTGTGCGCCGAGCACAACATGCAGGTCGTTCAGCCGACCACGCCGGCTCAGATCTTCCACGTGCTGCGTCGCCAGATGATCCGCCTGTTCCGCAAGCCGCTCATCATCTTCACGCCGAAGTCGCTGCTGCGTCACAAGGAAGCCGTGTCGGACCTGTCCGAACTCGCGAAGGGCACGTTCCAGCCGGTCATCGGTGAAGTGGACGAGTCGATCGACGCGAAGAAGGTCAAGCGCGTGGTCGCCTGCTCGGGCCGCGTGTACTTCGACCTCGTCGCACACCGCCGCGAAGCAAAGGCGAACGACGTCGCGATCATCCGTATCGAACAGCTCTATCCGTTCGCGCACAAGCAGTTCGAAGCGGAGCTGAAGAAGTACGACAACGCGACCGAAGTGGTGTGGGTGCAGGACGAGCCGCAGAATCAAGGCCCGTGGTTCTACATCGAGCACCACCTGAAGGAAGGCATGAAGGAAGGCATGAAGCTCGCGTACAGCGGCCGTCCTGCTTCCGCCTCGCCGGCCGTCGGCTACTACGCGAAGCACTACGAGCAGCAGAAGGCGCTGATCGAAGGTGCGTTCGGCCGCCTGAAGGGCGCGCAGGTCGCGAAGTAAGCACTAGAGCAACCGAACCGGGAAAGCCTTGTGCTTTCCCGCGCTCACGTGCGCGACCCGGTTCGTCTTACGGGGAAGTCCCCGATAAAGTATTCAGGAAAATCACATGGCTATCGTAGAAGTCAAGGTCCCGCAGTTTTCGGAGTCGGTGTCGGAAGGCACGATGCTCCAGTGGAAGAAGAAGCCGGGCGAAGCTGTTGCCCAGGACGAAGTCGTCATCGAGATCGAAACCGATAAGGTTGTGCTCGAAGTGCCCGCGCCGTCAGCCGGCGTGATGGCCGAGATCCTGGTGGGCGACGGCGCAACCGTCACGAGCGAGCAGTTGATCGCGAAGATCGACACGGAAGCCAAGGCTGGCGCCGCTGCGGCTCCCGCCGCCGCCGCTCCGGCTGCTGCCGCGGCTCCCGCAGCCGCACCGGCCGCTGCCGCCGCCGCATCGACGGCAAGCAGCAATGTGGCATCGCCCGCAGCGACCAAGCTGATGGCGGAGAAGGGTCTGTCGGGCGGCGACGTCGCCGGCACGGGCCGCGACGGCCGCATCACGAAGCAGGACGTGCTCGGCGCAGGCGCACCGAAGGCCGCTCCCGCAGCCGCACCGGCTGCGAAGTCGGCTGCTGCCGCCAAGCCGTCGCTGCCGCAAGTCAGCGCACCGGCTTCGGCTGCGAACTGGCTCAACGACCGTCCGGAGCAGCGCGTGCCGATGTCGCGTCTGCGCGCGCGTATCGCCGAGCGTCTGCTCGAGTCGCAGCAAACCAACGCCATCCTCACGACGTTCAACGAAGTGAACATGGCGCCGGTCATGGACCTGCGCAACAAGTACAAGGACAAGTTCGAGAAGGAACATGGCGTGAAGCTCGGCTTCATGTCGTTCTTCGTGAAGGCGGCGGTTCACGCGCTGAAGAAGTTCCCGCTCGTCAACGCGTCGATCGACGGCAACGACATCGTCTACCACGGCTACTTCGACATCGGTATCGCTGTCGGCTCGCCGCGCGGTCTGGTGGTGCCCATCCTGCGTAACGCAGACCAGATGAGCCTCGCCGACATCGAGAAGAAGATCGCCGAATTCGGCCAGAAGGCCAAGGACGGCAAGCTCTCGATCGAAGAAATGACGGGTGGTACGTTCTCGATCTCGAACGGCGGCGTGTTCGGCTCGATGCTGTCGACCCCGATCATCAACCCGCCGCAGTCGGCGATCCTGGGCGTGCACGCGACCAAGGAACGCGCCGTGGTGGAGAACGGCCAGATCGTCATCCGTCCGATGAACTACCTCGCGATGTCGTACGACCACCGCATCATCGACGGCCGCGAAGCCGTCCTGTCGCTGGTCGCGATGAAGGACGCGCTGGAAGATCCGGCTCGCCTGCTGCTCGATCTGTAAAACGCGTTGTAGCGCGAGCCTCGCTCGCGCATCCAGTCTCACACTGAGCGCTGCGCGCGCGGACTCCGGAAGCCGGGGTCCGCGCGCCGCGCTCACGTATCGAAAGGATGACCATGTCCAAAGAATTTGACGTCGTCGTGATCGGCGCCGGCCCCGGCGGCTATATCGCGGCGATCCGCGCCGCGCAGCTCGGCAAGTCGGTTGCGTGTATCGAAAAGTGGAAGAACCCGGCCGGCGCGCTGAAGCTCGGCGGCACCTGCCTGAACGTGGGCTGCATTCCGTCGAAGGCGCTGCTCGCTTCGTCGGAAGAGTTCGAGAACGCCCAGCACCACCTGGCCGACCACGGCATCAGCGTGGGCGACGTGAGCATCGACGTTACGAAGATGCTCGGCCGCAAGGAAGCCATCGTCGAGAAGATGACGAAGGGTATCGAGTTCCTGTTCCGCAAGAACAAGATCACGTGGCTCAAGGGCCACGGCAAGTTCACCGGCAAGAACGACGCCGGCGTGCAGATCGAAGTGAGCGGCGAAGGCGAAACCGAAGTCGTGACGGCGAAGAACGTCATCATTGCGACGGGCTCGAAGGCGCGCCATCTGCCGGGCATGCCGGTCGACAACAAGATCATCGCCGACAACGAAGGCGCACTCTCGTTCGACACCGTGCCGAAGAAGCTGGCCGTGATCGGCGCGGGCGTGATCGGTCTGGAACTGGGTTCGGTGTGGCGCCGTCTGGGCGCGGAAGTGACCGTGCTCGAAGCGCTGCCGGAATTCCTCGGCGCCGCTGACCAGGCGCTCTCGAAGGAAGCTGCGAAGCTCTTCAAGAAGCAGGGTCTCGACATTCACGTCGGCGTGAAGGTGGGCGAAGTGAAGGCCACCGACAACAACGTCACGATCAACTACACGGACAAGGACGGCAACGCGCAAGTGCTCGAAGCCGACCGCCTGATCGTGTCGGTTGGCCGCGTGCCGAATACCGACAACCTCGGTCTCGAAGCGATCGGCCTGAAGGCCAACGAGCGCGGCTTTATCGACATCGATGACCATTGCGCAACGGCGGTGCCGAACGTGTACGCGATCGGTGACGTGGTGCGTGGCCCGATGCTCGCGCACAAGGCCGAAGACGAAGGCGTGCTGGTTGCCGAAATCATCGACGGCCAGAAGCCGCACATCGACTACAACTGCATTCCGTGGGTGATCTACACCGAACCGGAAATCGCATGGGTCGGCAAGACGGAACAGCAGCTCAAGGCCGAAGGCCGCGACATCAAGACGGGCCAGTTCCCGTTCATGGCGAACGGCCGTGCGCTCGGCATCAACAAGGCCGACGGCTTTGTGAAGATGATCGCCGACGCCAAGACCGACGAGCTGCTGGGCGTGCACATCATCTCGGCCAACGCATCGGACCTGATCGCGGAAGCCGTGGTGGCGATGGAATTCAAGGCCGCCGCCGAAGATATCGGCCGCATCTGCCATCCGCACCCGTCGCTGTCCGAAGTCATGCGCGAAGCTGCACTCGCCACTGACAAGCGCGCACTCAACATGTAAGCGCGAGAGGCAGGGCGGCCGTTTTATCGACGACCGCCTGGCCTCGAAGTACCTTGCATCACGTACGGAGGCGGGTGGGCTTTAGCCCTCCCGCCTTTCCTCATTTGCGGCCCAGAAAATGAACGTCACCGAATACTACGAAAACGAATTGCAGAAACGGGGATACAAGCCCGATACGGCGCAACGTGTCGCGATCGACCGGCTGCAACGGTGCTACGACGAATGGGCTGCATACAAGTCGCGCCGCTCGAATGCGTTCTGGAAGCTCATCAACCATCCGGATCTGCCGCGCGGCGTCTACATGTGGGGCGGCGTGGGGCGCGGCAAGAGCTTCCTCATGGACAGCTTCTATGCCGTCGTGCCGCTACAGCGCAAGACGCGTTTGCACTTTCACGAATTCATGCGCGAGGTGCACCGTGAGCTCGAAGAGCTCAAGGGCACGGCCGATCCGCTCGACGAACTCGCGCGCCGCATTGCGAAGCGCTATCGCCTGATCTGCTTCGACGAATTCCACGTCTCGGATATCGCCGACGCGATGATCCTCTATCGCCTGCTGGACGGTCTGTTCAAGAACGGCGTGCAGTTCGTAATGACGTCCAACTACGATCCCGATCTGCTTTATCCCGACGGCTTGCATCGCGACCGCATGCTGCCCGCCATCGAGTTGCTCAAGAGCAAGCTCGACGTGCTGAACGTCGATGCGGGCATCGACTACCGGCAGCGCACGCTCGCGCAGGTCGAGGTCTATCACACACCGCTGGGCGCGGCGGCGGACAAGGCGCTGCGTCACTCGTTCGCGGAGCTGGCCGCGGTGCCCGACGAAAGCCCGTTGCTGCGCATCGAGAAGCGCGAACTCAAGGCGTTGCGCAAGGCCGATGGCGTCGTGTGGTTCGATTTCGCCACGCTGTGCGGCGGGCCGCGCTCGCAGAACGACTACCTGGAACTGGCAAGCCGCTTCCACGCCGTGATCCTCTCCGGCGTGCCGCAGATGACGCCGCGCATGCAGTCCGAAGCGCGCCGCTTCACCTGGCTCATCGACGTGTTCTACGACCACAAGGTCAAGCTGCTGATGTCGGCCGCGGTGCCGCCGGAGGAGCTTTATGTGGAAGGCCCGATGGCCAACGAGTTCACGCGCACGGTGTCGCGCATCGTCGAAATGCAGTCGAAGGAATATCTCGAAACGCCGCGTCGTATCGTCGATACGGCCCTGACCTGACTGTAAAAAACGCAATTGAGGTGGGCAGCCAGGGCGCATCCGTTGCGATGCGCCTGTCGCAATAAAGCGTTGCCGCACCTTTTTCAAGATTCGGACTCGTCTGATATGGACGGCGGGGGCGAGTGGATATCGTTTGTCAGTACAGCTTCTGACAAAGGACCTTCCATGACTCCGCATCGCGATATTACCGACGACGAATGGCAGCGCGTGATGCTGCTCCTGCCCGAACTGCGCCCGCGCACCGAATTGCGCGGCCGCCCGCTCGCCAACACGCGCTCGGTACTCAACGGCGTACTGTGGGTCATGTATAGCGGGGCGACCTGGTCGGCCATGCCGCGCCGCTACCCGTCGTATCAAACCTGCCATCGGCGTTTCAAGGCCTGGCACGACGAAGGCGTGCTCAAGCGCGTGATGGGCGAGCTTTTCGGCGAAGAGGGCGAGACATTGTGCGACACCATTGAAACGCGCATGCGCCGCCACGCGACCCGTGACGAAAAGGCCGCACGTCGTCAGGAGGCGGCGCGCAACGTGCCCCGCAATTCTCCGTTCGTGCCGACTGCGCCGGCGGCCTCGCCGTTGCATCCGTTCAACTATCGCTCGGTGTATCGCCATACGGCGTAATGCCGCCGCGAGGCACGGCGCGTGGTGACGCGTCGCGCCTCGCATTCATCCGTACACGCTTCGTCTCTCAGGGTCCCTTGCCGGTTTGCGCACCGGCTTGCGGGCCATTCACGCCACGGATCCCACCGGTCTCACTGCTGACGCACCCAGGTCTGCGAACGGCCGAGCAGCGAAATGCCCATATAGCCGCGCACCACGAGTTTCTGGCCGCCGTCCTCGGTGTGCATCTTGCAGCGGTACACCTTGCCGTTCTCGGGGTCGAGAATGTGGCCGCCATCCCAGCCTTCGCTGGTCTTCTTCATGCTGTCGATGATCGTCATGCCGAGGATCAACTGATCCTTGCGCGAGTCGGTGCACGCCGTGCAGCGGCGCTCAGGCTGATCGTTGGCGCTTAGCCCCTTGATGACCTTGCCGCTCAGCTCGCCGTTGGCGTCCGCGCTGATCTGCACGAGCGCCTTCGGTTGGCCGGTATGGTCGTCGATGGTCTGCCAGACGCCCACCGGCGAGTCCGTTTGCGCATGTGCGGCGAGGGCGCCGCACAGCAGGGCGCTCGCCAGCGCGAAATGGCGCGCGGCGCGACCCATGAATCGGTTCATGTCTTCCTCCACTGATGTCGTTTGTGATGTCGATACAGCCCGCGCGGCGCGTGTGGTGCGCCGAGGGTCAGGGCAGGATACTGGAAAGCACCGTGTGCGTTTGAGAGTAGGAACTCTAGTTTGAGCGGGCGCATCTGTGCGCGCAGCCGCCTGCTTGCCGCGCTGGATCAAAACGGCTGGAGACGCAAGGACACGGCGCAATTCTTCGGAAATTCCCGCAAAGTGTTGTAGGAAAAGATACGCAAGCGCCAAATTTTCGACGAGGATCCCGAAATCCGTGAAAGTGAGTAATAATTGTGCCGATTTGTAAAAATTAGAACTGTTCAAAGCAGGTTACTACATGGACTACAAGTGGAGAGTGCGTCGCATCGCCTTGGCCGCACTGGTGTTGATCGGGGGAATGGGTACGGGTTGCGCACAGACGCCACCTGACAATTCAGCAACAGCAGCGCCCGTGGCGCAAACCAGCGGCGCGCCGGTGGCGCAGGACGAGCAGGCAGCGGCACCTGCGCAGGTGCAGGCCGCGAGCCAGGCAACCACGCTCACGCCCGAGGAAGCGAAGCAGAATGCGGCGGGCAACGTGGCCGAGTTGCAGCAGATGCTGCGCAATTCGGAACTCAGCGATCTGCGCACGACCTACAACGGCTCATATGGGGCGAGCCTGCTGTTCTACGGCAAGGAAATGACGTACTACGTCACGCTGTTCCAGAACAAGACGTTCTGGCGCGTGATCAAGACGAGCGACGAGACGCGCGCCGAAGGGGTCTATCGCGACTTCGCGCAGAAGACCGCGCAACTTGCCGAAGTGGAGATCCGCCGCACGCGCCTCGAGGCGCAGAAGGCGTTCACCGACCGCATGATCGCGCTCACCCAGGACCACGCGAACCGGCTCCAGGCCGATCTGGCCGTGGCACGCGAGCAGCAGGCGCTCGTCGCCGACCAGCAGAAGCAGACCCGCGATCAGGCCAATTCGCTTCAGGCCCAGAAGTCGGCGGCCCAGGCGCAGCTGCGCACGGTGCAGCGCCAGGTGCGCGAGCTTCAGCAGCAGGTGGAAGGCGGCTTGCCGATCCGCTGATCGGTCTTGCTGTCGGCGCGAGGGTGCAAAGAGTCAAACAAAAAGGCGGAGCGTTCATCAGGACGCACCGCCTTTTTTTCATGGGCGATTTCCGTGAGCAACGCAGCGCGCCAACGCGCGCGTCCGGTGCTCAGTGCTTGCTGTGACGATGGCTGTCGTGCCCTTTGTGGGATTTGTCGGGGGATTGCGGTTTGGGCTGCGAGTCGGCCGGCTTCGGATCGATGGCGACGGGGTCGCTTGCCGGGAAGGTTTCTTCGAGGGCCTCGTCGAGCGGATCGTCCTGCGAGGGTTGCGGGGTCTTCGGCTTGGAAGCGCTCATGGTGGTCTCCGTAGCGAGATGCGTCACACTCAGAATAACGCAAAGGCCGGAACCATGATGGCAAGGAGCTTGCGCAGGCGGGGAGGAGGCGAAAGCGCTTGCGCCGCGCGCAAGCAAGCGGGCGCGCCGAGGCGCGCCCATTCTGTTGAAACCCGGCCGGTGGCGACTGTTAGCGCGCCAGTGGGCGCGCAGGCTTAGCTGTTGCCGGAGCCTTCGCCGCCGTTGCCGTTGCCGCCATTGTTCACGGCGCCATACAGCCGGCGGCGGCGCGTGACGACGACCGGGCCGTCTTGAGCCGGGCGGTCGCCGCCGGACGGCGCCGACCAGTTCTCGCGCGGTTCACGGGGTTCACGCGGCTCTCTTTGCTCGCGCGGACCGTGGCCGCCATGGCTGCCGTGAGGGCCGCGGGTCGTATGCTCGCCGTGCGAGCTGCGAGCGCCGCCGGGGCGCGGACCCGGACGGGTGCCGGTGTCGAGCTGGATAGTGGAGATGGCGCGCTTGTAGATGCCTTGCAGGCCGACGGGCGTGCGCAGCATCACCAGGTACTGATCGAACGACTCGATGCATCCGGTCAGGCGAATGCCGTTGACCAGATAAATTTCGACGCGCTTTCTTTCCTTTCGCGCGGCGTTCATGAAGTCGTTTTGCGGGTGCGATTCTGCGGAAGGCATGGACTAGATTTGGCCAGGCGGCGCAATGCCGCAATCAGTTGGAAACGTTTGCTCGCCGCGATTCTACCTTGTGTCGGCGAAGCGCGCGTGCAGGGGAGTAAGCTTACTGCACAACTATACCGGCTGGCGGCCGCAGCCGCAGATTCACGAAAAATGCAGCGTTGCGTCCCTTGTCGTTGGCCGCCGCAAAGCGGGCGCGTCCCGATGACAGGTTTCGCTACGCGGCGACGGCATTTTCAAGGGCGCGCGCGGCGACGATCAACGATTGTGCCGCGTGTGACATCGTGACATAACGCCGCACATCCGCCTGCCCATTTGCCCACTGATTTGCCTGCTCATCTGCCTATTCAGACAGCGTAGTTCATGAAGACGCAGCATGCTCAACGGATTCGAGTGCCAGGCGCCTTGATCATCGTCGGATGATTTTCACGGTTCGTGCGCATTGCGTTCCGTGCGGCGGCGCACGTGGCGGCATGCAACGTTGCGTAACGGCGCGCAACGCAATGCGCACCGTTGCCGTGCGGTCCGTTCGCGCCTGCGAAATCTCCGCTTGCACGGAATAAGCACGCCCTCAGCGACGTTTAACACGATATCGACCCTGCCTCGGGAGCGCGCGCCGGTGCGGCGCGCGGCCGTCGTTTCTCAAGCTCTCCCAGGCAAATGGGCCGCATGCCCGACGCAACCCCGGTGGAGGCGATCATGAAGCGGTTTCGCATGTTTCTTGCATGTCTCATGTGTGCGGCGCTGGCCGGGATATCGGGAGCCGGGCTTGCCGCGTGCAGCGACATGAACTCGGGCGGGTCGTCGAGCGGATCAAGCGGCTCGAGCGGTTCGGCAAGCGGCGGCGGCTACTGAGCGGCGCGCGGCGTGTTGCGCCATCCGTCGCCCGAATTCGAAGCGCAGGTCGTGGCGCAGCTTGCGCCCATGCGCCGCTATGCGCGCGCGTTGACCGGCGATGCCGCCTGGGCCGACGATCTCATGCAGGACGCCGCCGAGCGCGCTCTCTCGCGCTGGACGTCCTTTCGCCCGCAAAGCAACTTGCGCGCATGGCTGTTCACGATCCTGCGGCATCTCTATATCGACCAGTTGCGCGGACGCCGCGAGATCGCCGTCGACGACGAAGCGGCGCCGTGGCGCGCGCTCGAAGCGCCGCACGGCGAGGTGGACGGCCTCGTGCTGCGTGACCTGCAACGCGCGCTCTACGTGTTGCCCGCGGCGCAGCGCGAGGTGCTGCTGCTCGTGTGCGTGGAGGAGTTGAGTTACGGCGAGGCGTCGGCAGTGCTCGGCGTGCCGCCGGGTACGGTGATGTCGCGCCTTTCGCGGGCGCGCGAACATCTGCGCGCGCTGCTCGATACAGGGCCGGCGCAGGACGGCGCAAAACACACGGCGTCGCTCAGGGTGGTGGGGACGATGCGATGAACGACGACGATCTCGGCCACGAGCACGAAGGCGCGACGCCGCAGGAAGAGGCGATTTCGATGCTGGGTGCTTTCGTCGACGGAGAATTGCCGCCGGGCGACCGTGCGGCGCTGGAGGCGCGCCTTGCGGCCGACACGCAGGCGGCGGCGCGCGTCGCCGCCTATCGGGCGCAAAAGGCCGCGCTCCAGGCCTTGTGCGCGGGCGAGCGCGCCGGGCCCGATGCGCCCAATGCCCACGATGCCGCGCCCGCCGTGCTGGTACTGCGGGCGCGAGCGCCGTGGTGGTGGCGCGCGGGCGTCGCGGCGGCCTGGGTGTGCGTGGGCGCGGGGCTCACGGCGGCCGTGATGGCGCTTGCGCCCCGGCTCGCGCCGGATCTCGCGCCGGGCGTGATCGCGCGCATCGAAACGTCCGAGTCTCCCGAAGCCTTCGCGCGCCGCGCCGACGTGGCCTACGCGGTCTATTCGCCGGAGCAGCGCCATCCCGTCGAAGTGGGCGCGGCCGACGAAGCGCATCTGATCGCGTGGCTCTCGAAACGGCTCGGCAAGCCGCTCACCGCGCCGTCGCTGGCGGAGTACGGCTACGCATTGGTGGGCGGCCGTCTGCTGCCCGGCAATCGGGGGCCTGCCGCGCAATTCATGTACGAGAACGACGCGGGCGAGCGCCTCACGCTCTACGTGGGCAGCTCGCGCGCGGACCGCGATGCCGTGCGGCTCCTGCGCGACGGCAACCGCCGCACGTTCTACTGGAGCACCGATCGCACGGGCTACGCGCTCTCGGGCCCACAGACCGAGCCGAAGCTGCGCGAGATCGCGTTCGACGTGTGTGGTGCGCTGGGCGGCAAGCCCGGGCAGTGGTGAGCGGCGAGGGGGACGTCATGCTCGTCGCGTGCTTCGCATCGATTATCCGTTCCGTTGGCGGAGCGCGCCGATGAACGCCGCGCGCCCCTTGCCGCCCGGTATCGACGAGGCCCGCTTCGAGCGTGCGCTCGCCGCGTTCGAGAGCATTGTCGGCGCGCCGAACGTGTGCCGTGGTGGCGCGTCGCTCGGACCGTATTTCGACCCGTTCGTTCCGCTCGCCGATTCGCATGCGTTCGCACCGTCGGCCGCGATCCTCCCCGCGGGCGTCGAGGAGATCCGCGCAATCCTGCGCGTCGCCAATGAAACGCGCGTGCCGCTCTGGACCGTCTCCACGGGCCGCAACTTCGCCTATGGCGGCGCCGCGCCACGTCTCGCGGGCTCGGTCGTGCTCGACCTGCAACGCATGAACCGCATTCTCGAAGTGGACGAGCGGCTCGCGTGGGCGCGCGTCGAGCCCGGCGTGAGCTACTTCGACCTGCACGCGCACCTGCGCGAGCAGCACTTGCGCCTGTGGGTCGATCCGCCCGCGGCCGGCTGGGGCAGCGTGGTCGGCAACACGCTCGAACGCGGCTTCGGCTCCACGTCCTATGGCGACCACGCGGCGGCGCAGTGCGGCATGGAAGTCGTGCTCGCCAACGGCGATGTCGTGCGCACCGGCATGGGCGCCATCGAGAACGGCACCGCCTGGCAGCTTTACAAGCCCGGTTACGGTCCCTCGTTCGATGCGCTTTTCATGCAATCGAACTACGGCGTCGTCACGAAGATGGGGCTCTGGCTGATGCCCGCGCCGCAGGCCTTCGTGATCGGCGAGATCCAGTTCGCGCGCGAGGACGATCTCGGCGTGATCGTCGATACGCTGCGTGTGCTTCAGCTCGACGGCACGCTTGCCCAACACGCGGTGATCGAAGGCGTGATCCGGCGCGCGGCGAGCATCGCGCCGCGCGCGCGCTGGTACGGGGGCGATGGGCCGATGCCCGAGCCTGCCGTTGCCGCGATGCAGCGCGATCTGGGCGTAGGGCGCTGGAACTTGCACTACGCGCTGTATGGCGCGCCCGAGGTGATCGACGTGCAGCGCGTCATGGTCGAGCGGGCGTTCGGCGCGGTGCCCGGCGTCAGTTTCGCGGCGCGACGTTACGCACAGGGCGACGAGCCACAAGGCGGCGGCGACCGCAATCTCGCGGGCATTCCGGCCATGAGCGCCTTTCGCATGCTCGACTGGCTCGGCGAAGAAGGCGGGGAGGGCGAGGGCGCTCACGTGGACTTTTCGCCGTTGTGTCCGGCCGACGGCCGCGACGCGCTGCGTCAGTACGCGCTCGTGAAGGCGCGCGCGGCCGAATACGGCTTCGATTACTACGGTGGCTTCACGGCGGCGGGGCGCCATCTGCATCACGTGTTCGCGGCGATTTTCGCGCGCACTCGCCGCGACGATGCCGCGCGTGCGGGCGACCTGCTGCGCGCGCTGATGAGCGATGCGGGCGCGGCCGGCTACGGTGTGTACCGCTCGCATCTCGTCTACATGGATTACGCCGCCGCGCAGTACGGCTTCAACGACGGCGCGCTGCTGCGTCTCGCGCAGACGGTGAAAGACGCGCTCGATCCGCAGGGCGTGCTTTCGCCGGGCAAGCAAGGCGTGTGGCCCGCGGCGTGGCGCGCGCAACGCGGTTACACCTGACGGATGGGCGGGACGACTGCACGAGGACTGCGGGAGGACGCGATGGACCGGCGAGCTTTTCTCCGCGACGCGGGCGCGATGGCGCTGGGCGCGGCGTGTCAGGCGCACGCGTTTCCGCAGGCGTTTGTCGCAGCCACACCGCACGCAAATGGGATGTGGAATACGGCGAATATGGCGAACATCGCGGTGTTCGATCCGACGCTGGCGCAAGGCCGCTCGCTCGTCCGCGAGGCGGCGCGCGTGGGCTGCGTCGCGCTTTCGCTCGCGGGCTCGGTCAGCGATCCGGTCGACCGTGCAAACCATCTCGCCGTCAACGACGACATCGGCCGCCTCTGGCATGCGGGCCTCGCGTGGCGGCTCCCGCCGGGCGCTGTCGTGGTCGGCGCGCTGCGTCCTTCGGACCGGTTCGTGCTCGCGCGCCTCGCCGCCGCGCAGCGTGTGACGTTGATCGACTTTGCCGGCTTCGGGCGGCTGTGCGCGGCTAAAAGCGATAGTCCGGATTGCGCGCGTCGAACGTGAGCGCGTCGAACGCTTTGGGCTCGATGCGTTCGATTACGACGTCCTCGGTGAGCCGGCCTTCGCTGTCGTACGACTGCACGGTGCGAAACCATGCATGGCGCAAGTCGAGGCCGAGCGTCTCGCGGCTGGCGGGCAGGTCGCGCGCGCCCGCCGGCACCTCCCACGTGAAGGCGACGACGCGCACGCCGTCGCGCGTTTCGATGGTGATGCGTGTGGGCCGCGCCGCGCCCGCATCGGCGAGCCGCGGATAGTCTTCGAGAAAGCGCCGCGCGATCGCCTCGGTGCCGAGCTCGGTGAGCCGATGGTGCGATTGCGTGCGCGCGAACGCGCCGTCGAGCGCGGTCCACATCGACACCGCGCCGAGCAGGCCGCCCATGTGTCCGTACATGGCGTCGCCCCGGTGTGTGGCGTCGTAGAGCACCTCCTGGCCCGCGTGCGCGCCGTCGGGCAGCCAGCGCGCGTAGAGGCGCAGCGGATCGTGCGCGAGGCGCACGAGCAGATGATCGGCTTGCGCGGGCCAGCGTCCGTCGATGCGCTCGCGGTGGCGCATCGTAAATTCGCAGTCGGCGTAGCCGTTCGGTCCCGCTGCGATATAGCGCTCGAGCGTGCGCGCATCGAGCGAGGCGAACAGCGCGACGAGCTGCGCGTCGCCGAGCCGTTCGAGCGTGTCGTCGCGCGCGGCGCGCTGAAGCCAGCGCACCTGCGCGTCGGGGGCGAGGGCGCCGACGCGCGCTGGCGGCGTCGCGGCCTCGGGCGTTGCGCCGTTCGCGCTCGCGAGGCAAACGCTTGGTAAAACGAAAAGCAGGAGAGAGCGTGTGATGAAGCGCCTGATCGAAGCTCCGGTCGAATGTCCACTCAAGCGCCACGCACCGCAGCGGCGCAGCGCAACAGGTGTCGGTCGAGACTGCATCGACGGGCCCTCCACGATGCGTCGATGTTGACGGGCGGCCGGTGCGCGCGAGGCGCGCCGCCTGCACCGCATCAACGCATCAACGTTTCACGCCTGCGTTTTCTTCCCCGCCGCGGCCAATTCTTCGTCGCGCAATGCGCGGCGCAGGATCTTGCTGATGTTCGATTGCGGCAGCGACTCGCGAAATGCCACGAGGCGCGGCACTTTGTAGCCCGTGAGCTGCTGGCGGCAGAACTGGATCAGCGCCGCTTCCGTGAGCGCGCGATCGCGCCGCACGACGAACACCTTCGCGCGTTCGCCCTGCACCGGATCGGGCACGCCGATCGCCGCCACTTCGCGCACGCCGGGCTTTACGCCCACGTCTTGCATCATGCACTGCGATCATGCAACGCGCCGCGCGCGCCGGCCAGGGTGGCTTACCCGGTACAGCAAACGCGGCAACAAGCGCAAAAAAAGGCCGTGCGGGCGAACCCGGCACGGCCTCTTATGACTCACACGTTCGACACCTCAGACGTTTGTCACCTGTTTGGCGGTCTGCGTCATGTCGATACCGCGACGCTCGCGGCTGAACGGGATCAGCACGGCGATCACGATGGCCACCGTGCCGGCGACAATCGCCATCGCCATCGAGTAGTTCTGGTTGTGCGTTTCGGCAAGCGATGCCTGGAGCGTGGCGTTCACCGAAGCGAACAGATTGCCGAGCTGATAGACGAGGCCCGGGAACGTCGCGCGCACTTCGTCAGGTGAGATTTCGTTGAGGTGCACGGGGATCACGCCCCACGCGCCCTGCACGGAAATCTGCATGAGGAACGCGCCGAGCGCGAGCAGCACCGGGCCTTGCGAGAACGCCCACAGCGGCAGCACGGGCAGCGCGATCAGCGCGGCGATGAAGATCGCCTTGCGGCGGCCGATCTTTTCGGAAACCTGACCAAAGAAGAGACCGCCCACGATCGCGCCGATATTGAGCACGATGGTGATGATCGAGACCGTATGCGGATCGAAGTGATGCTGCTCGCGCAGGAAGGTCGGATACAGGTCCTGCGTGCCGTGCGAGAAGAAGTTGAACGCCGTCATCAGCACGATTGCGTACAGCGAGAGCTTCCAGTTGTGCTTGAGCGTGCTGAGCAGGGTCGGGCGCGCGCGCTTTTCCATTTCCTTGAAGGCCGGCGACTCGGGCACGTGCGCACGCACGTAGAGCACGAGCAACGCGGGCAGCACGCCGATGAAGAACATGCCGCGCCAGCCGATGTACTGATACAGCACGCCGAACACGATCGAGGCGAGCAGATAGCCGCTCGGATAACCCGCCTGCAACAGGCCGGAAACGATGCCGCGCGACTTGGGCGGAATGGTTTCCATCGTGAGCGCGGAGCCCACGCCCCATTCGCCGCCCATCGCGACGCCAAAGAGCGCGCGCAGGACGATGAAGGTGGCGAGGTTGGGCGAGAAGCCGGTGAGCAGTTCGAGCAGCGAATAGCACGCGATGTTGACCATCAGCGTGGGACGGCGGCCATATTTGTCGGCAAGTCGGCCGAATATCAGCGCGCCTAGCGGACGCATGGCGAGCGTCAACGTAATGGCAAAAGCCACTGCCGGGATTTTGGTGTTGAATTCGGTGGCAATGTCTTTCAGAACGAAAACCATCAGAAAGAAATCGAATGCATCGAGCGTCCATCCCAGATACGCCGCGATCGTGACGTTCTTCTGTTCCCGCGTCCAGCTCATGTTGATTGTTCTCCTTTGAAACCGGTGCAATGCCATGTCTCCTGTCGATCGCGGCCGAAGGCTTGTTGCGATCACATGCATATGCCGGCATTGCGTTGTGTGGCGGATCGGCCCCCCCGCATTGGGCCTCGCGCCAGTGTACGCCCGGCATTAAACATTTGCATGCATGTTGACTGGAACCGCTAGTAATCCCTGGAGAATCAGGTTATGAGCGAAAGCTTTTTGTTTTAATTGTAATTTAAATGTAATTAAAGTGAAGGTGAATAAGCGGTTGAGGTAATTGAAGCGATTGAATGGGCCCAATGGAAGAATGCAAACGAGCAGGCTAGAAAGCCCGCTTGTTTGCACTCCGGAATAGTGCAGGAAAAGGCGGGGCGCTAGCGTCGCAGCAGCCAACCGATGGCGCGCGAGATGACGTCGTGCCACTCGCCCATTTGTGCCTGACGCAGAACCGTTGCCTCGCTCATCCATGGCGTGCCGGCGCCGGTATGGCCCCAACGCCATTCGCCGGTGGCATTGACGAGCACGGCGGTCGGTTTGCCCAGCATCGCGCTCAGGTTCGCGGCAACGGCATCCACGCTCACGACGGCGTCAAGCTGTTCGATGCAGGCCGCCGTGTCGGCAAAGCTGGCGATGCCGGGGCCGTAATGGCCCAGAGCGCCGCGCGGCGTGCCATGCACAAGCTCCGCGGCGGGATGGTGCAGGCTCACGAAATGGACTTCGCGCGTGAGGGCGGTGTCGGTGGTGAGACGTTCGACCTGCGCGAGCGGCACGCTGCGCAAGCCGGCCCAGCAACGCTCCTTCGCGCCGATTTCCCTGGAGTGGCGTTGAACGCAGTCCCAGAAGAGTCCGACGAGCCGCTTGCCGGATTCGCGCGCGCGCAGCGCCTGCGACCATGCGCGGGCGCGCTCGCGCGCCGCCTCAGGCGCACGAAGGAACGCGCCGAAGTAGGGCTGCGGGCGCGGCGAGTCGTCGGCGGCGAGCAGCGGCAGATGAAGCAGCGTGGCTTGCAAGGTCGGCGCGAATGACGTGACGCCTTCGAGTGCGTCGTGCGGCAAGGGCGCGCCCACCGTGAGCGGGCGTGTCACGCCCAGCACGGTGCATTCGGGCAAGGAGGCCTGAACGAGGTCGTGAATCGCATGATCGCAGGTGAGCATGATCTCGGCGCCCGCGTCGAGCCACTGGCGCACGCTCGCGAACAGCAGGAACTGGTCGCCGTAGCCCATCTGGTGCGTGACGAGCACGCGCTCGCCGCGCAGATCGCGCTGGCCGCTCCACATCGGCACCTCGGCATGACGGTAGCTGCCGCTGTCGCCGTGATTGCGCGCGAGCCAGGGGATGAAGCCGCGCAGGTCGCCCAGGCTGAGCAACGCTTCGGCCAGCCACTTGCGGGCTTTTTGCGCGTCGCGCGAGCGATCGGCCGGGTGGTCGCGCAATGCCGCTTCGAGGTACTCGATGGCGCGCCCGGTTTCGCCGCTCAGGTAAAGGTCGCGCCCGATACGGGCCTCGCAAAAGAGCGGCGACCACGGCAACGCCTGGTGTGCGATCCAGGTGGCGGCGGCCTCGGCGTGGCGGCCCTGGAGACGCAAGGCGCGGGCGCGCGCATGCACGAAACTGCGGTGGAGCGGGTCGAGCGCGAGCCCTTTGTCGGCCCAGGGCAGCATTTGCTCGTCGCGGCGCGCATTCACGAGCCCATGACAGATTTGCGAGAGCGGATCGACATATTCGGGCGCGCGCGCGTGCGCCGTGAAGGCTTCGAGGAGCCATTGTTCGGGGGATTGGGACATGGAGCGAACCGGCGAAGAATGATTCGGAGTGACACAAAAAATTCTATCGATGCGTTCGCACAGGGGAATCAGACAATTCTGAGATGTCTGCGAGGGTGATGCTGTCGGGGTCCGATGTCGGAACAGTAGCTGCAATGAAAAACGGCGGCGCCGCGCGTGTTGCGCAGCGCCGCCGCTCAGGCGGTCGGCAGACAGGCCGGTGCCGTCGCTATCAGAAGATGTTGCGCAGGCCGATCGAAATGCCGGTCTGGTTGCTGCGGCCCGGCAGTTCCGCCGTCGCCGCGCCGTTGACCTTGTTGAAGTCGACCGTGCCGTAGACTTCGGTGCGCTTGGAGAGCGCGTATTCGGCGAGGCCGACGATCGCGTAGCGATTGCCGCTGCCGAGCGAGCCGTCGACCGTGGTCGCGTTGCGCATGTGGTCGTAGTAGAACGCGCCCGTGATCGCGAGCGGGCCCGTCACTTGCCACGTGAAGCCGGCGAACGGGCCGTCGTCGATGCGGTTGGTGTTCTTCGGCGTGTTGGTGGTCGAGTAGCCTTGCTGCGCGAGCAGGGTGTCGACGAAGCCGGTGTCGTCCTGCGAGCGCAGGTAGCCGACATAGACCTTGGCCGAGCTGAACGCGTAGACGACGTTCGCGTTATAGATGGTCTGCTTGTTGTTCGAGTTGTCGCTGTTCTGCTGCACGCCCGCCATGATGCTGACGGGGCCGGCCTTGTACGACGCCGTGAAGCCGTACATGTTGCCCGCGCCGAGGTGGCCCGGAATATTGCCCGAGAAGCCGCCCGCGCCGGTCGACGCGTAGTTCGTGCCGAACGAGTACATGGCCTCGACGTTCAGGCCGCCGAACGTGCCGTTGTACTTGACCGCGTTGTCGGCGTAGAGGCCGGCGCCGAGCGCCACGGGCAGCCACGCGTTTTCGAGGTAGTTGCCGACCGTGAGGGGATCGTAGGTGTCGGCGAGCTGGTCGAACAGCGGCGACTTCTGGCGGCCGAGCGTGAGCGTGCCGTACTGGCTGGCAAGCCCGACGTACGCGTTGCGGTTGAACATGCGGTGGCTGTCCGAGAAGCCGCCGCTTTGCAGGTCGATGCCGCTTTCCAGATCGAAGATCGCCTTCAGGCCGCCGCCCAGGTCTTCCGTGCCGCGCAGGCCGATACGGCTGTTGGTGACGGCGCCGTTGGTCATGAAAACCTTGCCGTCGTTGTTCGCGTTGGCGTTCGTCAGGTAGCGAATGCCGACGTCCGCGACGCCGTACAGCGTGACCGAACTTTGAGCGAAGCTGTGCTGGCAGGCCAGCGCCAGCGCGAGGCCGCCAACGGCCGAAGCGATCTGGGTGTGTCTCACGGTGTAATCCTGTTTCATCTGCTGCGTGTTGTAAGTCCGTCGGACCGCCGGGGTGCCGGGGCCCGCATTTTGTTGTGCGCCGCGCCAGTGGATGTTGGGCGGGGGGCCGATGATAGACGCTCGCCGCATGGGTGAAAACGTTGACTGTCGTGCGATTGCAACGATCTGGAAAGGTTGTGCGCGCAAGCAGTCGGCCCCGCGCGTGGTGCGCGACACGCTCCGCCCGAGCGGGAACCACACCGGAAAGCACAAAATATTATTTAATGAACGATCGTGCTTTTCCTTATTTACCTCGCTGGAGAGCCTCGCTAGAATCATTCGCAATTCATCGAGTTCCGCACTGCGGAACCTCGGCGGGCCGGAAGACATCAAGGAGACGAAAGCATGCGGGTCAGGGAATTGTTCGAACTGGGCGGGCAGGTCGCGCTCGTCACCGGCGGGTCGCGCGGGCTCGGCCTGCAAATGGCGCAGGCGCTGGGCGAAATGGGCTGCCATGTCGTGATCACCGCGCGCAAGGCCGACGAACTGGCGCAGGCGGCCAGCCATCTACAGTCGGCGGGCATCGAGGTCACGACGATCGTGAGCGATCTGCAACGCCCCGAGGCCGCGGCCGCGCTCGTAAGCGAGGTGCTGGGGGCGCGCGGGCAGATCGACATTCTCGTGAACAACGCGGGCGCCACGTGGGGCGCGCCCGCCGAGGACTATCCCGACGAGGCCTGGCACAAAGTCATGAACCTGAACGTGAACGCACCGTTCTTTCTCGCGCGCGAGGTGGGCAAGCGCAGCATGATCCCGCGCCAGCGCGGCAAGATCATCAACGTCGCCTCCATCGCGGGGCTGAAGGGCTCGCTCGGCGCGATGCAGGCCATCGCGTACAACACCTCGAAGGCGGCGGCCATCAATTTCACGCGGGCGCTTGCCGCCGAATGGGGCAAGTACAACATCAACGTGAACGCGATCTGCCCCGGTTTTTTTCCCTCGAAGATGTCGGCCGGTCTGCTCGACAAGATGGGGCAGGCGGTGATCGATCACACGCCGCTGCATCGCCTCGGCGACGACGATGACCTGAAGGGCGCCGTGGTGTTCCTCGCGAGCCAGGCGGCGCGCCATGTCACGGGCCAGTATCTGGCCGTCGACGGCGGCGCGAGCGTCGTCTGATTTCGCCTCGCGCACTGCCCGCCCGAACCGCTGGCGGGCAGTGCGCATCGATTCGGTCTGCACTGATTCCACGGTGCGCGCGGCCGGTTGCCCGAGGGGGGCTGGCCGCCGCGTTCCTCACGAGACTCGCTCGACGGAGCCCGCCATGCCCACGTCCGCCCCGACGCTTTCCGCTCATCGTTCCGCTTCGCCATCGTCGTCTGTGATTCCGGCCTCGCCGCATTGGCCCTCGCATCTCTCGCCGCATCTGAGCATTCCGCATACGAACCTCTTCTACAACGCCGAGGTATCGGCGGCGCGCTATCCCGACAAGCCGTTCATCATCTTCTACGACACGCCCGTCACGTTCGCGCAGTTCAAGGACGAGGCGGAGCGCGTGGCCGGTTATCTGCAACAGGATTGCGGCGTGAAGGCCGGCGACCGCGTGCTGCTCTATATGCAGAACAGCCCGCAGTGGGTGATTGCGTACTACGGCATCCTGCGCGCCAACGCCGTGGTCGTGCCGGTCAATCCAATGAACCTCACCGAGGAACTGGCGCACTACGTGGAGGACAGCGGCGCGACCACGGCCTTTGTCGCGCAGGATCTTTACCCGCGCATCGCGCCGCTCGTGAACGAAGACGAGGGTGAGGGCCTGAAGCACTTGCTCGTCGCGACCTATAGCGACTATCTGAAGTGCGAGCCGTATGCGCCGCCGCCGGAATTCGTGAGCGCGCCGCGGTCGGTGGACGGCCCGGGCGTCGCGCATTGGGCCGACGTGCTCGACGCGCGCCGCGTACCCGGCCCGTTGAGCGCGGGCGCCGACGACCTCTGCGTGATGCCGTACACCTCGGGCACGACGGGCAAGCCCAAGGGCTGCATGCACACGCATCGCAGCGTGATGGCCACGGCCGTGGGCGGCTGCAACTGGTTCGGCAGTAATCAGGACGCCGTACAACTTTCGGTATTGCCGCTCTTTCACGTGACCGGCATGCAGGGCGGCATGAACAGCCCGATCTACAACGGCTCGACCGTGGTGCTGCTGCCGCGCTGGGACCGCGACGCCGCGGCGCGCGCTATCGAGCATTACCGCATCAACGGCTGGCAGGCGATCTCGACGATGGTCGTGGACTTCATCTCGAACCCGCGCATTCACGAATACGACCTGTCGAGCCTCGCATGGATGCGCGGCGGCGGCGCGACCATGCCCGACGCGGTGGTGAAAAAGCTCAAGGACCTGACCGGACTCGATTTCGTCGAGGGCTATGGCATGTCCGAGACCATGGCGGGCACGCATATCAATCCGCCGCAACGCCCGAAGGCGCAGTGTCTCGGCATTCCGGTGTTCGATGTCGATTCGCGCGTGGTCGATCCGATCACGCTGGAAGAGGTGGCCGAAGGCGAATCGGGCGAATTGATCATGCACGCGCCGCAGGTGATGCAGGGCTACTGGCGCAACCCCGAGGCGACGCGCGAGGCGTTTGTCGAGCGTGACGGCAAGCGCTTCTTGCGCACGGGCGACCTCGTGCGCCGCGACGCGGAAGGCTACTACTTCATGACCGACCGCCTCAAACGCATGATCAACGCATCGGGCTACAAGGTCTGGCCCGCCGAGGTCGAAGCGCTCATGTACCGCCACCCGGCGATCAATGAGGTGTGCATCATCGGCACGCAGGACGCGCGGCGCGGCGAAACCGTGAAGGCCGTGGTCGTGCTCGACCCGAAGCAGGTGGGCAGCGTGAACGAGGACGACATCATGGCCTGGGCGCACGACAACATGGCCGCGTACAAGGCGCCGCGCATCGTGCAGTTCGTCGAGTCGCTGCCGAAGTCGGGCAGCGGCAAGATTCTCTGGCGCAAGCTCCAGGAAGACGAGGCCGAGGCGCGCGGCAACGCCTGAGCAACTCCTTCGATATCCCGCCCGTCTGGATGGTGCGCCGGCGCGCACGCATCCAGACGGGTTTCGTCATCAAGCCTTCCTGATGCCTCGTCGAGCCGCCTGGTCGAGCGTAATAAAGCGCATTCGACTCAGGCGCCCGCGAGCGCGGGCAATCCACCTTCGCGCCAATCCTGCTCCATGACCGGCCATGCCTGCGCTGCACCGCGCGCGGCGGGCTGCGCCAACGGCCACTCTCCTGGCGACTGCGCGTTCTTGCGCTCGAGAATCGCCTCGCACAAAAACGCCATGCTGTAGGCCTTCAGCAGATGCGGATGATGCGCCTCGATATAGGCTGCGATGCGCGCGCTCTCGCCTGCGATCGACGCCAGCGAGTAGAGCGTGCGGGCGTCCCAGCGAAAGCGCAGGCCCAGTTCGGCGAACGCCGTGTTGAACGCGCACAACTGGGCTTCCAGTTGACGATCGTGGCTGCTGGTCGAGTGGTTCATGGCTGTCTCCTCATGTCGAGTGGCGTGAACCAAGCGTAGAAGCCCCAATGAATAAACGATAGTTAAAGTTTTTTTCGAAAAATATAAGGAAGTCTGAATGAACTCGGGGTAAGCCCGCGAAAGCGGCGAGATGCGCACCCGGTACGCGTAAACCCCGCTTAGCCATAGGCAATTCGCTGATATATTGTATTGGAAATATGAAATTTCCGAGCAGCGCCGGCTAAACAGAACGTTGGAGACAAACGACCGATGTCCGCCGAAAGAGTACTCGAAGCCGGGGCTTCCCCGGTCACCCTGACGCTGGAGCCGATCAACGCGAGCGCTTCGCTGCGCGACCAGGCTTATGCGAAGCTCAAGCAGGCCATTGCCGAAACCGACATCTACCGGTCGCGAGACGAGATCCGGCTCGACGAGAAGGACCTGACCGAGAAGCTCGGCGTGAGCCGCACGCCGGTGCGCGAGGCGATGACGCTGCTGGAACAGGAGGGCTTTCTGCGCACGGTGCCGCGCCGCGGTGTTTACATCTTGCGCAAGACGCGCAAGGAGATCGTCGAGATGATCTATATGTGGGCCGCGCTCGAAAGCATCGCCGCGCGACTCGCCACGCAGCGCGCCTCGGACGACGACATCGCGGGACTGCGGCGCATGTTCGCGACTTTCGGCGACACGACGCCCTCGGAACATATCGAGGAATACTCGGAGGCGAACATCATGTTTCACCAGTCGCTGGTGGAGCTTTCGAAGTCGCCCATCATCGTCGACACCATCAAGAACATCTTCATGCATGTGCGTGCGATCCGGCGCATGACGATTGCGCAGAGCGATCGCGCGTCGCGCTCGATCGTGGACCACATGCGCATTATCGAAGCGCTGGAGTCGCGCGATACCGAACGCGTGGAGCAACTCGTGCGGCAGCACTCGATCGAGCTCGCGCTATTCGTGGAAGCCAACTGCGACTTTCTCGACTAGGAAAGAGGAGTAGGGCGCCGCGTTCGTCCGCCGGTTCATATCGGGCGCACGCATGAGCGCGAAGCATCGATGCGTTTTTCGATTGAATGCGTGGCCCGATGCTGAAAGAAAAGTATGGACTACGTAACAAGTTCGTTGGGACGTTTTGGCCAGTGGAAGGCGCCGGCCGATGGTGTGCCGCAACAAAGCTTGCGCTGTGGCGGCCGATCACATCAGGCGGCAGCGGTGCAACGCAGTGCAGCAAGCGCGGCCTGGGTAAAAAAACGTCTTGACTAATATTGTGTGTGGAATATTGTATATCACGAATCACACAACGCCCCGCCAAAGAGGAGACGTCATGGCAGAAGCAGGCATCAACGAGGCGCAGCAGAACCCTGTGCCCGAAGCGCAGCAAACGACCGATGGTTTTCATCTCGTCATCGACGCGCTGAAACTCAACGATATCGACACGATCTTCGGTCTCGTCGGTATTCCCATTACCGATCTCGCGCGTCTCGCGCAGGCCGAGGGCATGCGCTTCATCGGCTTTCGCCATGAGCAGAACGCGGGCAATGCCGCCGCCGTTGCGGGCTACATGACGAAGAAGCCGGGCATCTGCCTGACCGTTTCCGCGCCTGGCTTCCTGAACGGCCTCACGGCGCTGGCCAACGCCACCACGAACTGCTTCCCGATGATCCTCATCAGCGGTTCGAGCGAGCGCGAGATCGTCGACTTGCAGCAGGGCGACTACGAGGAGATGGATCAGCTCAACGCCGCGAAGCCTTATGCCAAGGCTGCGTATCGCGTGCTGCACGCCGAGGACATCGGCGTTGGCGTGGCGCGCGCGATTCGCGCGGCGGTGTCGGGCCGCCCGGGCGGTGTGTATCTTGACCTGCCCGCCAAGCTGCTCGCGCAAACCATCGACGCCGTGAAGGCCCAGCAGTCGCTCATCAAGGTGGTCGACGCCGCGCCGCGCCAGATTCCCGCGCCGGATGCGGTGGCGCGCGCCATCGATGTGATAAGGAATGCAAAGCGTCCGCTCATTCTGCTCGGCAAGGGCGCGGCCTACGCGCAAGCCGATGCGCAGATTCGCGAGCTGGTTGAAAAGAGCGGCATTCCGTATTTGCCGATGTCGATGGCCAAGGGTCTGTTGCCCGACACGCACGAGCAGTCGGCATCGGCCGCGCGCTCGTTCGTGCTGGCGGAGTCGGATGCCGTGGTGCTGATCGGTGCGCGCCTGAACTGGCTGCTCTCGCATGGCAAGGGCAAGACCTGGGGCGCGGCCGCCGGGCCGAAGAAGTTCGTGCAGATCGACATCGCGCCGACCGAAATCGACAGCAACGTCGCCATCGAAGCGCCGGTGATCGGTGACATCGGGTCATGCGTGGAAGCGCTCGTCGCAGGTCTTGGCGAAAACTTCCCGAAGCCGCCCGCAGAGTGGCTCGACGCCGTGGCCGAGCGCAAGAAGACGAACCTGGAAAAGATGGCCGCGACGCTCGCGAAGAACCCGTCGCCGATGAACTTCCACAGTGCGCTGCGCGCCATTCGCGACGTGCTCAAGACGCGTCCCGACATCAACGTGGTCAATGAAGGCGCGAACACGCTCGACTACGCGCGCAGCATCATCGACATGTACCAGCCGCGCAAGCGTTTCGACTCGGGCACGTGGGGGATCATGGGCATCGGCATGGGCTTCGCGGTCGGCGCGGCCGTGACGAGCGGCACGCAGGTCGTGGCGATCGAAGGTGACAGTGCGTTCGGTTTCTCGGGCATGGAGCTCGAAACGATCTGCCGCTACAACCTGCCGGTCTGCACCATCGTGTTCAACAACAACGGCGTGTATCGCGGCACGGACGTGAATCCGAGCGGTGGCTGCGACGTCGCGCCCACCGTGTTCGTGAAGAATGCGCGCTACGACAAGATGATGGAGGCGTTCGGCGGCATCGGCCACCAGGCGACGACGCCTGAGCAACTCGCGAGCGCGCTGCTCGAAGCGATCGCCTCGGGCAAGCCCACGCTCATCAACGCCGTCATCGACGAATCGGCCGGGACCGAAAGCGGCCGTCTCACGAATCTGAATCCGCAAAGCGCGGCCATGAAGAAATAAGCCGCTTGAATACGCCCTCGAAACAAGCACCATCAATCAGGTAGATCACATCGATCAGGTAGACCAGGAGATACGAGAAATGAGCAAACCCCTCGACGGTATCAAGATCATCGACTTCACGCACGTACAGGCCGGTCCCGCCTGCACGCAGATGCTCGCGTGGTTCGGTGCGGACGTGATCAAGGTGGAGCGCCCGGGCGCCGGCGACGTGACGCGCTCGCAGTTGCGTGACATCCCCGAAGCCGATGCGCTGTACTTCACCATGCTCAACAGCAACAAGCGCTCGCTCACGCTCGACACGAAAAAGACCGAAGGCAAGGAAGTGCTGGAAAAGCTGATTCGCGAATCGGACGTGATGGTCGAAAACTTTGGCCCCGGCGCACTGGACCGCATGGGCTTCACGTGGGAGCGCATCAAGGAACTGAACCCGAAGATGATCGTCGCTTCGGTGAAGGGCTTCAGCGAAGGTCACCACTACGACGACCTCAAGGTCTATGAGAACGTCGCGCAGTGCGCGGGCGGCGCGGCTTCGACCACGGGCTTCTGGGACGGCCCGCCCACGGTCAGCGCCGCCGCGCTCGGCGACAGCAACACGGGCATGCACCTCGCCATCGGCATTCTCACGGCGCTGATCGGCCGCGACAAAACCGGCAAGGGCCAGAAGGTGGCCGTGTCGATGCAGGACAGCGTGATCAACCTGTGCCGCGTGAAACTGCGTGACCAGCAGCGTCTCGACCGCCAGGGCTTCCTTGAGGAATACCCGCAGTACCCGCACGGCACGTTCAGCGACGTGGTGCCGCGCGGCGGCAATGCGGGCGGCGGCGGCCAGCCGGGCTGGGTGCTCAAGTGCAAGGGCTGGGAAACGGACCCGAACGCGTATATCTACTTCACGGTGCAGGGCCATGCGTGGGAGCCGATCTGCCACGCACTGGGCAAACCCGAATGGATCAACGACCCGAACTACGCTACGGCACAAGCGCGTCAGCCGCATATCTTCGATATTTTCGCAACGATCGAGGCGTGGCTTGCCGACAAGACCAAGTTCGAAGCCGTCGACATTCTGCGCAAGTTCGACATTCCGTGCGCCCCGGTGCTCAGCATGAAGGAAATTGCTAATGACCCGTCGCTGCGCGCAAGCGGTACTATCGTCGAGGTGCCGCACAAGGCACGCGGCTCGTACCTCACGGTGGGCAGCCCGATCAAGTTCTCGGAACTGAAGCCGGAGATCACGGGTTCGCCGCTGCTTGGCGAGCACACCGACGAGGTGCTGGCCGACCTCGGCTACACGCCGCAGCAGATCGCGGCGCTGCACGAAGTGCGCGCGGTTTGAGCGCCGGGTTGAGTGCCGGGTTGAGCGCTACAAGCTGAACGCAGTACGCAGAAAGCGGGCGCGGTTCACGCTGCGCCCGCGCGAGACACTGCAACATCAGACGAGAAGACAAGACGCCGCGTGGCGTGCGCAATGCGCGCCGCGCGGCGACGATAAACGATTCACCCCCACATAGATCGCCATGCAATCCGCCATCGATTTCGAGCAACTCGCAAACGCCATTGGCGACGCCATCGTCATCTCGGACGCAGCCGGCGACATCACCTACTGGAATCCGGCGGCCACGCGCATGTTCGGCTACACGCAGGACGAAGCGCTCGGCAAGACGCTCGATCTGATCATTCCCGAGCGGCTGCGCGGCCGCCACTGGGAGGGCTATCACAAGACGATGGCGACCGGTCAGACGCGCTATGGCAACGACGTGCTGCGCGTGCCGGCCGTGGACAAGGCGGGCAAGGCGCTGTCCATCGCTTTCACCGTGGCGCTGCTGCATTCGCCGCAGGGCGAACTCAACGGCATCGTTGCCGTGATTCGCGACGAAACGGCGCGCTTCCAGGAGGAGCGTGCGCTCAAGAAACGCGTGACCGAACTCGAAGCCCAAGCCCAGCAATCCTGAAACCTCGGGAGCACGCCGATGCATACCGAAAGACTCGGTCATTTCGAGGTCGAACTCTCGGCTCGTCAAATGATCCATAACGGCGGCTGGGCGGCGTTCGCCGCGATTCATGCCGTCGAGGCTCAAGCCGACGACGCGGCCTGTGCCGTTTTCCCCCGCCAATGGGTGGTCGACGAAACCGTATTCGAAAGCGAGGCCGCCGCGATTGCCGGTGCGCGCGAGGCGGCGCTTGCTTTTCTCAAGAGCGGCAACGCGCCCGGCGTGGGCGCGTCATAGGGCAAAGCCCTCATCGAGCCGCGGCATAAGAACAGAATTCCAATCAGCAGGAGACGTTTCATGAAGTCGTGGCCACGCTTTCGGCGCGCCAGATGCATTGGCGCGCCGCCGATTCCTTATGCTTCGCCCGCATCGCCTCGTTTCCAGAAGCACGGAGGCGCATCATGCCGATGACGATTGCGGTTCCCCGCGAGACACATGAAGGCGAACGACGCGTAGCGGCGACGCCGGAAAGTGTCGCACAACTAATCAAACTCGGTTATGCCGTGGAGGTCGAAGCGGGGGCGGGTGTGAACGCTTCGTATCCGGACGATGCCTACCGCGCGGCAGGCGCGCGCATTGTGGACGACGCGCAGGCGCTCCTGAGCGGCGCGGATATCGTCGCCAAGGTGCGTCCGCCTTCGAGTGAGGAAGTGCAGCGGCTCAAACCCGGCGCAACGCTGATCGGCTTTATCTGGCCCGCGCAGCATGCGGCGCTGCTCGAGCAACTGGCGGCGCGCGAGGCGACGGTGCTCGCGATGGACTGCGTGCCGCGCATCTCGCGCGCGCAAAAGCTGGACGCGTTGAGTTCGATGGCGAACATGGCGGGCTATCGCGCGGTCGTCGAAGCGGCCCAGCATTTTGGCCGCGTTTTCACGGGGCAGATCACGGCGGCCGGCAAGATGCCGCCCGCGAAGGTGCTCGTGATCGGCGCGGGCGTCGCCGGGCTGGCGGCGATTGGCGCCGCACGCGGACTTGGCGCGATCGTGCGTGCGTTCGATACGCGCCCAGAGGTCGGCCAGCAGGTCGAGAGCATGGGCGCGGAATTCCTGAGCATCGACATCGAGGAGGAGGGTGGCGGCTCCGGCGGGTACGCCAGGCAGATGAGCGCGAAGTTCATCGAAGCGGAAATGGCGCTTTTCGAAGCCCAGGCGCGCGAGGTCGACATCATCATCACGACCGCGCTCATTCCGGGCAAACCGGCGCCGCGCCTCATCGACGCGAAAACGGTGGCGTGCATGCGCGCGGGTAGCGTGATCGTCGACATGGCGGCCGAGCAGGGCGGCAACTGTGAACTGACGCAACCGGGCCTTGTCGTGAACGCGAACGGCGTGACCGTGATCGGCTATACGGACTTGCCAAGCCGCATGGCGAACCAGTCGAGCCAGCTTTACGCGACCAACATCCGCCACTTGCTGACTGATCTCACGCCCGCGAAAGACGGTGAACTCAAGCTCGACATGGACGACGTCGTGCAGCGCGGGACCACCGTCATGCAGCGCGGCCAGATTTGCTGGCCGCCGCCGCCGGTGCAGGTGTCCGCCGCGCCGCAGGCGGCTGCGCAGACGAAGCCCGTCGTCGTCGCGAACGGTCAGGCAAAGGACGAAAGCGTGCAGGCCGCGCGCCGCAACGGCGTGGGGTCGCTCGCCGCGCTCGTCATTGCCGCGTTGCTGCTGCTAGCGCTTGGCGCGGTCGCGCCGCCCGCGTTCGTCGCGCATTTCACCGTGTTCGTCCTTGCCGTGTTCGTCGGCTATCAGGTGGTCTGGAACGTCACGCCCTCGTTGCATACGCCGCTCATGAGCGTGACGAATGCGATCAGCGGGATCATCGTGATCGGCGCGTTGCTGCATCCGGGCAACGCCGGCACGATCGTGACCGTGCTGGCGGGCATTGCGCTCGTCGTCGCGACCATCAACATCGCGGGCGGCTTTCTCGTCACCCAGCGCATGCTGAAGATGTTCCAACGGACCTGAGGAGACGTCATGCTCAACGGAATCGGCAACATGGCGTGGCTCGGCGCGGCGACGCTCTTCATCCTCAGTCTGCGAGGGCTGAGTCATCCCGCCAGTGCGCGGCGCGGCAATCTCTATGGCGTGAGCGGCATGGTGATCGCCGTGCTGGCCACCTTGCTCGTCACGGGCGGCGCGGGCTTGCAGATCGCGCTGGTCGCGGCGCTCGTGGGCGGCGGGCTCGGCGCAATGCTCGCGCGTCGCGTGGAGATGACGCAGATGCCGCAACTCGTCGCGGTGCTGCACAGCTTCGTCGGTCTCGCAGCCACGCTCATCGCCTTCGCGAACTTTCTCTCGCCCGCGAGCGCGATGAGCGGCGTGGAGCGCGCGATCCACGACACGGAGATCTATGTCGGCGCATTTATCGGCACGGTCACGTTCAGCGGCTCGATCGTCGCGTTCCTGAAGCTGCAAGGCACGGTGAGCGGCAAGCCGCTCGTGCTGCCCGCGCGGCATCTGCTCAACGCGGTCGTGCTGGGCGCGTGCATTGCGCTGGGTTATCGCTTCGTCAGCGCACCCGATGGCGGCGACGCGCTCTATGCGCTCATCGTCATGTGCGTGCTCGCCGCGGCGCTCGGCGTGCATCTCGTGATGGCGATCGGCGGCGCGGACATGCCGGTGGTGGTCTCGATGCTCAACAGCTACTCGGGCTGGGCCGCGGCGGCAACGGGCTTCATGCTCGACAACGACCTGCTCGTCACCACGGGCGCACTGGTCGGATCGAGCGGCGCGATTCTCAGCTACATCATGTGCCGCGCGATGAATCGCAGCTTCGTTTCGGTGATCCTCGGCGGCTTCGGCGCGGTGAGCGCCACGACGAGTTCGACACCGCAGGGCGAAGTCGTGGCGACCACCGTGGACGAGGTGGGCTCGCTCCTGCGAGACGCGCAAGAAGTCGTGATCGTGCCGGGCTATGGCATGGCGGTCGCGCAGGCGCAGGGCACCATCAGCGAGATCACGCGGCGGCTGCGCGCGCTCGGCATACGCGTGCGCTTTGGCATCCACCCCGTTGCGGGGCGCTTGCCGGGCCACATGAACGTGCTGCTCGCGGAGGCGAAAGTGCCGTACGACATCGTGCTCGAAATGGACGAGATCAACGAAGACTTCACGAGTACCGACGTGGTGCTCGTGATCGGCGCGAACGATATCGTCAACCCGGGCGCGCAGGAGGACGCGGGCAGCCCGATCGCCGGCATGCCGGTGCTGGAAGTGTGGAAGGCGCGCACCGTGGTCGTCTCCAAGCGCAGCATGGCGACGGGCTACGCGGGTGTCGACAATCCGCTTTTCTATAAGGACAACACACGAATGTTGTTCGGCGATGCGAAGGGCAGCGTCGATGCGTTGCTGCGGCAACTCGAAGCGGCTTGACGTTTGATGGAAGGCGCGGCGGGCGCAACGCCTGCCGCGCCGGCTGTGCCGCGGCAAGCGCACGCCGGGCGCATGCGAGGCACCCGCAAGGGCCCGCGGGCAATCACAACGGATGGAGACAGACAACGTGGTATATACCGATCGTAACGAAGGCGGCTACACGGCGCGGCGGCACAACCGCTGGGTGCAGCTCGTGGCGGGCATTCTCTGCATGGGGCTCGTCGCAAACCTGCAATATGCGTGGACGCTTTTCGTCGTGCCGATGGATGCGCGGCATCACTGGGGGCAGGCCGCGATCCAGCTCGCCTTTTCGATTTTCATCGTGACGGAAACGTGGCTCGTGCCCGTGGAAGGCTGGCTTGTCGACCGTTTCGGCCCGCGCCCGGTCGTGATGGGCGGCGCGTGCTGCGTGGCGCTCGGCTGGGTGCTCGATGCGTGGGCGCCCGCGTTGCCGGTGTTGTACATTGCGGCCGTGATCGCGGGCATCGGCGCGGGGTGCGTATACGGCACGTGCGTGGGCACGGCGCTCAAATGGTTTCCCGACCGGCGCGGCCTCGCGGCCGGCATGACGGCCGCGGGTTTCGGCGCGGGCGCGGCACTCACGGTCATCCCGATCTCGAACATGATCCAGCAGTCGGGCTATGAACACGCGTTCGTTTTCTTCGGACTCCTGCAAGGCGCCTGCATCATGGCGCTCGCGCTCGTGATGGTGCGGCCGAAGCCGCCCGCGCATGCGGCCGGCATCAAGCGCATCGTGGCGACCAAGACCGACTACACGACGCGGCAGATGGTGCGCGCACCCGTGTTCTGGGTGATGTACGCGATGTTCGTGTGCGTGGCGGCGGGCGGCATCATCGCGACGGCGCAGATCGGCCCGATCGCCAAGAGCTACGGTTTTGCCTCGATGCCGGTCACGCTCATGACCGCGACGCTGCCGCTGCTCACCATGACGCTCTCGATCAACAACCTCTGCAACGGCTTTACGCGGCCGCTGTGCGGGCTGATTTCGGATCGCATCGGCCGTGAGAACACGATGTTCATCACATTTCTGGGCGAAGGGCTCGCGTTGCTCGGCTTGCGTGCGTTTGGCCACGACCCGTATCTCTTCATGCTGTTTTCGGGGCTCGTGTTCCTGTTCTACGGCGACATCTTCTCGAACTTTCCGGCGACCTGCGCCGACACGTTCGGCGCGCGTTATGCGGCAGGCAACGCGGGCACGCTTTATACGGCGAAGGGGACCGCGGCCATGCTCGTGCCGGTCGCTACGCTGCTCGCGGTGCATGGCGGCTGGAACATGGTGTTCGACATGGTCGCCTGCGTGGCGATGATGGCGGGGGTGTGTGCGAAGGTGATCTTGCAGCCGATGCGGCGGCGCTGGATCTTCGAGTCGGGCCGGGAGGCGAAGGTCGGCGATTCGGCGTTCGCGCCTTCTCCGCTGGGCTCGCACGAATGAGCGCGCGGCGCTGAACCTTAAGGGCGCGCGGCGGGCCCCCGGCCTTGACGCGTGGCGGCGGGGCGCAGCGCGCGCATCATTCTGGCGGCGGTCTGAAGTCGGGCGCGCACGCGCTCGCGGCGTACACGCCGTGTGTCGTTGCGCGCCTGAATGCGGCGTGTATCCGCTTCGTCGGTGGACGCTTCCTGCATGCCGAGATGCGCGTAACGGCCCTCGCTCGCGTTCTTTTCGAGCCAGCGCTCGGGCAGGCGGGTTGCCAGCAGCCAGGTCGCGGCGGCGCCGAAGCTCACGGCGACGATAGCGGCGACAACGACGAGTTCCATCCGGTCTTCCTCAATCAATAGAGTGCGCGTCGCGTGCATGCATCGTGCTGCGAACGTTTGGCGCCATCAATGTGCTCGAAGGCGTGAGGCAATGTATACCATGAAATACAACGGGAGGGACGACAGCAGGGACAGCGGAGCGGAAAACAAAAAAGCCCGCTAATTTGCGGGCTTTTTCGATGAATCCTGTGTACTGCTAGTTCTGCTTGATAAGACGTGGTGCCCAGGAGAGGACTCGAACCTCCACAGTGTTGCCACCGCTAGGACCTGAACCTAGTGCGTCTACCAATTCCGCCACCTGGGCACGTCTTCAAGCTAGAAGGAAATTATGGCGTGTTTCCCGGAGTGTGTCAATAGATGTTTTCAAAAAATCTTCATCTCGGGAAGATGACGCTTCGCATTGCCCGATAGCAGGGCAGTCGTCCTCACCGCTGCGCGAGAAATGAAAAAGGCCGGCAAGAAGCCGGCCTTTCAAATTCTGGTGCCCAAGAGAGGACTCGAACCTCCACAGTGTTGCCACCGCCAGGACCTGAACCTGGTGCGTCTACCAATTCCGCCACCTGGGCAAGGTGTCGCTTACTACTTTCTGCTGCGTGTTGTGCAGCAAAGACCAAAATTATAGCGGGCCTGAAACGGCTGTCAAGCGTTTTGTTGAGATCGGGGAAGCGTGCCATCCACGGCAGGGTCGTGCGCGTGACGCGGGCGCCGGGGTGCGCCGCAACGCCTCTCCCTCGGCTCGTCGGGTGCGGCGCGGGTGTTAGAATGCCTCGCAGCAGTTCCGCCGGCATCCCTATATGTTGTGAGCGATTTGAGCGATTGAGCAAACCGCGCGGGGCCGGCAGGTTGCAGCACTCGAAGGCCGGGGCGCTGCCCGCATGTAGCGCAGGTATTGCACACATCAGGGCCGCGCGAAATCCGACGTCCACGCAACGAGAACAACCATCGACAAGCCCTTGAGCAAATATCCGTATCCGATTCCCAGCCGCGAAGAGATCCTCGGCGTGCTGCGGACCAGCGACTCGCCTTGCACCGCGAACGATATCGCCGAGGCGCTCGCCATCAAGCGCCAGGAGCGCGAAGGGTTCTTCAGACGGCTCGCCGCCATGGAGCGCGACGGGCAGATCCGGCTCGACTCGCGTGGCCACTACCAGCTCGCGCATCCCTCGAATTTCGTCGCCGGCCGCGTGCAGGGCCATCGCGACGGCTACGGTTTCCTCATCCGCGACGACGGCCAGGACGATCTGTTCCTGCCGCAAGGCGAGATGCAGAAGGTCATGCACAACGACCGCGTGCTTGCGCGCATCGTCGGCTATGACCGGCGCGGGCGCCCGGAAGGGCATATCGTCGAAGTCACGGACCGCGCGAACCGCAGCGTGATCGGGCGCCTGCTCAACGAGAACGGCGCGCTGATCGCCGCGCCCGAAGACAAGCGTATCGGCCACGACATTCTCATCACGCAGAATCCGAAGAAGGCGAAGGTCGGCCAGGTCGTGGTCGTCGAGCTCACCGATTTCCCGAGCCGCCACTCACAGCCGCTTGGGCGCGTGGTGGAGGTGCTCGGCGACATCGACGATCCCGGCATGGAGATCGAGATCGCCGTGCGCAAGTACGGCGTGCCGCACGAGTTCAGCAAGCCCGCGCTCGACGAAGCCGCGAAGCTGCCGGACGCCGTGCGTCCCACCGACATTCGTTACCGCGTGGATCTGCGCGACGTGCCGCTCGTCACGATCGACGGCGAGGATGCGCGCGACTTCGACGACGCCGTGTATTGCGAACCGATGCAGGTCGGCAAGGGCGAGGGCTTCCGCCTGATCGTCGCGATCGCCGACGTCTCGCACTATGTGCTGCCCGGCACCGGGCTCGACATCGACGCGATCGAGCGCAGCACCTCGGTGTACTTCCCGCGCCGCGTGATTCCGATGCTGCCCGAGAAGCTCTCGAACGGGCTTTGCTCGCTCAACCCGCATGTGGATCGCTGCGTGCTCGTGTGCGACATGGTCATCACCGCGCGCGGCGAGATCAAGGCGTACCAGTTCTATCCGGGCGTCATGCACTCGGCCGCGCGACTCACCTATACCGAAGTCGCGGCGGTGCTCACCAACACGAAGGGTCCGGAAGCCACGCGCCGCGCGGCGCTGCTGCCGCAGCTCCAGAACCTCTACGGCGTGTACAAGGCGCTGTTCGCCGCGCGCCAGAAGCGTGGCGCGATCGACTTCGACACGACTGAAACGTATATCGTCTGCAACGCGCAGGGCAAGATCGAGCAGATCGTGCCGCGCCAGCGCAACGACGCGCACAAGCTGATCGAGGAGTGCATGCTCGCCGCCAACGTGTGCGCGGCGGACTTCATGAAGCGCCACAAGCATCCGGGCCTGTACCGGGTGCACGCGGGGCCGAGCGCGGAGAAGCTCGAGAATCTGCGCACCTTCCTGCGCGGCATGGGCCTTTCGCTCGGCGGCGGCGACACGCCGCACGCGAGCGACTACGCCGCGCTGATGGCACACATCCGCGACCGGCCCGACGCGCAGATGCTGCAAACCATGCTGCTGCGCTCGATGCAGCAAGCGGTGTACAGCCCGGACAACATCGGCCACTTCGGTCTCGCGTACGAGGCCTATGCGCACTTCACGAGCCCGATTCGCCGCTATCCCGACCTGCTCACGCACCGCGCGATCTACGCGATCCTGCAAGGCAAGAAGTACCAGCCGCAGGCGCCCGAGGGCGTCGAGCTCAACACCGCGCTGTCGCCGCGCGCCCGCGCGTTGCAGGCCGAGGACGAAGAGAAGCGCGGCCCGCGCCGCAATCGCGGCGGCAACACGGCGATCTGGGAAGAGCTGGGCCTGCATTGCTCGGCGAACGAGCGCCGCGCCGACGAAGCCTCGCGCGACGTGGAGGCCTGGCTCAAGTGCTACTTCATGCGCGACAAGCTCGGCGAGGAATATGGCGGCATGGTGAGCGGCGTGACGTCGTTCGGCATTTTCGTGCAGCTCGACGCGCTCTTCATCGAAGGTCTCGTGCATGTGACGGAACTGGGCTCGGACTATTTCCAGTACGACGAGATCAAGAATGAACTGCGCGGCGAGCGCACCGGCATTCGCTATCGCCTCTCGGACCGCGTGCGCGTGCAGGTGAGCCGCGTGGATCTCGACGCCCGCAAGATCGACTTCCGGCTCGTGCGCGACACGCCCGTGAAACCGGGCGGGAACCGGCCGATGCTGGCCGACAAGGGCGGTAGCGACGGCGGTCCGCGCCTGCGCGCGCTGCCTGGCGGCGACGCCGCGCGCCAGAAGCGAGCCGCGCCTGCGCCGAGCGTCGCGGTAAAGGAAGCACGCGCCGCGCGCGGGGCGGCCAAGACCGCGAAAAAACGCTCGGCCCCCAAGCCGACGGCCAAGAAGCAGCCGTCGCGCAAGAAGCGCTGAGCGCCATGCGGGGCGCGTGATGCGCTCCGCCGCCGTTTCCTGTCCGGGCCGCGCCGCCGTGCGCGCGCCCGGTTTTTTCACATGCGGGCACGACCCGCATGCGCCGGGCCGCAGCGCGGCCGGCAGCATCATCGTTGTATGCGGTGCAGTGTCTGCGCCGCAAACCGTTCATCAGGGGTTGTCTCAGTCATGTCACGTCTCAAGGTTCTTTACGGGTTTCATGCGGTGACCGCACGCTTGCGGCACGACGCGTCCACGGTCGAGGATGTCTACTACGATCCGACGCGCCGTGACCGCCGCATGCAGGACTTCCTGCACGCCGCGAAGGAAGCGGGCGCGCGCGTGATCGCAGCCGATGAAACGCGCCTGTGGGGCCTCGCGCACACGGAGCGCCACCAGGGTGTGGTCGCGCGCGTGCACGATCTGCCGCTTGCGCAGAATCTCGCCGAACTGCTCGACGGCATCCAGGGCTCGCCGCTCCTGCTCGTGCTCGACGGCGTGACCGATCCGCACAATCTCGGCGCGTGCCTGCGCGTGGCCGACGCGGCCGGCGCGCATGCGGTGATCGCCCCGCGCGACCGCGCCGTGGGCTTGAACGCCACGGCCGCGAAGGTGGCGAGCGGCGCGGCCGACACCGTGCCCTACATCACCGTGACCAACCTGGCGCGCGCGCTGCGCGAGCTCAAGGAGGCGGGCGTGTGGGTGGTGGGCACGGCGGGCGACGCGACCGCGGGCCTCTACGAGACCAAGCTCGACGGCCCCGTCGCGCTCGTGCTGGGCGCGGAAGGCGAGGGCATGCGCCGCCTCACGCGCGAAACCTGCGACGAAGTCATGTGCATTCCGATGGCGGGCACGGTCGAGAGCCTGAACGTCTCCGTGGCGTCGGGCGTGTGCCTGTTCGAGGCCGTGCGCCAGCGTTCCGCCGCGCGCTGAGCGGGCGCGTTCCTGCGGGTTGCGGGCGGCCTGCGCCCGCAACTCCGGTAAACTATGCGGATTCCGCGTTTTTTTCCTCCTCGGGCTGTACTCCCATGACTCAAGACGAACTCAAGCAACTGGTCGGCCAGGCGGCCGCCGACTATGTCAACGCGAACGTGCCGGAAGGCGCCGTGATCGGCGTTGGCACGGGCTCCACCGCAAACTGCTTTATCGACGCGCTTGCCGCGAGCAAGAGCCGCTATCGCGGCGCCGTGTCGAGTTCTGTCGCCACCACCGCGCGCCTCGAAGCGCACGGCTTCAAGATTTTCGACCTGAACGAGATCGACTCGCTGCCCGTGTACGTGGACGGCGCCGATGAAATCGACGGCGCGGGCGCGATGATCAAGGGCGGCGGCGGCGCGCTCACGCGCGAAAAGATCGTCGCTTCGGTCTCGGACGTGTTCGTCTGTATCGCCGACGCGAGCAAGCGCGTCGAGGTGCTCGGCCAGTTCCCGCTGCCCATCGAAGTCGTGCCGATGGCGCGCACGGCCATTGGCCGCCGGGTCACCGCGCTCGGCGGCGTGCCGGTGCTGCGCGTGCAGAAAGACGGCTCGCCCTTTATCACCGACAACGGCAACGAGATCCTCGACGTGAAGGGCCTGCGCATCAGCGACCCGCGCACGCTCGAAGCGCACGTCAATGCGTGGCCGGGCGTGGTCACGGTGGGTCTGTTCGCCGCACGCGGCGCGGACCTGTGCCTGCTCGGCGGCGAAACCGGCGTAGAGCGCATTCAGTACCGCAAGGCCTGACGGGTCTCGCGCGAGCGGCAGTTGTCGCGGCCAAAACCGGGCGAGCAGGCTTTGCCGGGTTTTGGCCGATTTTGCCTGTACGCTGCCGCTCTTTTTTCCGGCGGGCCTGCGTGGCCTGCCGAACGGAATGCCGCCATTAATCATTAAAATAACGCGATTTTCCGAGATGGGTTGCCATCGCAGCCAATCCGCGCATCAAATCCCTTTTGAATAATTTCTGAAAGCGAAATCGGAAATTCAAGGCGCCGGCATTCCCTTACGTTGAGCACCGCACATAAAACGTGTGAATGGCGTAGCAATGCTCTTACCATCTGAGATATAAATTCACCGTCCGGCGACGTTATGCAAGTGGTTCGCTAAAAGAGACGTAGAAGCAGCCGGACAGGGGAAGGGCGGAGCGCGCGAGAGCGCGTCGGCCCGTGGGTTTCTGTCTCCCGGCGCGCCTGATCAAAGAGAGCGCGTGCCGCGCGGTACACGGGGAAGCAATGACAACAGCTGGTGGTAGGCGATTTGTATCGGACTGCTATTCAATGAGGTCCGCGAAGCACGCAGAATTTCACGGGGCATTCCCTTCCGGTTCCCAGGCTTTCAATTCTGTTTGATTGGTCATTTTGCGCGAATACGCAAAATGACGATCGGCGCACGAATTTAAATCGGGTAATTCGATTTTGACGGGCGACTCAATAACGGGTCGGTCCGCGGGGATTTTGCGCGCCGTTAATTCGGGCTTTTTCCGTTGCAATTGAAGTCGTGTTAAATGCATCCGCGCTATCAGGGGGTGTGCGGGCGTATTCATCCAACGTTCCCCTGTTTTATCAGGAAGACCAAAATCATGAACAAGATTCAAGCCATTTCGCTCGCCGCCATGCTCTCCCTCGGTTCGGCTGCCGCTTTCGCGGGCGGTCCGGGTTCGGTGAGCGCACCGTCGTCGTCGACCACGTCGGCGGTGGGCGCAGGTGGCGTGGGCTTTGGCGCAACGGCGCTGACGTCGAACTCGACGTCGTCGGTCAACGGCAACTTCAACTCGACGCTGTCGGTGCCGGGTCATATCGATGCGACGGTGTCGCAAGGCAACCAGTCGTTCTCGAACGCCAGCCTCACGTTCGGTTCGAGCTATGGCACGCAAACCGGCAACACGCAGACGTATGGCCAGGTGGCCAACGGCGCCGTCGGCCAGACCGGCACGACGACCACGAGCCAGAATTCGTCCACGCTGGGCTTCACGAGCGCCACGCAGTCGGGTTCGCAGAACTTCAACTCGTCGGTCATCAACACGTCGTTTAACGGTTCGAGCGGCAGCTACGGCGGTTCGGGCTTCTCGTCGACGGCTGGCGCACAGGGCTCGGGCACGGCCAACGCCGACGGCGCTGTCGGCATCCTCGCCGCGGGCGGCGCGGGTTCGCTCACGGGCGGCCTGCGCTGGTAAAGCGCAACGCGTCAGCCGTTCACTAGCGCGTCGGAAGGGGGGCGCGGCCCCCTTTCCGTTCACGGAGATATCGATGAGCAAGCTTAAACAAAAAATTGCCGTTGCCGGGGTGTTGCTGTTTGCAGGTGCTGCCTGGGCTCAGACCACGCCGACGATGACGTCGGGCACCACTTCCACGTCGAGCCAGACGAGCACCGTCTCGAACACCGTTGTGCTCCCGAGCGGCGGCGCTTCGGACGTGACCTATCACGGCTCCTATGACGTGCGCACCACGCCCACGGTCTATGCGCCCGGCCTCACGGCTTCGGTGACCGAAACCTGCTGGGGCAGCATATCGGCGGCGGTGTCGGTGGTGGGTGTCGGCGCGACGGCCGCGGGCACCATCAAGGATCTGGACTGCAACAAGCGGCTGAACGCCGCCGTGGCATGGCGCATGGATCGCAAGGACATTGCCTTCAACATCATGTGCCAGGAAGACGACTTCCGCGAGGCTGCCGCGATGACCGACCACCCGTGCGGCGAAAACCGCAAGGTCGCGAAGAACGACGGCTCGCCCGTGCAACTGCGCAACGCGGACACGAGCCCGGCGCCGAGGCTTCAGGAGCCGACCGATCCGTTCGTGCGCGAACGCGAGAAGCTTCCGCCATTGCCGCTTGCCCAGGCGAGCACGTCGACTGCCCATTGAATCCGGTCATGCAGGAGCGCACGCGCTGTTTTCTCCTGCTGACGTATCGATCCAGAATTGATTCGTTATCCTGTGCGATGTCTGATCCCGTCACCGAACGCTGCGAAATGGCCGATGCCCTGTTTGCGCGGAGCAAACGCCAAAGCGTGCCGCCACGGGCACGCCTTGCTCGCAGAGATTGCGCAAGAGACGCGCTCGCGGCACGGGCCGCGAGCGTGAGGTCATTCGACCGTTTCCGCCTGGCGCAAGCGCGGCAGCAGCCGTTCGAACTCGCGGCTCACGAGCCCGTAGCATTCGCAGGCGCGCGCTTCGAGCCCCTTGCGATCGAGCACGCGAATATGGCCGCGGCTATGGTGGATCAGGCCTTCGTCGTGCAGCTTGCCGGCCGCCTCGGTAATGCCTTCGCGGCGCACGCCGAGCATGTCGGCGATCAGTTGCTGCGTGACCGAGAGATCGTTGGACGCGACGCGATCCACTTCGATCAGCAGCCAGCGGCACAACTGCTTGCTAAGCGAATGGTGACGGTTGCAGGCGGCCGTCTGCGCGACCTGGGTGAGCAGCGCATGCATGTAGAGCAGCATGAGGCGGCGCAGGAAATCCGAGCGCGCGAACTGCTGCTTGAGGCTTGGCGCGCTCATGCGGTAGGCGAAGCCCGCGCACTGGACCTGTACGCGGTTCGGCATCGTTTCGCCGCCGGTGAGCACGGGCACGCCCGTCATGCCTTCGCGGCCCACCGCGGCAATTTCGACCGAGCTGCCGTCTTCCATCGTCGAGAGCAAGGAGATGATTGCGGTCGTCGGAAAGTACACGTGATGAATGCGCTGGCCGGAATCGCACAGCAGTTGTTCGGTGCGCAGATGAACGAGTTCGAGATGCGGGGCGAGAGCCTGCCATTCATGCGACGGGAGGGCGCCCAGCAAATGGTTGCCGTGAAGATCGGATTGAAGGGTTAACATGACTGGTCCTCGTGCGAGGCGGCGCTGGCCGCCTCCTGTTTTTTGATTCCGTTCGTCGAACTCGTTGTTGTCTGCCGTTTCCCGTACGGCTTTGGTGTTCGACGTGCCGGCCCCATAGTCCCGCTTTGCGTCCGCGATCTTGGTTGTCCGCGTTTGCGCTTGTGTGGCGATCTTTCTATAGCAGGGTGTGTGCCAGTTGATGGCAGAGCAAGCGTGCATGCGGCTCTGCGCGAGGCGCGCATGCCGCGCTGCGGCGTAACACCGCATTTTTGTTTCAGTTTTGTACGGCCATGGTGCGTGCCCCCGCCGCGCGCAGTGAATTTTTGCAACATTTAACTGATTGATTTTATTGATGTATTTATCGGCGGGACCGGGGTTTCAGAAATGGCTCCTCGCTGAAACATCAATAAGCGGCGACTTGCGAGGGCGTGGAGCGCGCCCGGAAAAACGCGACGATTTTGATTCACTTCTGTCATTGCGCGTCCCGCGCCGGCGAAAAAGCGTTCGGCTGTGAAACGTCGCGCCGTGACCGGCAGTGTGGGGCGGCATGCCATCGATCAGTGTGGGTATGCGTACAGAATGCCGCAGCCAGGTTTGCTCCAATGAGGTCCGTAAATGGACCGCAAAACGTGGACCGCAAGACGTGGTTCGGAAGGCGCGAAGCCTCGGGCGAGACGCCACTGAACGTGACCATGCCGTGACGATTCCTATTGATCGGGGAGTTCCCTGCATGAACCAGGTCGTGACGCCTGCGAGCTTGATCGCCGCAGCCAATGAAGGCGAAGTCGCGCTCGTCGTTCAGCCTGTCGTGCTGGCCGGCGGTTCGGGCACGCGGCTCTGGCCGTTATCTCGCGAGCACTGTCCGAAACAGTTGATCGATCTGCTCGATGGCGAGTCGTTGCTCGAAGCGACCGTGCGGCGGCTCGACGGCGTATACGCGCAGGCGGGGGCGGCCGTGCGCAAGGCGGCGCCCGTTGTGGTGAGCAGCGAGGAGTTGCGGCTCATGACGCTCGACCGGCTCGCCCGCAGCAGCATGGCGGCGCGTGTCGTGCTGGAGCCGGTCGCGCGCAATACCGCGCCCGCGTTGACGGTGGCCGCGCTTGCCGCGCGCGCCGAATGCGAGTCGGCGCTCGCCCGTGAAGGCGCAGGCGCCGCATGCGACAGCGACCCAGTGCTGGTCGCCATGCCCGCCGATCATCTGATTGCCGATCGCGCCGCCTTTGCCGCCGCGCTCGAAGAGGCGGTCACGTACGCGGCGCGCGGCGCGATCGTCACGCTGGGCGTGCCGCCGCAGCGCGCGGAAACCGGTTACGGCTATATCGGCGCGGGCGTGGCGCTCGGCGCGAGCGGCGCGCGCCGCATCGAGCGCTTCGTGGAAAAGCCCGACGCGGAGCTGGCGGCGCGTTACGTCGCTTCCGGCGATTACCTCTGGAACAGCGGCATTTTCGTGGTGCGCGCATCGGTGTGGCTTGCCGCCATCGCGTATTGCCGGCCCGCCATCGCGGCGCAGTGCGCGGCGGCGTTCGAGTCGGCTGCCGTCGACGCCGACGGCACCGTGCATCTCGATGCCGCGGCGCTGGCCGCGTGCCCGTCCGATTCGATCGACTATGCCGTGATGGAGTCGGTGGGGTCGGACGCGCGGCTTGCGGGCGTGGTCGTGCCGATGGTCGCGGGCTGGTCCGATGTCGGTGCGTGGGACGCGGTGTGGCAAGTGTCGAACAAGGACGCGAGCGGCAACGTCGCGCGCGGGCCCGTGATTTTCGAGGACGTGACCGACACGTTCGCGCATTCGGACGGGCGGCTCGTTGCGTGCGTGGGCGTGCACGGCGTGGTGGTGGTCGAGACGGCCGACGCGGTGCTCGTCGCGGCCAAGGATCGCGTGCAGGACGTGAAGGCGGTGGTGAGCAAGCTCAGGGAGCAGCGCAGCGAGATCGCGCAGCACCACCGCCGCGTGGAGCGGCCATGGGGCTGTTACGACTCGCTCGATCACGGCGAGCGCTTCCAGGTCAAGCGCATCGTCGTGAAGCCCGGCGGCTGCCTTTCGCTGCAAATGCATCATCACCGCGCCGAGCACTGGACTGTCGTGCGCGGCACGGCGCGCGTGACGCGCGGCGACGAAGTGTTCCTGCTCTCGGAAAACGAGTCCACTTACATTCCGCTTGGCGTGAAGCACCGGCTGGAGAATCCGGGCAAGACGGCGCTGGAGATCATCGAGGTCCAGTCGGGCGGCTATCTCGGCGAGGACGACATCGTGCGTTTCGACGATCAGTATGGCCGGATACAACGATAGGCAGACGCATCGATGCAAGCGCGCGCGTGAACGCGCGCTGAAAAGCGTGCGGGAAAGAAACATCCACGCCGCCATCGCTGCATATGCACTGCCAGGGACTGCCGAATGAAGCGCAGGGTTCGGTTGAAGTAAGCGGGCGATACATACAGTCGCCTTACAAAAGCAGCAAAAAGCACTGCAATCGTAGCGCGCAAGGGCCGCCGCAGCACGCGTCAGTACGAACGATACGTTTATGAAGCAAGCCTCACGTCAGGAGATATCCTGGCTGGCGAATTATGCAGTTCGCATGGCAACGTACCACATAAGTTCGACGACGCACGAGGGCCCGCGCAGTAACCGGCTAACAGGGCGATAACGCCGCATCGGGGGGGGTAAGGGTCATGGAACTGGGGAACAAGGAACGCTCGCTCGTCAGCAAGGTGATGGACGGGCTGATTTCAGGCATCGTCGAGGAGCGGTACGGCGCCGTGCTGCCGCCGCAGGATGTCCTTTCGAAGGAGTTCGACGTAAGCCGCACGGTGATGCGCGAGGCGCTCTCCATGCTGCTCGCGCGCCACATGCTCGATGTGCGGCCGAAAATCGGCACGCGCATCCGGCCCATGCGCGACTGGCGCATGATCGACGAGGACGTCGTGAACTGGCGCTTTCGCGCGAAGCCCGACAAGACGTTCTTGCGCGACGTGATCGAGTTTCGCGGCCTGATCGAGCCGGCGGCATGCGCGCTCGCCGCCGCGCGCGCGAGCGCGGCGGATATTGCCGGCATACGCGAGGCGTTCGAGGCGCTGCGCCAGACGAGCACCGACGACCCGAACTTCCAGAGCGCCGACGCGTTGCTGCACACGCGGATTCTCGCGGCGAGCGGCAATCAGTTTTATCAGCAGATGGCGGCGATCATTCGCGGCGCGCTATCGCTCGTCAACCCGATCCTCAATGCTCGCGACGGCGGCTGGCAGAATGTCGTCGCCGCGCACGAACGCGTGGTCGACGCGATCGAGCGGCGCGCGCCCAAGGAGGCCGAAGCGGCGGCGCTGGCGATGATCGAGTACACGGCCGACGAACTCATGCGGGCGCTCGCGCCCGAGGCGCTGGAGCAGCGCTGACGCGTCGTGCGCATGGGGCGCGCCGCTTCAGGCGGGCGCCGCGCCTATGTTGATGCGGACGCATTGCGGCGCGCGTGGCGTGCCGGTATCGTGCGTGTCTTTGGGCCTGCCGCGTGCTGTGCGGCGCGCCCTGGACCTCACAGCCGGAGCACGCATCACATGAGCGAAACACAAACGATACGCTGGGGCATCGTCGGCGCGGGACGCATTGCGCACCGCTTCGCACAGGGCGTCGCGCACGTGCACAATGCACGCGTCGAGGCGGTCTGGTCGCGGCGCATTGAAACCGCGCAGGCGCTCGCCGGCACCTGCGGCGCGCAGGCTTGCGAGAGCCTCGAAGCATTCTTTGCGAGCGGCATCGACGCCGTTTATATCGCCACGATGCAGGACAGTCACGCGCACTACGCGATTGCCGCGCTCGAGGCCGGTCTGCCCGTGTTGTGCGAAAAACCGGCCACGGTCAACGGCGCGCAGCTCGAACGCGTGCTCGATGCCGCGAGCCGCGCCCAGCGCCTCTTCATGGAGGCGATGAAGCCGCCGTTCTATCCCCTCTATCGCGCATTGCGCGCCCATCTGGCCGCCGATCCGATCGGGCCGGTCGGCCTCGTGCGCGCCGGGTGTTCCGTCGCGAACGTGCCGGCCGACCATCCCTCGTTTTCGTTCGAGCAGGCGGGCGGGGCGCTGCTCGACATCGGCGTGTATGAAATGTTTCTCGCCGTGGACTGGCTCGGCGCGCCGCGCGAGGTGCAGACCGTCGGGCGCCTTGGCGCGAGTGGCGTGGACACGTTCGCGAGCCTGAACTGCCAGCACGAGCACGGTATTGCGCAGCTATTTTGCGGGCTCGATCTGCACGGCTATGGCGACGCGTTGCTGGCGGGCCCGCTAGGCAACGTGACGATTCATGCCAACTGGTGGAATCCGGCGCGCGCGACGGTGCGTTACACAGATGGCCGCGTTGTCGAACTCGACGAGCCGTTCGAAGGCGGCGGCCTGAACTACGAGACCGCGCACTTTTGCGAGTTGCTGCGTGCGGGCGCGCTGGAGAGCCCGGTGATGACGCACGACACGTCGCGCCGCATGCTCGCGATGGCGGACGCCGCGCGCGCAACGCTCGGACTGCGCTTTCCCTGCGAGTGAAAAAGAAACGGCCCGCATGTGCGGGCCGCTTGTGAGTGCGTTCGCCGGTTATCGACCCGGCAGGCGCTCAGTGACGCGAGGGTAGTGCGAGACGCTTTTCGTACCAGCGCTGTACCCATTCGAGCACCTGGCACAGCACCCAATAAACGGCGGCCGCCGCGAGATAGAGCGGCAGCGGCTGATACGTCGAAGCGATGATTTCCTGCGCACTGCGCAAGAGCTCCGTCACGGTGATGACCGAAACGAGCGACGTATCCTTGATGAGGCTGATGAGGCTGTTCGAAAGACTCGGCACGGCAATGCGCAGCGCCTGCGGTGCGATCACGTAGCGCAGCGTCTGGCGTCGCGAGAGGCCGAGGCTATACGCCGCGAGCCACTGGCCGCTGTGAATGCCGAGAATCGCGCCGCGCATGCTCTCCGAGAGATACGCCGCCACGTTCGCCGAAAGCGCGATCACGCCGGCCGGCGTCGGATCGAGCGAGATGCCGATGCTCGGCAATCCGTAATAAATGACGAAGATCTGCACGAGCAGCGGCGTGCCGCGCATCAGGCTCACGTACACGCGCGCGATGAACACGAGCGCGCGGTTCGAGCTGATGCCCATGAGCGCGAGCACGGCGCCGCCGATCAGCCCGAAGATCATCGAAAGCACGGCGAACTTGACCGTCAGCACCGCGCCCTGTGCGAGCACCGGCAGCGACTGGATGATGAGCGTATAGATGGGCATGGGCGTAGGTAACGAGGTGAGGTGGCGCGGTTTGCATGGGGCCGTCCATGTGCGAAGGGCGGCATCGTGCGATGCCGCCCTTCGCGTCAGCCGGGCTGTGCGGCGCTCAGGATCATTGCGGGATCACTGCGAGATCGGCTTGGTCACGTCGATGCCGAACCACTTGTCCGAGATCTTCGTGAACGTGCCGTCGGCTTCGAGCTGCGTCATGGCGTCGTCGATCGCCTTGGCGAACTTCGGATTGCCCTTCTTGAACGGAATCGCCGAAGGATTGCCGTTGCCGACAATGGCGCCCGTGCGCAGCGGCAACTGCGAGTTCTTCAGCAGATAGGCGAGCATGAGGCGGTCGTTGAGCGCCGCGTCCAGACGCCCGGCGGCCAGGTCGCGCAGATACTCGGGCGCGCCCGGATAGGTCTTCACGTCGATGCCGGGCACCGACTTCGCCATGTCCATGTAGTTGGTGCCGAGACCGACGCCCAGCTTCTTGCCCTTGAGGTCATCGAGCGTCTTGAACGCACGCGTGTCGTCCTTGCGCTGGATGAGCTGCGCGGCCGAATACGTGTACGCCGGCGAGAAGTCGAGCACGGCCTTGCGCTGGTCGGTCACGCCCACCTGGTTGACGATCACGTCGAACTTGCCCGCCTGGAGGCCGGCGATGATGCCGCTCCACTCGGTCGTGACGAACTCGGGCTTCAGGCCCATTTTCGCGGCCACGGCACGGGCGATGTCGACGTCATAGCCGATCAGTTCGCCGTTGGGCGCCTTCGAGTTGAACGGGGGGAAGGTGCCTTCCAGGCCGATGCGCAGCGTGCCGCGCGCTTTCGCCTGGTCGAGCAGGTCATCGGCGTGGGCGCTCGCCGCGACGAACGATGCGCCGACGATTGCGAGTGCAAAGAGTTTCTTCAGCAAACCGGATTTCATGTTGTCCTCTTGTTCTGCTGCTTCGCGCAGTCGTGTCAAATACTGTGCTAGCGCACAGCGCCTCCGATGCGCCGTGACTAGCCTGCCACTATAGCTTCACGCACGGCCCGAGGCCAGCGCCCGCGCGCATTCGGCAACGAGGGCAGGGCCGCGGTAGATGAAGCCCGTATACACCTGCACGAGCGAGGCGCCCGCCGCGATCTTCGCGCGCGCGTCGTCGCCCGAGAAGATGCCGCCCACGCCGATGATCGGCACCTGGTCGCCCAGTTCGGCACGCAGCTTGCGAATCACGTTGTTCGATGCCTCGAACACGGGGCGCCCCGAAAGGCCGCCCGTTTCGTTCGCATTCGGCATGCCTTCCACGGCTGCGCGCGAGAGCGTGGTGTTGGTCGCGATCACGCCTTCGATCTTGTGGCGCAGGAGCGTGTCGGCGATTTCCTTGATCTGCTCGTCGTCGAGGTCGGGCGCGATCTTCAGCGCGAGCGGCACGAGCTTGCCGTGCATGTCGGCCAGGCGCTGCTGCTTGTTCTTGAGTGCCGCGAGCAGGGCGTCGAGTTCGCCGCCGCCTTGCAACTGGCGCAGGTTCTTCGTATTCGGCGACGAGATGTTGATCGTCACGTAGCTCGCGAACGGATAGACGCGTTCGAGGCAGAAGAGGTAGTCGTCGGCGGCGCGCTCGATCGGCGTGTCGGCGTTCTTGCCGATGTTCAGGCCGAGAATGCCGCGATAGCGCGCGGCCTGCACGTTCTTCACGAACTGCTCGACGCCGTGATTGTTGAACCCCATCCGGTTGATGATGCCGCCCGCCTGCGGCAGCCGGAAAATGCGCGGACGCGGATTGCCCGGCTGCGGGCGCGGCGTCACCGTGCCCACCTCGATGAAGCCGAAGCCGAGCGCGGCGAAACCGTCGATGGCGGCGCCTTCCTTGTCGAGACCCGCGGCGAGACCCACGGGATTGCGGAAGGTGAGGCCCATGACGGTGCGCGGCGCGTCGGGCACGCGCGGCGCGATGAGGCCGGCCATGCCGGTGCGGCCGGCGGCGCCGATCATGCGCAGCGACAGATGGTGGGCGTCTTCGGCGTCCATGCGAAAGAGCTGGTCGCGGACGAACGGATAAAGGGTGCTGAACACGGGAAGGAGGCGCAGGCGCCGGAAAATGGGAACCCGCTATTTTAGCGGTAACGCCGGGCCAGGGCGATGCGCCGGGTGAGCCGCTGCGGCCCGGCTTTCGCTCAGGCTTCGGGCGCGAGCGCGGCCCATGCGCCGTCGAACAGGCCTTCGAGCGGCTGGAAGCGCGCCTTGTACGCCATCTTCGGGCTCTCGCGAATCCAGTAGCCGAGATAGACGCAAGGCAATTGAAGGCTGCGCGCCTGCTCGATCTGCCAGAGGATGTTGTAGGTGCCGTAGCTCGTGTGCTGCGCGTCGGGATCGAAGAACGTGTACACCGAGGAGAGCCCGTCGCCGAGGATGTCGATCATGCTCACCATGCGCAGCAGGCCGGGCTCGTCGGGATGCTGCGGATCGGGCTCGCGAAATTCCACGAGCCGCGAATTGATCCGGCTTTGCAGCAGGAACTGCTCGTACTGGTCGCGGCTGTCGCGGTCCATGCCGCCGCCTGCGTGGCGCGCGGACTGGTAGCGCATGTAGAGCGCGTAGTGGGCTTCGTCGTAGTGCAGCGGCGCTACCGTCGCGACGAGTGCGCCATGGCGCTTCCACGCGCGGCGCTGGGTGCGGTTGGGCACGAAGCGCTCGACGGGCACGCGCACCGGCACGCAGGCGCGGCAGCCGTCGCAATAGGGCCGATAGGTGAACACGCCCGAGCGCCGGAAGCCGGCCTTCACGAGATCGGTATAAACGTCGGAATTGATGAGATGGCTGGGCGTAGCCACCTGTGAACGCGCGATACGCCCCTCCAGATAGCTACAGGGGTAAGGCGCCGTTGCATAGAATTGCAGCGCGGAAAGCGGTGAAAGCGGCAGCTCGTTTGGATGCGTCACGTTGGCAGCTCTCGTAGCAGTTCGGATCGTCGCCGGGCGCGGTGCACGCGGCATGCCAACAGGGGCGGCGACGGGTTCTAACTTCAGTCTAACATTGACGCCGAACATGTTTCCATCGAATTGCACGGCCTGTCGCGCGTGTGCACGCCGCCGGTCAACAGGCGTGCAGCGCCGTTTATGCAGCGGGCAAGAACTCGTCGGGCGCGCCCCGGCCGCCGAGCAGATCGGCGAGCACGGCTTTGTCGAACTTCCAGGGAATGGGCGCGGCGCTCACGTGCGTGCGCACGTGAGCGATGAACGCCTTGCGCGAGATTTCGTGCCCGCCGAGCGAGGCGAGATGCGCGGTGTTCTGCTGGCAGTCGATCAGCTCGACGCCGTGGCGGCGCAGATGCGCGATGAGTGCCGCGAGCGCGATTTTCGAGGCGTCGGTGACGGAGGCGAACATCGATTCGCCGAAGAACATCGTGCCGAGCGACACGCCGTAAAGCCCGCCCACGCGCTCGCCGTCGAGCCAGGCCTCGATGCTGTGGGCGTCGCCCACGCGGTGCAGGGTGGAGTAGGCGTCGATCACGTCGGCGGTGATCCAGGTGCCGCGCTGGCCGCGCCGGGGCGCGTTCGCGCAGGCGCGCATGACGGCGGCGAAGTTGTCGTCGACGCGAATTTCCCATGCGTCTTCACGCAGCACGCGCTTGAGCGTTTTCCTGAACGAAGGCGAAACCTTGAACTCGTCGGGGCGCAGGATCATGCGCGGGTCGGGGCTCCACCAGAGCACCGGCTGGCCGTCGGAGTACCACGGGAAGATGCCGCGCCGGTAAGCCTCGATCAGGCGCGAGGGCAGCAGATCCGCGCTCGCGGCGAGCAAACCCGGCGCGCCGCTCGACGCGCCGAGCGCGCGCTCGACGGCGGGAAAAGGGTCGTCGGGCGAGAGCCAGGGGACCATCGTGGCGGGCGCAGTCAGTAGAGCAATCAGCCGTCGCGCAGCGAGCGCAGGACGTCGCCGGTGTGCAGCCCGTAGCTGCCCGACTGGCGATCGGCGAAGAAAAAGCGCAGGGTCTGCCCGACCGTGGGGAACGCGATGTCGTCCCACGGAATCTCGTGCTCTTCGAACAGCCGCACTTCGAGGCTTTCCTCACCGGCTTCGATGTCGATGTCGAGCAGGCGCGCGAGATAGAACAGATGCACCTGGTGCACGCGCGGCACGTTCAGGAGCGAAAAGAGGTTTTGCACCTCGACGCGCGCGCCGGCTTCTTCCAGCGTTTCGCGCGCCGCGGCCTCGGCCGTCGTCTCGCCCATTTCCATGAAACCGGCGGGCAGTGTCCAGTAACCGTAGCGCGGCTCGATCGCGCGGCGGCACAGCAGCACCTTGTCTTCCCAGACGGGAACCGTGCCGACCACGTTGCGCGGATTCTGGTAGTGGATGGTGCCGCAGTGCGAGCAGACGTAGCGTTCGCGATTGTCGCCGGGCGGAATGAGCAGGCTGACCGCCTGACCGCAAGTCGAGCAGAATTTCATGGGCACGATAGGGGGATGGGTGATGCGAGTTTATCACCGCTCGGGCGCGTGCCGGGAAGCGGTCGAAGCAGAGGGCAAGGGCGGGGGGAATCGCGCAGCGAATTGCGCGTGTAAACGGAAAAAGGGTTACAGGCCGTTGACCTGTAACCCTTTCGAATTCTGCTGGTTGCGGGGGTAGGATTTGAACCTACGACCTTCGGGTTATGAGCCCGACGAGCTGCCAGACTGCTCCACCCCGCGTCCGTCGAAGAAAAGATTATAGGACAGTTCGCGCGGCAACGCAACAATTAAATGACGACTGCCTTTCCGCCCGGTTGCAGAACGATTGCACGATGGCGCGTTGTTGATGGCACAGCGCGCGTGCGGCGGCTGCGCGACCTGCCAGGATAGAATCGGGGCTCGGTCGGCGCAGGGTTCATCGTGCGCGCCGGCGCCTTGCCTTCCATTCGCGCGGCTGGCTTCATTCGCGCTTCTCTATCGCTCCATCCATGGATATCGCCCTCGATCTGCAATCGATTGCCGCGCAGGAACATGCGCTGGTGTTTCCCCGTTTCGACGCCGATCGCGCCTGGCAACTCGGCTCGCATCTGCACGAACTCGCGCGCGCCCGCTCGCTCGCGGTCGCCATCGACGTGCGCACCTTCGGGCAAACACTCTTTTTCTGCGCGCTCGACGGCGCCACCCCCGACAACGCCGACTGGGTGCGCCGCAAGTCGCGCGTGGTGGAGCATTTCCGCCGCAGCTCGTATGCGATCGGCCTGCGCATGCAGCAGACCGGCTCGACGCTCGCCGAGAAGCATGGCCTGTCCATCGCCGAGTTCTCGCCGCATGGCGGCTCGTTTCCGCTCGCCGTGGCGGGCGCGGGCATCATCGGTTCGGTGACGGTTTCGGGCCTGCCGCAGCGCGCCGATCACGAACTCGTCGTCGAGGCGCTGTGCGCGCAACTCGACGTCGACTATGGCCGGCTCGCGCTCGCGAAGGCCTGACGTGATGCGCCTTTCTCCCTGGACCTGGCTCGCCATCTCGATCGTCGCCGAAGTGATCGCCACTTCCGCGCTGCGCGCCTCGAACGGCTTCACGCGGCTCACACCCTCGGCGATTGTCGTGGTGGGCTACGGCGTGGCGTTCTATGGGCTCTCGCTCACGTTGCGCAGCTTGCCGGTAGGTGTGGTGTATGCAGTGTGGTCGGGCGTGGGCATCGTGCTCATCACGCTCGTCGCGATGGCGCTGTATCGCCAGGTGCCCGACCTCCCGGCCGTGCTCGGGCTCGGCTTGATCGTGGCCGGCGTGGTCGTGCTGAATCTGTTTTCGAAGATGCAGGCGCACTGAAAGCCGGCGGTGCGGGTGGGGTGCGTCTCAGCAGTCGGGCGGCACGATGCGGATGCCCGCCGCCGCCACCGCCTCGCGGCTGCTATCGCCGTTGAGCGTGGCCGCGTCCTCCCACAGGCTGATCGCGCGCGCAATGTCGATGTCGTGCTCCTGCGCGTAACGGAACCATTGGCTCGCGGCCCGCGGTTCGGGAATCTCCTCGTTTCCTGTGAAGTATCGGCCGTTCAGCTTGGGAGTCATCGGTCTCGTGTCCAGGGAAAAGGGCGCGGCCGCACGCGGCATTGTCCGGCGCGTGGGCGGGGCGGTCACGTTTGTGTCAGCCATTGTGCATCGCGCGTAATATGAGCGGTTATCTCCGTGCGCCGCGTCGTGCACAGGGGACAGAGCCTTTCCGCTGAGTTTCCCCACTGGGGCTGGTCATGATTATCCGTTTTCCTGCCGATGCGCCGCTCTATCGTGACTCGAATCTGACCGTGGTCTTTGCCGCGCTGGTTGACGGCACACCTGTGCCGTGCGCGATTTCCGTGGAGGCGCTCGAAGATCATTTCGGCGCGCTGCTCGCGAATCGCGACGCGTGGATGGAGGCATTCGACGCGGGACGCCCGCGCATCGAGGCCGTGGCGCGCGCGCACCTCGAACTGAGCAACGGCTCGCCGGTGCTGCTCAAGAGCGGCCATTTCCCGCCGGGCCGTTTGTGGTCCTAACGGTGTTCGCTGTTGTGTCCGTCATCGCGTGCAACTCGCGTCGCCGGATGTTTAGTCTGCCGCAGCCCTCAGTCACGTCATGAATACCAGTGAGCGCAAGGAGCGCGGCAAGGAACGTGAAGCACGCGCCCGCACGCGTCACGACCAGCGCGAACGCATGCTCGACGCCGCCCGCCGTATTGTCCTGCGCGATGGCTTTGCCGCGCTCTCGATGCGCAAGATCGCCGACGCGATTGGTTACTCGCCGGCTTCGCTCTACCTCTATTTCGAAGGGCGCGATGAGATCGCGCAGGCGCTCGGCCGCGAAGGCTATGCGCAACTGCTCACGCATCTGGAGCCCTGCGCGCAGATTGCCGACGCGCGCGAGCGGCTTCATGCGCTCGCGTATGCCTATGTGGCGTTTGGCTGCGATCAGGCGCAAACGTATGAACTGATCTTCATGGCGCGCAAGCGTCGCTCCCCCGACGTGGGGCCGCCCGCCCGACGCGCTCGCGCTTCTGCCTCTGCCGCTGCCGCTGCCTCTGCCGCCGCAAGCGTGCCGCCGGCGCCTGAAGTCGAGGTCGAACGCGAAGCCGATGGGGGCGTCGCAGACGTTTGCGGCGCGACGCTCTTCGCCGCGACGCTGGCCGAACTGACGCCGGCAAGCGGCGCGCCGGCCGATCGCACGGCGCTCGCGCAGGCGCTCTGGGCGACGCTGCATGGCGTGGTCATGCTCACGCTCGCGGGCTTCGCGCCTTCGGCGCCGGGCCCGTTGATCGACGCCGCGCTCGACGCCTGGTTCGGCGCACAAGGCGGATCAGTCACACTGCCGGCGTCGCAAACGCCGGGCGTGGCCTCGTGATAGCCTCATAAGCCCTGTCGCGTCTTCTCCATCGCCATGTCACACGAAGCCACCGCAAGCTCTCCCTCCGCCGATGCCGACCCGCACGTGCTCACGCGCGTGGCGAACGGCATCGGTTATATCGAACTGGAGCGCCCGCAGGCGCTCAATGCGCTCACCACCGCCATGGTCGGCACCATGCTCGCCGCACTGGAGCAATGGCGCAACGACTCCGGTGTGCTCGCGGTGATCGTGCGCTCGCGCCACGCGCGCGCGTTCTGCGCGGGCGGCGACATCCGCTTTCTCTATGAGTCGTATCGCGCGGGCGATCAGGCCGCTCTCGACACGTTCTTTACCGACGAGTACCGCCTCAACCACACGATCTTTACCTACCCGAAGCCGTACATCGCACTGCTGCACGGCGTGGTGATGGGCGGCGGCATGGGGATTTCGCAGGGCGCGCATCGCACGGGCGGGCTGCGGCTGGCGGGGGCGACGACGCGCATGGCGATGCCCGAGACCCGTATCGGCCTCTTTCCGGACGTGGGCATGGGCTGGTTTCTCGCACGAACGCCTGGCGCGATCGGCCGCTACCTTGCGGTGACGGGCGAGACGCTCGATCAGGCGAGCGCGCTCTATGCGGGCCTCGCCGACACCGTGCTCGACGAAGCCGCATGGCCGGGGTTGCTCGATGCGCTGGAAAGCGAGCGGTTCGCGAGCGGCGCTGAGGTGGTGGCATCCGTGCACCGCGCGGCGCTGGCGGCCGACGCCGCGCGCGAGCTTGCCGAGCGCTCGCCGCTGGCTGCCGTGCGCGGCTGGATCGACCGCCATTTTTCGCAGGCCGACGTGCCGGCCATGCTCGCGTCGCTGGAAGCGGCACAACGCGCGGACGCGGGAGAGGGCGCGGAGGCCGGGTGGGCCGCCCGGACCGTGAGCGTGTTGCGCGAGCGCTCGCCGCTCTCGATGGCGGTATCGCTCGAAGTGGTGTCGCGCGCGGAAGGCACGATGGCCGATTGCCTGCGGCGCGATCTCGATCTCACGCGATCGAGCTTCGCCATGGGCGACGTGGTGGAAGGCATCCGCGCGCGCATCATCGACAAGGACAATCAACCGCGCTGGCGTTTTGCCCGCATCGAGGACGTGCGCCGCGACGATGTCGAGCGGATGTTCGAGAGTCCCTGGAGCGTGACGGAGCACCCGCTGCGCGACCTGGCGGGCTGAGACGGCGGGGCAAGGCGAGGAGAGGGAAAGCGGGGGAAGGCGGGAAAAAGCAGGGAAGAAGCAGGTCAGGCATGCGCCGCGCATGACGCGCGGCGCGTGGGCTAAGAGCTGAGAGGAATCAGTCGTCCTCGGTTTCGCTCATGAAGGCGCGCATGAAAACGAGCGCGCCCCAGCCCCACATCGCATTCGATGCGAAACCCGTGGCAAGGCGCGGCAGCATGTTGCCGCTCGGCCAGATGCCGCGCAGCGGGTCGACGACGAACACCATGGCCGCGGTGAGCACGATGCCGCCGAACACGAAGGCCTGAACCCACGGCGCGGGCCGCGACGGCGAGACGCGCAGCAGCCACGTCATCAGCACGGCCCAGATGGCGCTCCAGATCGCATTGACGAGGAACTCGGGCAGCCCGAGCGGCTGGAATGGGGCCGTCGAGAAACCGGCCGCGTCCACGACCTGCGCGGCGTGCAGGAGCGCGAGCGTCGCCTCGCGAAAGAACAGCGACGCCAGAAAGCCGGATACGAACGGCAGAATCAGTTTTTGCATGAGATGGTGCGAGAGATTGCGTGGCCTGAACGCGCGCCCTGCGCGCCGTGCCGGTGTTTTTGTGGGTGCGAGCGCCATTATATCGGCGCGCGGTGCGCGCGAGGCGCACCGTATGCTAAAGCGTCGGGCAAAGCACGAAAGTGGAAAACCTAAGCTCAAAAAAATCGTTCTAAAGGGCGAGGTCCGTCCCTAGACTGGTTCCCCATGAAGACGGCGTCGCCGTTGCCGGCCGCCGCGAAGCGCCGGGCGAACGCGCTGGCGCAGTCCGTCTGCCGTCACTCCTTTCAACTCTGTCATGAGCGGCGCACTCACGTGCGTAGCGCGCTCGCGCGCCGTCACGTCCGTTGCATGGCGGCATTCACCCTTTCCAGATTTTCGAATTTCGAATAGCAGGCAGGAGCAACGCATGAATGTGTTCTGGTTCATCCCGACCCACGGCGACAGTCGCTATCTGGGCACGGCGGAAGGCGCGCGCGCCGCGGATCTCGCGTATTTCCAGCAGATCGCCGTCGCCGCCGACACGCTAGGTTACGAGGGCGTCCTGCTGCCCACGGGGCGTTCGTGCGAGGACGCGTGGGTCGTGGCGTCGAGCCTCATCGCCGCCACGCGGCGCCTGAAGTTTCTCGTGGCGATCCGTCCGGGCCTGTCATCGCCCGCGCTGTCCGCGCGCATGGCCGCCACTTTCGACCGGCTTTCGAACGGCCGTCTGCTCATCAACGTGGTGACGGGCGGCGACACGGCCGAACTGGAAGGCGACGGCCTCTTTGTCGATCACGACACGCGCTACGAAATCACCGACGAATTCCTGCACATCTGGCGCAAGCTGCTTGCCGCCACGCATACGAACGAGGCGATCGACTTCGAGGGGCGGCACCTGCGCTCGGTGGGCGGCAAGGTGCTGTATCCCCCGGTGCAGCAACCGCATCCGCCGCTGTGGTTCGGCGGCTCGTCGCCCGCCGCGCATGCGATGGCCGGTGAGCATATCGACACCTATCTGACCTGGGGCGAGCCGCCCGAAGCGGTGGCGAAGAAGATCGCCGACATTCGCGCGCGCGCGGCGGAGCATGGCCGCACGATCCGCTTCGGCATCCGCCTGCACGTGATCGTGCGCGAGACCGAGGAAGAAGCGTGGGGCGCCGCCGACCAGTTGATCAGCCGTCTCGATGACGAGACCGTGGCGCGCGCCCAGGCGGCGTTCGGCAAAATGGATTCGGAAGGACAGCGCCGCATGGCCGCGCTGCATGGCGGCAAGCGCGGCACGCGCCAGGACCTCGAGGTGTATCCGAACCTGTGGGCGGGCGTGGGCCTCGTGCGCGGTGGTGCGGGCACGGCGCTGGTCGGGAGTCCGGAACAGGTGGCCGCGCGCATGCAGGAGTATGCGGACCTTGGCATCGAGACCTTCATCTTGTCGGGCTATCCGCATCTGGAGGAATCCTACCGATTCGCGGAACTCGTGTTTCCGCTGCTGCCGGGTCGCTCGGGCAAGGGCGCGGGCGGCCCGCTTTCGGGGCCGTTCGGCGAGGTGGTCGGCAATCACTATCTGCCGAAGGTGAGCCAGAGCTGATGCGACGCTCGGCTACGACGCATGAATCGTGGAGGATGCAACGATGACACAATCCGCCGTGACGGCCGCGCCCGCGCGCCGCACAGCCCGCGCCGGTGATGCACCGCGTGCGGCGCGGGCATGGGCGCGCGCGGGGTGGAAGCGCCTCGCGCCCTGGCTCGTTCCGCTCGCCATCATTCTCGTCTGGGAGGTCGCGGCGAAGGTCGGCGCGCTTTCCACGCGCGTGCTGCCCGAACCGCTCGCCGTGGTGCGCGCGGCGTGGTCGCTGATCGAGTCGGGCGAAATGTGGCAGGACGTGCGCGTGAGCACCTGGCGCGCGCTCTCGGGCTTCGCGATCGGCGGGGGCATCGGCCTCGTGCTCGGACTTGCCACCGGACTCTTCAAGTCCATTGAAACCGCGCTCGATTCGACCGTGCAGATGGTGCGCAACATTCCCGCGCTCGCGATGATTCCGCTCGTGATCCTCTGGTTCGGTATCGGCGAGGAAGCGAAGGTGTTTCTCGTGGCGCTGGGCGTGTTCTTCCCCGTGTACGTGAATACCTTTCACGGCATCCGCTCGGTGGACGCCAATCTCGTCGAGATGGCGCGCAGCTATGGACTCAAGGGCTTCGCGCTCTACCGCGAAGTGATTTTGCCGGGGGCGTTGCCGTCGATTCTCGTTGGCGTGCGCTTCGCGCTCGGCCTGATGTGGGTGACGCTGATCGTCGCCGAAACGATCTCCGCGCAGTCGGGCATCGGCTACATGACGATGAACGCACGCGAATTCCTGCAAACCGATGTGGTGGTGGTCGGCATCCTGCTCTATGCGGCGCTCGGCAAGCTCGCCGACTGGCTCGCGAAATGGCTGGAGCGCGTGGCATTGCGCTGGCACCCCGCATATCAAGAGGAGGGCGACGCATGAGCGCGAGTCAACTGGCGCCGGGATACGGCGGCTTCGAACGGGCGCGCCCGAACGATCGCAATGAACGCAACGAGCGCAACGACCACGCTCGCGGCGCGCAAGAGGGCGTGGCCCTGCGCACGGACCCGAACGCGGGCGACGCTTCGGTGGCGTTGCGCGGCGTGAGCAAGCGCTACGGCGAACGTGCAGTGCTGAGCGGCTTCGATCTCGCGATCGAGCGCGGCAGCTTCGTTTCGATCGTCGGGCGCAGCGGTTGCGGCAAGTCTACGCTGCTGCGTTTGATCGCGGGGCTCGAAACGGCCGACGATGGCGTCGTGGAACGGCGCGGAGTGGGCGGTGCCACGCTCGACACGCGCATCATGTTTCAGGACGCGCGGCTCTTGCCCTGGAAAACCGTGTTGCAGAACGTGATGCTCGGCCTGGGACGCGGCGCGCGCGAGGACGCGCGCGCGGTGCTGAACGAAGTGGGCCTGCTTGCGCGCGCCGACGAATGGCCCGCGCGCCTCTCGGGCGGCCAGCGCCAGCGCGTGGCGCTGGCCCGTGCGCTCGTGCACCGGCCGAGCCTGCTGTTGCTCGACGAACCGCTTGGCGCGCTCGACGCGCTCACGCGCATCGAGATGCACGCGCTGATCGAGCGGCTGTGGCGCGAACATCGCTTCACGGCGCTGCTCGTCACGCACGACGTGCATGAAGCCGTCGCGCTCGGGGACCGCATTCTGCTTGTCGAGGCGGGGCGTATCGCGCTCGATCAGACGGTGCCGCTCGAGCGTCCGCGTGCGCGCGTCGACGCACGCTTTGCCGCGCTCGAGGAGCGCGTGCTGCAACGCGTGCTTGGCAACGGCGCACATCCGGCCGACGAAGCACCGCTGGATGTGACGGCCTGAATCTTTCATCAGTCATCCTCTCGTTTTCATTCGATATCACGGAGCCGAAGCAATGAGCATTACCGCCATCAACGTTCGCAACCAGTTTCGCGGCAAGATCAAGGAGATCATTCGCGGGCCCGTGGTATCGGAGGTCGACGTCGACACGACGTTCGGCATCGTCACCTCGGTCATCACCACCCGCTCGATCGACGAACTCGAACTCAAGGTGGGCTCGGAAGTGGTTGCGCTGGTGAAGTCGACGGAGGTGTCGATCGCGCGTCTCTGACGCACGCGGCGCGCGCGTCGTGCATGGCGGAAGTGCTAGGATGAACCGTCAACAGTCACATCGCGGAGGCGATCATGGAGCCGAAAGGCATCGACATGGGCGACTACCAGGAGCGCTATAAGGACTACGACATCGAAGTCGCGGTCGACCAGGTGCTCACGGGTGTGAAAGCGCACTTTCGCGTGTTGAAGGCCGATGCCGTTGTGGCGGACTGGCAACTCGTGCATATCACGCGCCTGTGGTCCACCGAGCACGCGGCCGCCGAAGCGGGTTTCGAGGCTGCGCGCGCGTGGATCGATTCGCAGGGCGCGTAATGAATTAGCGTTTGACGCGCGAGCCTGCAAGCGGCGCTTGTGGCTTTTGCGCCGTTTGCGCTGCTCGACGCTCCGCGTCGGCGAATATGTCGCGCAGCCGCTGGCGTTCGGTGTCGGTCAGATGCGAGGCGGCGCCCGGCATTGTGAGCACCAGGTTCAATGTGAGATTCCCCCGTGCGCCGTTGCGCTCCGATAACCCTAGCCCGGGCAGGCGGATGGGCGTGCCCGCATTCGCGTTCGGCGGAATCTTCACCTCCTGCGTGCGGCCCAGAATCTTCGCTTCAACGGTGCCGCCGAGCATGGCCGTCACGAAGTCGAGCTGAATGTCACAGGCGAGATCGAGCCCGTTGCGGGTGAAGGCCGAGCCGCAGACGATGGAGACCGAGAAAATGGCGTCACCAGACGGCCCGCCGTTGACGCCGGGGTGACCGCCGCCTTCGACGACGAGACGCTGACCGTCCCACGCACCGCGCGGAATCGCGACGATTTCGGACTTGCGCCAGCTCCGCAAGCCGGTGCCGAGACACTTCTCGCAATGGACGTTGCCGACGGTCTGCCGGCAGGCGTCGCAGGGGCCTTTCACGGGGTAGTGCGCTTCGACGCCGCCGCCTTCGATCGCCACTTCGAGCGGCACGAAAAGCTCGACCAGACAGTTTGCGCCGCGCATGGGCGGCCCGGCATGGCGCTCGCGCGGTGGGGCTTCGCGCGTGCGGCTGCTGTTCGATGGTGCGGCCGCCTTGGCCACCGGCGCCTGGCGCCTGCCGGTCAGAATCTCGAACGCTTCCTGAATGCGCTTGAATACCGGTTCGACCGCCGCCTCGCGGCCTTTGTTGCGATCGGGGTGATACTGCGCCCGCAGACGCCGGTAGGCGCGCTTGATCTCTGCCGGCGATGCCGTGACCGGCAATTGCAGCCGACTGTAGTATTCCTCGAAGCTCAAGCGCGTTCCCGGTGTTTCTGGATGTGATCTTTCAGGGCCGTCAGCAGCGCGCTGCGCGGTTCGGAGTGGTCCCGAACGTCGCCATGTGCCGTGGGTACTCGGGCGAGGTCAGGCGCGCGAGGCTGCTGAACGTGGGCCAAACAGGGAGCGCAACCCGCGCCCCTGAATTCCGTGGCGGATTTTACCTGCAATCGGTTGCGTTTCGAGGCGGGTGATTGAGGGCGTGATGGGTGGGCGTTGCCCGTTGAGCGGATCGTTGACACGGCATGCTTGTGAAGGCGTCCATGTCTGCACATTTTCGCGCCGTCGCATTCTGAAACGCACGGCGTGCATGCGCGTCGATTTCATACCACTCTGCAAAACGGCAGTTGTGATGCTCGTCACAGCATTAGTCGTATCAATCGATTGATAATCGCGATCGCCGCGCCTCCCGATTCGCCTACATCCAGACAAACTCAGCGATTTTCCGGTGGGCGTCTGCCTCGCAATATTCGCTAGTTCACGGCGATATGGCTTGAGTTTCCAGAGAAAAAAAGAACGAACCAGCATGCGCGCCATGTCGGTCCGGAGGCTTGCTGCGTGCAAAGCGATCCCGGTGACCGACGTGCTTTGTTAATGCCACTGTGGAAAAGAAAATGAAAAAGAAAATCTCAGCCGTTTTGATTCCAATTGCCGTGACGTCGTTGTTTGCCGGATGTGGCGGCGGTTCCGGCGGCGGGTCGGGCAGTATTGCGCCCGCAACCATCAACGGTGTAGCCGCAACCGGCGCTCCCGTTGCGAATGCCGAGGTCTCGTTGAAATGCGTATCGGGCGACACGTCGACGACGACGTCGGCCAGCGGCGCGTGGTCGGTCAGCACCTCGGGTCTTGTCTTGCCGTGTGTTTTGAGGGTCCAGACCTCCACGGGGCAGGTTTTGCATTCCTTTGTCTCCGGGCCTGGTACGACGGACATTACGCCTTTCACCGAACTCGTGACTGCGGCGCTGGCCGGCAGCACGGACACGGAAAGCTTCTTCAATTCGTTTTCGGCGGCCACGGCCAGTGCCGCAAGCTCGCAATTGCCGACGGCGTTGTCCAATACGCGACAACTGCTCGCGAGTCTCGGTATCGACACCAGTTCGCTGAATCTGATGAATCAGTCGTTCCAGCCGACATCGGGGAATGCGTACGACGATGCACTGGAATTGTTGCACACACAACTTTCCGACAATTCGACGAATCTTGGTGCACTGACGCAACAGCTCATCATGGGCAACGTCGGGGCGACGGGTGCAACGGGGCCGGCCGGCTCGACGGGGGCTACGGGGGCGACCGGAGCGGCTGGTGGCACTGGGGCAACCGGGGCCACAGGCGCGACGGGGCCACAGGGCGCGGCGGGTGCCACAGGGGCAACGGGCGCTACCGGATCGCAGGGGACGACGGGTGCGACCGGGGCTCAAGGGACGGCGGGTGCCACGGGAGTCGCGGGCGCAACGGGCGCCACTGGGCCCCAGGGGGCGACGGGCGCGCAAGGCGCGTCCGGCGATGCCGGTGGGTCGGGCGCACAAGGGGCCACCGGGCCCGCTGGAGCGACGGGCGCAGCAGGTGTGGCCGGTGCGGCGGGGGCGACAGGGGCGACCGGGGCGACGGGTGCAGCAGGAGCGACGGGGGCAACGGGTCCGATCGGTGTAGCCGGAGCGACCGGGGCGACCGGAGCGAGTGGAGCGAGTGGAGCAACAGGGCCGCAGGGAATTCAGGGGATTCAGGGCGTCGGCGGAGCCACAGGAGCCACCGGGGCTATAGGAGCTACGGGAGCGACTGGAGCGACGGGAGCCACAGGTCCGCAAGGTGCAGCGGGGCCCGCAGGAGCAACGGGCGCTACCGGCACGGTCTCCGGCCTTGGAAGTCCCGGCGGCGCTTCTACGTCGACAACGGGCACGGAATGTACGCTCGGAACGGTATGGCTGACGGCGGCACATTACAGTCCTGGGTTGCCGGCTAACGGGCAGTTGCTTCCGATCACCGGCTACACTGCATTGTTTGCGCTACTTGGCACGACCTATGGCGGAGATGGCGTGACGACATTCGCTCTGCCAAATCTTTCGGGCGTGACGCCGAATGGGCTGACTTATATGATTTGCGTTTCCGGCGTCTTCCCGTCCGCGAGTTGACACCCCGGTGCCTGTGAGGAACAGCGGCCTACAACCCAAAGTAGGCTCTGTTCGATTCCATGCGCGAAGCTTCCCCGGATGGGTAAAGCCGCTCCGCGAGGAGTCGCTTCAATGCTGCCCGGCCTTCCTCGACGGCTCCGGCGTACCACGCGCTCACGGACAATTCGTCCAGAGATCGCCAACGGTAAATCGAGTCGTCGACGAAGAGGGCGTCATTGGGGCGCGTCATCGATACCGCTCGGGCGGCGAACAGATGGGCCAGGGCAAATTCGCCGCGCAAGCGGTGATATCGCGCAAGGTCATGCAAAGGCTCGGCACGCGTCGGGCGCGCCTCGAAGGCGCTCAAATAGGCTTCGACCACTTCGCTTCGCGGTGCGCCCAGTGCTGCTGTCAGCGCGCCGATCTGGTAGAGGCTGTACCAGCACTCTTCGTCCCATCCCCCCATTGCGTGTCGTTCGCGGTACGTACGAATGCTGTCCGCGATTCGGCCGGCGTCGCGATAGCTCTGGGCAAGATAGAAACGATAACGTGCGTTTTCCGGCTCGTCGCGGATTGCTCGCTCCAGAACCTCAATATCACGCTCGTAGGTACGCGCGTCGCGCGCGCGTGCGCCGTCCCGGGAAACCATGATTGTGGCATCCGGCAGATCGACCCACGCATGGTCGCGGTTCTGGGTCAGATATTCATGCAGGACTCCTGCCCAATGCCACGGCTGTTTCGAAGCAACAAGGGCGTTACGCTGGTAGCTCCACTCGCCGAGCCTGCAACGGAATCGGTAGCCATCGGCACTCAGGGCTGGCCATGAGTAACCGTGCGGCAGCTCCAGCACTTCGTCCGCGTCGATGAAAAGAAGATAGTCGCCATGCGGCTTTGCAAGCGCCATGGCCTCATTGCGATTGTGTGCGAAATCACGCCACGGTCGCTCGTGCAATTCGCCGGGAACGTCCGCCATGCATTCGCGGATAAGCGCCTGCGTGCCGTCGCTCGAGCCGGTGTCCACGATGACCCAATAGTCGACCCACCGCTTGAGACTATCGAGGCACCGCCGGATGACCGGTGCTTCGTTCTTGACGATCATGTTCAGGCAAATCTTCATTGAACGCTCAACCAGACGCTAAAAGCGTATTATGCCCGCGGCAGCGACGGCAAATTGGTGGATTCCGCAAGGAAATGTGGCTGCGCTCGAGGCGTTGCTGACGTGTTGCCGGCGTGCAGGTCGTTCGACCTGCGCCTAGGCGGTAACGGTATGCGTCTCAACGACAGTCTGCGTTGGCTGACCCATCAGCGTAATCCCGACGCCGGTGATGGCGTTTGCCACCGTTGCCTCGGTCTGGATGCCTTGCGCCACTTGCTGGGCGATGCCTGCCATCAGCACAGCATGTGCGGTGTTGCCATCGACCGACGACAGATACAGGCGGGCGTTTGCGGCTGCGGTGTCGCCGCCGTACAGTCCGGCGGCGAAACTTTCCTGCGCGAGGGCACTGGTGAATGCAGTGGCGACGACCAGCTTGTCGTTGATTACCGCCTGGTCGCTTCCCGTCGCACCGTTCAGGATGGCCAGGGCCGCCCCGGCTGCGGAAATGGCGCCATTCCTGATTTGAGTCGCCCAGTACGCTTCTCCGGCGGCGTCAGGTGCACGGTTGAATTCTTGCTGGTAGATGGCGGTGAGCATCTGCTCGACAGACTGCCCGCCGTACAGCGCGTGCGACTCCGTCGAATTGCCGAAGGCACTGACGACCGCATCCAGATTGCCCCCGGCGGCTTGCAGTTCGCCGGCCCAGTACGCGAGTCCGCCCGAGTCCGCCGGGCGCCCATAGAACGCGATGTAGGCCGCCTGGATCGCTTCGGTCGCCGACGAGACGCCGCTAATCGACGCGGGTCCGGACGCCGGAAGGGCGCTGGCCATCGCGCTGAGTTCTGCTTGCGCACCTGACTCCGCCAACTGGGCGACGGAGCCGACGCCATTGATCTGCGCGGTTGGCCCGGCCACGACAACCTGTCCGCCTGGGAGGAGTGTCCCGATTGTGAAATCCAGGGCGTAGCCAGCACTGTTTGCGGACTCGATGGCCGCTGCCGTAGTGGCTGTCGCTTCCGGATTGGCGGCAACATCGGCGGCCGCCTGGCTCAGTGTCGGGAGGCCTCCGTTCGACGTGAACTGCGGATCGCTCAGTGCGGTAAGCATCGATTCGGTCAGCTTCGCCGGCGTCGCACCCACCACCGTGGAGCCAGGATAGCTCACCTGAATGTTATTGCTGGCGGACCAAGCCAGAACTTGCGCTTCGGTCACCAGTCCGTCGCGCACGGCGAACACCAGGTCGGCGACCGACGCGGCCGAGCTGTACGGGAAATTCGTGTTGTTGATGACCTCGGTCGCAAAGAAGTATTCGAGCGTCTGGACATCGGCGGCTGGCGCCTTATTGGAGAAAACCGAGACGCCGTCCATCGCATATTCAATCGAGGCAACGCTTCCGTCGGCATTCAGTGTGTTATAGGCGCTCATTCTTCTCCCCGAGTTATTTTGCTATTTGACCGGCCATTGCACGCGAAACCAGCGTCGCGCTTCTACTCAACGTTGAGGAGCGGCGCGATCAGAAAGTTGGGACGAGCGGGCGATTCAGGTAGGGTAGCGGCGCGCCTCCTTTAATCTTTAGCATCCGTTTCGGCTATTTTTCGATTTGTGACGGGCGTCACGTCTTGCGCGCTTTGAATCGCGTAGCGCCACACGACCGCCATCCGAGGATGCATGCGCAAGCTGCAAAATAAGAACGGACCGATGGCGCCTGGCGAGCGGCTCGATGAGATTGGGACGCTAATTCGCTGTGCGTATCTGCACGTCAAAATAAGCTCGGCTCACAGCGTCATCACGCAGTCGGTCAGAACCCTCTGCGGCAAGCGGGCCGATATTTATGCCGGGCGTTGATAGAGAAGTGTGGGGCGGCTGCCTTTGAGTTCGGCAAAGCCAGATGGGCGTCAAGGCTGGCTTGAGCGGGATGCTGAGGCAGCAAGAGAGTGGTGCCCATGGGCAGGATCGAACTGCCGACCTCTCCCTTACCAAGGGAGTGCTCTACCACTGAGCCACATGGGCGGATACTGACTGGAGCGGGAGACGAGGCTCGAACTCGCGACCTCAACCTTGGCAAGGTTGCGCTCTACCAACTGAGCTACTCCCGCATGTCTGGCTCCCCGACCTGGGCTCGAACCAGGGACCTACGGATTAACAGTCCGGCGCTCTACCGACTGAGCTATCGGGGATCAGAAGGAGCCGGATTCTACAGGACGGTTCGCGTCTTCTTGTGACGGTGGTCACAATTGCATCGAATTTGCAGTCCTCGGCTTTGAGCAAGGGCGTGCAAGGTGCAGTTGAAGCGGAACATCTTTGCCTCGTTGGCCTTTGCGGCGACAACGGCAAGTTGTGCGCGGCCGTCGCGCAACTCGACGCCACCAACGCCAAGAGCCTGGTCGATGCGGTCATTCCGCAGGCCATCGGCCTCGTTTCGTTGCTCCCGCTCGACTCGGGCGCCGCGACCGGGATCAAGCTTGCGCCGTGGGCAACGGTGCGCGTGCCGTGCGGCACGGTGTTCAACGTCAAAGGGCATTCGCTGGGCGGCTCGCGTCCGAGGTACGCGCCGCTGTTCCTGTCGGCGGCACAGATCGGCGCGCTCCACGCCTTCGAGCCGCCCAAGCGCGCGAATCTCGCATAGTACCAACGCTCCTGTGCCGATCTGGCGCGGCTGGTGATCGTTGCGAACGGGAGGGATGCGTGGTTCGGGTATTCGCGCCTCGATCCGCGCCGGATTCACCGGCCCGGTGAGATGCTGCATTTGCTTGAGCAGGGCTATCGCGTCTTTGACACTGCGGCGTGGCCGGGCGGCCTCGATCTGGACGACCACAGCATGGAATTAGTCGTAAGCCCTTTGGGGGTAAAGGCGGTGGCGAGCCTTCCTGTATGACTCCGCAGGCAAAGCAATTAGCGTTGAACGAAAACCTCCCGGCCGTACGCTGTAAAACGCGAGGCAACCGATCAGCTCGAAGGAAAATGAGTTGCGAGTTGTGATTGAAGTCACAAGTTGTTGACTTTATGGGAGATAGAATGAGTTGCCCAAAGGTCTGGGCAGCCATGTAGTAAAAGAGCAATAAAGCCACCAATTCTTCATTGTCGTTGAGTTGGTGGCCCACACCACGCCAAATAGGAAGCGGTCCGAACTTGCCGCGTGGCGCATTACGCCTCCCGCCCCTCCCAGAGGGCGGTGATTCTCCCTATGCCCGTGCAGTCTCACATGATTCGCACGTGAATTGTCGCCACGACACATCTGTATTCTCGCGAATTCGGTTGTCGTGCCTCGTAAATTTCCGCGCTTTAAGCCGGTCGGCCAACGTTGCGTCCACTGCGCGCTGGAAATGTGAGGCTTTGTGCGCACCATCACACCCTACCTCATCGCGTCCATCTGACAATGCCACGGCGTTCGATAGTCGGGGGCCTGTGCGTGGCCGATCTTCTGGCCATGCCACGAATATGCGGGCGCACACATGTGTTGTTAATCAGAAGACCAATTGGAGCTCTTAATGGCAGCGGCAGATTACTACTCGCAGGTACAACAGGCTTACATCGCCTACTATGGCCGTCCGGCTGACCCGGCTGGCCTGATTTACTGGGCAAACCAGCTCAACCAGGCTGGTGGCGA